>JAJYEF010000010.1 GCA_021785915.1 bacterium
GGGTCTTTCTCCAAATGAGGAAATTAAGGAGAAAATTCCACTTCGGGAGAAAAAAAACAGAGCCCAAGGCAAAACAGAAAAAAGAAGAGGTTACCGTCTATCCCAAACCGAGGCATATATTTTTGAAATTTAAATACTTCGTTTTAGGTTTTTTATTCTGCGTGATCTTTATTTTAATCCCGGCGGGAAGCTATGTGTTTTTAAACAGCCTCCCAAATCCGCACCAGCTTTCCGAAAGAGAAATCCCGCAAACAACAAAAATTTACGACAGAAACGGCGTGCTTTTATACCAAATCTACGCCAATGAGAACAGGACCCTGGTCCCTTTAGGTTCGATCCCTAAAAATTTAATTAACGCGACGATCGCAATCGAGGACAAGGATTTTTACAGTAACCCGGGTTTTGACCTTCCTGCAATCATAAGAGCGGCGCTCGCCGATTTCCAGGGTAAGCCCCTGCAGGGCGGTTCGACGATAACCCAGCAACTGGTCAAATCGACTCTGCTTACCCCGGAAGTAAGTATTTCAAGAAAAATAAAAGAGGTAATACTCGCTTTCTGGGCGGAACACATATATACGAAGGACCAAATTCTTGACATGTATTTTAACCAGGTGCCTTACGGCGGGACTGCGTGGGGAATAGAAGCCGCTGCGCAAACATATTTTGGAAAAGACGTTAAGGATTTAGACCTTGCCCAGTGCGCGTTCCTGGCGGGAATGCCGCAGGCACCAAGCACCTATTCCCCGTACGGTGAGAACCCGAACCTCTGGAAGGGACGACAGGAGGAGGTCTTAAACAGAATGTACTCCTTAGGTTATATAACAAAAGTCCAGGAACAAGAGGCGGTAAACGAGCCGCTGACTTTTGAGCCCCCGCAGACCCCGATATATGCGCCGCATTTTGTAATGTATGTCAAGAATTATCTCATACAAAGATATGGTCTTCCTTTGGTTGAAAAAGGCGGGCTGAACGTCGTAACGTCCCTTGATCTAAAAACACAGGAAATGGCCCAGGCTGTAGTATCCAACGAAGTCGGCCAGGACGCGGAATATAACTTAACGAACGGAGCGGCGCTTGTGACCGACCCCAAGAACGGGGATATTCTTGCAATGGTAGGAAGTGCAGACTATAACAGCCCGGACGGGGGAAATTACAATGTTACTACAGCCCTAAGACAGCCCGGCTCTTCAATAAAAGTAGTGACCTATGCAGCCGCTTTATCAAACGGTTTTACCGCGGCGAGCATTATAAACGACGAGCCGGTAACCTACGTCAGTGCCGGAACCTCTCCTTACTCTCCCGTTAATTACGACCACGCCTTTCATGGAAACGTAACGCTTAGGATCGCGCTTGCAAATTCAATTAATATTCCCGCCGTAAAAACCCTGGCAAAAATCGGCGTTCCGACGATGGTAAACCTTGCCAAGAAAATGGGTATAACGACCTGGGGAGATCCGAATCAATACGGACTTGCGATAACTTTGGGGGCGGCGGATGTAAAAATGACGGACATGGCTGTAGTTTACGGGACTCTCGCAAACCTCGGCAAAAAAGTCGATTTAAACCCGATACTTAAGATCACGAATTACAGCGGCGACGTGATCTACCAAAAGCAGGAGCAGCTTCCGCTTCAGATCCTGGACCCGGGCGTTGCATATATACTTTCCAACATCCTTGCGGACAATAACGCGCGCAGCATGGAATTTGGGAGCAATTCGCCCCTAAATGTTCCGGGGTATACCGTATCCGTTAAAACCGGCACATCTAATAGTTTTAGGGATAACTGGACGATAGGCTACACGCCGAATTACCTTGTGGCGGTCTGGGTCGGGAACAATAACAATGCGCCCATGAACGGCCTTGCCTCGGGGATTACAGGAGCGGCCCCCATTTGGCACCAGATCATGTCAAATCTTTTGGCAAACTCCCAGAATAACCCCGAACCGGTACCGGCGGATATCGTTGAGAAGCCGTGTTTCGGAAAAGAGGAATTTTTCCTCAAAGACAATGCCGACTGTCCACTTGCGGCGACCCCGAGTGCGACTATGACAGCCCAAAAGTAAGCTTAAGCAAGGGACGAAAGATGCTCGAAGGCCTGCATCGGGTCCTTGGAAGTAAAAATATAGCTCGTCGCGACAAAACGGTTCGCACCCGCTTGACTTGCCTTAACAATTGTTTCGTCGTTTATCCCTCCGTCTATTTCAAGAGGAAGATTGGTAAGACCTCTTATTTTCTTTATTTTCTCCAGGGTCCCGGGTAAAAAAGTTTGTCCCGATTTTCCGGCCTTTACTCCCATTAATAAAATCGAGTCGATGTCTTCGAAAGGAAGATGCAACGACTCAAACTGTGTAGTGCTGTCGATCGCAAGTCCCACTTCCCCAAAAATCTGACCTTCTGCTATAAACTCGTCCATGTCCCGCATCATCTCGATTTGCCCCAAGAATCTGTTAAAACCGGCAGCGGCAAACTTTTTGACGTAAATCGTAGGGTCATCCACCATCAAATGTACTTCCATGAAAAAATCATTCTTGTATTTCTTGAAGGCTTCGGGTTCCCTGAAATTTGTTTCGGGGGAGAATCTTCCGTCCAGGATATCTATATGTACGGTCCTTGAAAATGGTTTGATTATTCCAAGCTTTTCCTCTATTTCTTCGAATGTTTTTTCCAGAATTCCGGGGATAACTTCATGCATAATTTTTTTGTTCTATTTCTTTTATTTTATTTATTCTTCTGAGGTGTCTTTCTTCACCTGAAAATGCGGTTTGCAGAAAAACGTCGACGAACAGTTTTGCTTTGTCAAAATCCACGAACTCCGACCCCAAAGACAGTATATTGGCGTTGTTATGCTCTCTTGAAAGCCTGACGTTTTCCTCGGAGAAACCCTGTACCGCCCTTACGTTTTTGAATTTATTTGCAACGATCGCCTCCCCTGCGCCGGACTTTCCGAAAATTACGCCAAACGAAGAGGTGTCCTGGCTTACTTTCATGGCAGCCGGTTTAATAAAATCTGGATAATCGTCTCCTTCGGCAAACGAAAAAGCCCCGCAGTCCTCAATGTCGTAATTTTTCTCCTTTAAAAAGTTTTTTATCTGCTCTTTTAACTCAAAACCCGCGTGGTCCGAAGCCAAATATATTTTCATTATTTTAAAGGTAGCACAAAAACAGTTTAAAGCGCAAATAGATTCGGTTTTGTTATAATACAAAAACTAAGATGAAAAAGATCCTCACACTACTGTTTCTAATTATTTTTATAAGTATAGCTATTGTTTTTTTGCCGTCTTCAAAAGCGCAGAATAACAGCTGCGACATATCAAATGTCCAAAACGCCTGCGGAGGGACAAACGGGTTTGGCTCGGCGTGCCAGGACCTTCTTCAACAGTGCGAATCAACGATCAATCAGGCATTGCAAGAATCGATTAACGCAACCGCTCCGCTCCAATCAAAACTCGACAGCCTGAATAGTCAGATCGAAGGAATTAAGGGCACGATCGCCGATATCGAAGCAAACCTTGCGCAGAAGAAACAGGACATAAACGCGGGTTATGCAAATCTTGCAAAACAGCAGGAGATATTGGACGCGACGATCAGGGACTACTATATAAGATCCTATTATAATTCCCCGCTGCTTATCCTTTTGTCGACCGGATCTGTCTCACAGTTTACCCAAATTCTCGGATACCAGAAGGCAAACGCCGACAGGGATAAAGCAATAATCACGACGGTTGCGATGGAAATTCAGGACCTTCAGAACCAGCAGAAACAACTCCAGTCCCAGGAGGCAAGCTTATCAAGCCTGAAGGACAACCTTGACCAGCAATCAGCGCAACTGGATAAGATAGTCTCGGGCGCAAAAGCATACCAGGCAACGCTGTCAAACCAGCTGTCGCAGCTTAATTCCATACAGCAAAGCATCATAAATGCAAAGCTGGCGGGTCTTAACATTCCGCTTTTTGCGTATAACACCCAGGGCGGGTGTTCTTCGGATATCGGGAAGGACCCGGGGTTTTCGCCGAAATTCGGCTTTTTTACCTACGGTGTCCCCAACAGGGTAGGATTAAACCAGTACGGAGCGTACGGGAGGGCGCAGGCCGGACAGACCTCGGACCAGATCTTGCGCGCATATTATAACTTTGACGGATACCAGAACTTCAGCGGAATAACAATAAACGTTAACAACGGAAACGGCATCAACACCGGGAGCATAATCTGGAGCGGAAGCCTTGAAGATTATGTTAAAAGGGTATATGAAGTCCCGGACAGCTGGCCGATGGAAGCACTTAAGGCCCAGGCGATAGCCGTTAGGTCGTACGTTTTGGCAGCGACCAATAACGGGGCAAACTCTATCTGCGCGACGCAAAACTGCCAGGTGTTCCAAACAAACCCCAAAGGCGGGAACTGGGACCAGGCGGTAAACGACACATCCGGGCAGGTGATGGTAATGGGAGGAAATCCCATTAAGGCGTGGTTTTCTTCAACGCACGGGGGATACATACACTCCTCTTCGGATATCGGCTGGGCAGCTACCCCGTGGACAAAAAATGCGGTCGATACTCCGAGCGGTTCAGCCGGCAGCTTTTCGGATATCCAAAACAACGCTTACGACAAGTCCTCTCCGTGGTTTTACTGCGACTGGGGATCAAGAAGCCAATATAACGGTACCGCCTGGCTGACGTCCTCCGATGTCGCCGACATCGTAAATGTTCTGCTTTTGGCGCAAAAAGACTCCTCGACGGTCAACCATTTGTACCAGACGGACAAACCAAACCCGGCCGGGACGGATACCTGGAGCGCTGACCAGGTAAAACAGGAGCTCCAGTCAAGAGGCATTACTCCTTACAACAGCGTTTCAAGCGTCACCGTTTCGGCAGACTTTGGCTCGGGCAATACCACCAGCGTAAATGTATCGGGGGACGCGGGGTCGGTGAGCTTTAGCGGGGAAGACTTTAAAAACTACTTTAACTTAAGGGCACCGAGCAATATACAAATTGTCGGTCCGTTGTATAATGTAGAAAGATAGATGCCGGATATTTTTGTAGAACAACAAAATACGCAAACCGGGACGGCGCAAGGAAGCGGGATCGGAAATAATCAACCCGCTGATCCGGTCAGTTCTCCGGCCCCGGCTATTCCAGTCACAACGAGTGATACCTCGTCCGTGCATCTTTTTACATCCTACTGCGAAAATCCCGACGACATCACTTTCCAAAACCAGGAAGACGGAGAAAAAGTCCTCCTTTTTATAAGAAAAGATTTTATAACTAACCTGCCCTGGTTGATCGCGGGTTTCGTATTCCTGTTTTTGCCTGTAGTCGCTGCGATTGTTTTGTCGTCAATCCATATTTCTTTACCGGTAGGCCAAAACTACATATTTGTTTTTGTTATTTTTTATTACCTGTTGCTCGTTACTTTTATTTTTATAAGTTTTATCAGTTGGTATTTCAATTTGGATCTTGTTACAGACAGAAGAATTGTAGACATAGACTTTGAGGGAATAGTTTATAAAAACATCGCGGCGACAAAATTAACCCTCGTTCAGGATGTAAGCTACCAGCAGGCGGGGGTTTTCAGAACGATCTTTGATTACGGAAACGTCCTGGTCCAGACCGCCGGGACGATCGATAATTTTACTTTCGAGTCTGTGCCAAGGCCCGAAGATGCCGTACACGTTGTTGAAAACCTGATAGGAAAAAGAAATGAACAGCCTTAATTTTTCATCTTTTAATTTAGCCGGACAAATGAATTTTCCCGGGATCACTCTTTTGGTAAAAGGCGGGCTCGGTATTGCCGACCTTTTCGCGGTTATTTTTCTTCTGGTCGTCATAAAACAGGTATCGTCGATGAACCACATTGTGCACGATTCCAACGACTACGCGATCATTAGAACATTTACGTACTTACTTTTATTTGCCTATATTTCGCTTTTCTTGATTACTATTGCTATACTATAAGTGTAAATGGCAGACACTAATATTACATTCGATAAGGTCGTAGCAAATCCTAGCGCCTACTCTTGGGCACAGGCATATAATGCCGGAAGGCTTTTTGCCGTACTTTCGCTTGAGACAAAAGAAGATGTGGCGGAAAAAGATTATTTGAACGTCTTGGGCAAAGAAATTTTAAATACCCTGGAACAGGAATTTTTTAGTCTTGAAACAAAAAACCTTGAAACAATAAGAGACGCTATTAGGAAAACTTCGGAAAAACTGCCTAAAGACATCACCTGCTCTTTTGTGGTCGGATCCTTTGTCGATAACGTTCTATATATTTACATACTAGGAAGCGGAAAAGTCGCGATGAAAAGGGGCGGCAAAATAGGTCACATCCTTGAAGCCGAAAGCAATGATCCAAAAACCCTTAAAGACGCCTCGGGATACCTGCAGGGAGACGATATCGTAATTCTAGAGACGAGACAGTTTACAAATGTAATATCGGCTGAAACTCTAACTGAAGTTTTAGAAAAAGGAACACCTTCCGATGCGGCCGAACATCTTGCTCCGGTTATTCACGAAAAAGACGAGGCCGGGGCAGCGGCGATCATAATCCACTACAAAGCTGAAACAAAGGTTTCAGAGGAAGAGATCGTGCCCGAATCCGAGGAAAAAGAAGCACACGAAGAGCCGCCTAAAGAAAGTGAAGAATTAAAAGAGCCGGAAGGAAAGGAGGAGGCAAATGCCGGACCCTCCCCTTTTTATTCATCGAGCCTTGAAGAAAAACCCTCTTTCCAAAGTAAATTTGGCTCAATTTTTTCCAAGTTCAGAATTCCTTCCCGGGGAAACGGGCTTACGCACCCGAGGAAAGTTATTCTTACGATCGTAATATTAATTCTGGTCATATTTACGGCGAGCGTAATTTTCGCGATCAAAAAACAGCAGGAATCCAAAAACCAGCAGATTTTCCAGAGCGTCTATCCGCAGGCTTCTCAGAAATATAAAGAGGGCGAAAGCCTCTTAAGTTTGAACGCGGGCCTTGCGCAGGACAGCTTTACCCAAGCAAAGCAACTCCTTGAACAGGGAAAAGCAAAACTTCCGGCAAATTCTACGCAGGAAAAACAGATCCAGGCGCTTCTTGACAAGGTTAATTCCGCCATTTCCCAAGCGCCTAGCCCGACCGCCGTAACGGCAAAACAAGTCGACGCGTCTTTAGACCCCTATCTTGCGGCGGAAATAAATAATCCTGCACTTTACTTTGCAAAAGACAGCAATAATATTTACGGACTTACATCCTCGCTCGTCTTTTCCCTTGATTCAAGCGGCGGCAACAAAAAAACAATCATCACTAATAACAACGACTGGTCCTCGCCGGGAGGATTCTCAACCTATTTTGGGAACATGTATATTCTTGACAAAAAGCTGAACCAAATCCTTAAGTACGTAAGCACCAATTCTGGTTACGCAAAATCAGACTACATTTCCGACAATTCCAGCATAGATTTTTCCAAAGCCGTTTCAATTGCAATCGACAGTTCTATTTATGTCCTATATTCAAACGGCAATATAGATAAATTTACGAGGGGAAACCAGGATACTTTTTCTGTTTCTGGGCTTGATAAGGATTTTTCAAACCCGACGAGAATTGTAACAAGTGCCGATGATAATTATATATATGTTCTGGATAACGGAAATTCGCGAATTGTAGTTTTGGATAAAAGCGGTAAGTATAAAGCTCAATACGAATCAGGGGTCATAAGATCTGCCACCGACCTGGACGTTTCAGAGTCCTCACAAACAGCATATGTTTTGTCCGGAGGCAAAATCTACGAAATAAGCCTGAAATAACCTCATATCGCTATGATCATCGGTTTTCCCAAAGCCTTCCCAAATGCCTTTAATAAATTATTTTTGTCATTTCTCCATTCGCTTAATAAAAGAAGCGTAGTTGCGTCAGGCGCTCCCCTTACTATTATTGAACCGTTTGAAAAAGCTTCAACTATAATCCCTTTTCCGTAATCGCTTGTCAAATCCCATGCGCAACCTTCAAAAGCGCTGTCCTCCACCGATTTCCACAGGGGCGAAGGGAATGCTTTTTCAGTATAAAAAATTCCGCTCTTTTTTCTTACAACTTTGCGTATCTCCCTGGACAGATTTGTCCTTGAAAGATATACTCTGGCAAGCTGGTGAAGTTTTTCTTCTTCGGAAAAATAACGGGAATCAAGGAAACGCTTAAAACCCTCGTAATATGTTTCGGCACTCATGGCAGTTGTATACTATACCATAAATTTTAATTTACTTTTGACGCGTTTTCCATTATCATCAACTTATGAAAGAAGTGAATGGTGATAGACCATGAAAATTACAAACAGAAAAGCTTTTTTTAATTACCAGCTTTTGGAAAGATTTGAAGCCGGAATTAATCTTTATGGCCATGAGGTCAAATCCGTGAGGCTTGGCAAAGCCGACCTTACGGGAAGCTTTATTAGAATAATCGGAAGCGAAGCCTATCTTGTAAACGCCAAGATTTTCCCGTACCAACCGGGGCAGATAGAAGGGTATGACGAGTCAAGAACCAGAAAACTTTTGATGCACAAAAAAGAAATTATAGCCTTGAAATCAAAAACCGACGGGGCTAATCTGGCGCTGGTTCCGGTTTCTTTATACCTGAAACACGGCTTTGTTAAGGTCGAGGTTGCGCTTGGCAAGGGCAAGAAAAAATACGAAAAGCGTGAAGCGATCAAAAAAAGGGACATCAGAAGGCATATCGAGCACGAATTATCCCAAGGCTAATTCGAGGCTAAAAAACTTGACATACAGTGCTATAATCCGCTATAATACGCGGTAACGGGGATGCAATTGCATCGACAAGTTTGGCACTTTAAAAAACGCAAGCCGTCTTTGATTAGAAGACGCTAAACAGAATCAAAATTAAATGCTGTAAATGCATTAAAATCTAAGGTTTCGGCATTCGCCGACGCTTTTAGAATTCAACCTTTGGCACTAGCTGTTTAAAGATTGATGTTCATAAAGTCTTCCCCGATGAGCCTTTTTGAGCACAAACAAAGTCGGGAAATTAATAAAGACTTCGGTTTAGTCTTTATCGAATTTATAACCTTGGCCTTATTTATTCCTTTTTGCCGGAAAAGAATAGGGTGACTTTTAAAGACAAAATAAGCTTGTAGATTTTTTTAAAATGTTTTCTTGGACTCCGAGTCACTCTCGGACATCTCCACAAAACCCTGACATAGCGTTCAGGGTTTTTTAGTGCCCGCCGTCCCCCATTAATAAATGCGCCGACAACGCCCAACCGTCTACCGGGAAGGCCATTTGCCACGTGGTATTTACTAACCGGTATTTAAATGGTAAATTGTAATAAGCAATTTGTAAAACTTAAATGGCTGCGGTTATGATTTTTTAACGTCATGAATTTTAATATAGACAGCGACTTTCACATATTCGATGAACTTCTTAAAAGAAGGCCGGAAATCATTCCCGACACTTTAAAAAACGACTTAAAAATCTACTATCTTCCGTATATCGAAGAGCTTGTCAGCCTTAAAAAACAAAAAAGTTCTTCCGAAGGACTGCTCGTCGGGGTTTCCGCTATTCAAGGTGCCGGAAAAACAACGCAGGGCGAAGTACTTGAAACCCTACTCGACCACTTAAATTATTCAACCGTCAGTCTTTCGATCGACAATTATTATCTTGGCCACGAACAGCTGACGGAACTTAGGGAATTTGACCCGAGATACATAAGAAGAGGCGTAACGCATGACATTTACTTGGCGATAAACGACCTGACCAGGCTTAAAGAAATGAAGGATGGCGACAGGGAAAAATTCCCGGTCTACGACAAAGGTGCACACGGCGGCGACGGGGACTGGTCCGGCTGGCAGACCGTAGATAAAAAACCGGATTTTATTTTCTTCGACGGTTGGATGCTCGGCGCAAGGAGGGTGGAAGACGAATCCGTTTTTGACCTAGGGCTTCCCGCTCTGGATACTCCCGGGCACATACAATTTGCAAAAGATATCAATAAAAAGCTCGAGGAATACAACCCTTTATGGGACTTGATTGATTATTTAACGGTCCTTTACGTTCCGAATTACCAGGTGTCGCTTGAATGGCGCGACCAGGCCGAAGAAGTATTAAGAAAGAAAAACGAGGGAATGACAAAAGAGGAAATCCGCGAATTTGTATATTATTTCTGGAGGTCGGTTCACCCCGGGATTCACATCAAAAACCTCGCCCAGGACGAGATGCATACCAACAAAGTAGTTATTATTAACGACGACCACACGGTAAAAGAGGTTTTAAAACCAACCGAAGTAAAGATAAAATATCCTTAAATGGCAAAAATTTTTATATTCCGCGAGGGACAGACGCTCGACAATAAAGACAATACTTTTTCCGGCTGGAGGAATGTTGATTTAAGTCCGCAAGGGATTGAGGAGGCAAAGCAAATAGGGCTTAAATTAAAGGACGAAAAAGTTACGATTGCTTACCAATCGGACCTTATACGTTCGAAAAATATGCTGAAACTCGTTTTAAACGGATACCATGCAAACGTAGAAGTAATAACCGATCCCCGCATTAAGGAAAGGGATTACGGAAATTTAACGGGCAAAAATAAAGACGAAGTCAAGAGACAGTTCCCCGACAAATTCCCTTTATGGCACAGGTCGTACGAGGAAGGTCCGCCCGGAGGGGAAAGCATAAGAACGGTCGAGGAAAGAATTTTGGATTTTTTAAACGACGTAATACCTACGTGGAAACCTGAAGATATAATCTTTATCTCGGGGCACGGGAACTCGATAAGGCCTATGAGACGATACTTTGAGCATATTAGCGTTTCGCAGATGTGCTCTTACGAATATACGCCCGCGGAAATTTTTACCTACGAGGCTTAAACTATATTCCGGCTACCCCAAACAATCTTCCGATTCCGTAAGTCACTACCATGGCAAGTATCCCTCCCCCAACTACCCTTACAACCGCCCTTAAAACATTTGCTCCTCCCACTTTTGCGCTTATTGTTCCCGTAAGCGTCAGGGCAACAATTACCGCAATAAAAGCAAAAGGTATACGAAGACTTTCTGGGGGAAGGACTATTGCAACAAGAGGTATTATCGCCCCGGTCAGAAAGGAAAGCGCAGACGCAAATGCCGCGTGCCAGGGGTTTGTAAGATTATTGGGGTCTATTCTCAATTCCGCGTCAAAATGTGCTATAAACGGGTCGTGCCGTGTCAATTCCTCGGCGACCTTTTTGGCAGTAATCCTGGACAAACCTTTTTTTTCATAAATTTGCGCTAGTTCCTCCATTTCTTCTTTCGGAAAGTTTTTAAGCTCCCATTTTTCTTTTTCAAGCAAAGCTTTTTCCGTATCCCTCGAGCTTGATACCGACACGTATTCTCCCGCTGCCATCGATATTGCTCCCGCGATAATTCCCGCGACGCCTGCGGTAAGGATTATCGAAATAGAATTTGTTGCCCCGGCAACACCAACGACGAGGCCTGCGATGGAAACAATTCCGTCGTTTGCGCCAAGCACCGCGGCCCTTAACCAGTTGAGCTTTGATACATGACCTGAATCGTGGGGTTCGATGTGTGTGGTTTTTTCATTTTCTTTATTCATAATCTTAAAGCACAAAAAGACAAAGCCACGTTTGACGGGGCGGAGGAGGTGGGATTCGAACCCACGCGAGCTCTTTTTAAAGCTCAAGGGTTTAGCAAACCCTCGCAATGGACCTAGCTATGCGACTCCTCCATGAGGCTTGTGCTTCGATTGTAATTATACCATTGAAAAGATAAATTAATCCACTAACGTCCCGTATTGTTGACTTAACTAAGAATTTATGTATAAACTTTAATTGTGGATGACCTTAGCGCGTTAACCCATCAACTGGAGTATATATTCCTAAAAAAAATAATCGCGGGTCTAAAGGATAAAACCATTAACTTAATTAATGCAAAAACTTACGCAAATGATTTTTTATCTATCGAGCCGTTTGCCTCGGCCGACGACGCTTACGCAAAAACCATGGATTTTGTTTCAAAGCACAACGTTTTTAAGGAGTTAAAAACATATATGGATTCGTACAATAATGAAAAGAATGATCTGGAAAAAATAAGCAAGATGCGCGAGCACATGAAGAATTCGGATATTGACGCTGCTTTGCAGGTCGCAAAGGAGAATTAAATTATGGCCGGAAAAGTCGAAGACATAACAGCAGGAGTTGGAGGCACAAGTCTGGGAGGAGGCCTTAGCTCTGTTGCGGAGGGAGGCTTGGGCGGAGCAAGTATTTCGGGAAATGTTACGGAAGGAACCGGAATTCCGGCATCTATTTCTCCTGTTGAATCACCCGCGCCCTCAGTTGACGCCGGGCTAAAAGAAGCGCAAGACGCTTTCGGCGGCCCTGCAGCTTTAGGGCCTGACGTAGCGCCTTTAGTTGGTGATTTGGACAAATCTCTAGAAGAAAATCCCGAAGCAGGAATAAAGGAACTTGCCGGTGCAAATGTAGATGCCGGCAATACCGGAGCAGTTCCTACGGAAGAACCGACCGGAGACGGAGGCGTTGCGACTCAGGCTGAAACTACTGCTCCACCCGCCGGACAAGAAATGCCCGCAACCGCGGCATATGCTACCGAAGCGGCGGAAACGGAAGAAGCAACAAAACCGCAAGCCGTCGAAGCAAATGGCGGTCAACAAACGGCTGAGACCCAATCAGAAGACTCCGCAAAACCGCAAGAGGCCCAAACCGCAACCCCCGAAGATGCCGACAAGCTTGGAAAAATTAATGCTCTCCAGGAAAAAATTGATAACAAAACAGCAACAGCCGATGAAATAAAAGAATTAAGAAACTTAAAACAAGACCCCGAACAAAGAAGGGCCGGCCTGGAGCAAAAAGCAAAGGACGGGACCATAACCGACGAAGAGGCCGACGAGCTTGGAAAATTAAACGCCGAAGGCAAAGACAAAGCCCAGGAACTAACCCCCGAACAAAAGCTCGAAAAACTTAACAAAGATATCGAAGATTTGGGTACGGAAATAATGACTAAGTACACAAAAGGCGAGCCGGTTTCGCCCGAGGATTTGCGCAGGCTTCAGGAGTTAAGGGGAGAGGCTGCGATGATCAATACCGGGTTTACCCCGGATCAGGCAAGAAATGCAATAAGAAACGCTCTTGGCACCCAAAGGACAAATGAAAGGCAAACTGCCGCAATGAAAGAGGTCCAGGATAAGATTCAGGAACTTATGTCTTTAGAGATTCAGTTAAAGACGATCCCCGATAGAATTAGCACGATGAGAAAACAAAGGGACGATATTAAAAACCAGGCAGCCGCAAAACACAGACAGGTCGAGGGGGCATCAACTCCCGAGCAAAGGCTTCAACTTCGCGGCGAGGAGGTAAACCTTTACATGCAAATCGCAACCGCAAACCAACGGATAGTTGGTCAAAAATATGAGGGGGATAGAATTAATGCAAGCATTAGCGATCTCGAACAGTACATAAGAAGAAAAACCGGAGTAACCTCCGGGGCAACCGCATTCGTCGAATGGGCAGGAGCCAAAACCAGAAACGTCTATACGGAAGCAAAAATTAATGTCTCCGAAGAGCTAGACTACAGATTCGGCAACTTTTAATCAGTGGCGGCTTAGGGTAAAATATAATAAAATAGCTCCTGGCGCAGTATGGAACAAAAATTAAGTCTTCTTAAAACCTTTAGAATTCCCGCTGTCGTAATAATTGCAATAATATTTTACTTATTTTTGCTCGTTTTAAAACAAACAACGGCCGCAAATATTTTAGGAATTTTTGCAACTCTTCTTGGAAGTTATAGACTTTTTTATGAAACCGCCCAGTCAATATTAAAAAAACGCTTCGCGCTGGACTATATCGCAATCCTTGCGATCGTAGTTGCGCTCGTAACCCAGGAATATCTTGTTGCGGCAATTTTGGCGCTTATGATCGCATCGGGGAGAACGCTTGAAGATTACGGTGTTGCACAGGCAAAAAAATCCCTGACCAAACTTTCCGAAAGAATCCCGAATGAAGTTTACATTTGGAAAAACGGGAAAATGGACCGCAAGGTAAAAATCGAAAAAGTAAAAAAGGGTGAAGAGATCGTGGTCAGAAAAGGTGAAGTAATAGCCCTGGACGGATCCCTGGTTTCGAAAGAAGGATTAACCGACGAGTCATCCTTAACGGGCGAACCCTACGCTGTCGAAAAAATAAAAGACGACCCCATCAGAAGCGGAACGGTAAATGTCGGAAACCGGATCATCGTAAAGGTTACAAAGGAAAGCGCAAATTCAGGGTATGCAAAAATTATCCAGCTTGTTAAAAACGCGCAAAACGAAAAATCTCCTTTCATAAGACTTGCCGACAGATACTCGGGGTACTTTACTCTTGTAACGCTTTTGATAACGGGTTTTTCCTATATATACTCGGGTTTTGATCTGACCAGGGCTCTTGCGGTCCTGGCAATTGCCACGCCCTGCCCCCTTATTATCGCAACCCCTATTGCGCTTTTGGGAGGGGTTAATGCGGCTTCCAAAAAACATGTCATCGTTAAAAAACTTTCCGGCCTTGAAGTTCTGGCTAACGCAAAAAGCCTGATTTTTGATAAAACCGGTACGATAACTCTTGGCAAACCGAAAGTCTCAGAATTTATAAATTTAAGCAAGAATTATAACGATAATGAACTTTTGGCAATTTCCGAAGCGATTGAAAGAAGCTCTTTACATCCTTTGGCAAAAGCAATCGTAGATTTTGCGAAGAGCAAAAAAGTCTCCCTCATGCATGCCGAGGATATCGAAGAAAAAGTTGGGATCGGTATTGAGGGAAATATAAAAGGCAAAAAATTTATCCTTTCAAAGCTTAAAAACAGGAGCGGGATGGGAATCGGCCTATTCGATAAAACAACAGAGCTGGCAAATTTTATTTTCGAGGACGAGATTAAACTTGAGTCAAAAGATATTATAAAAAAATTAAAAGATTCGGGTTTTAAGCTTTATATTTTTACGGGGGACAAAAAAGAAAATGCCGACAGACTTTTAAAAACCCTGGGCGAAGATATCATTATAAAGGCAGAGGCAAAACCCGAGGACAAACAAAAGGGGATTACCGAACTCAAACAAAGGGGTACGATAACCGCAATGGTCGGAGACGGCATCAACGATGCGCCTGCGCTTGCATCCGCAGACGTTGGAATGGTATTCAGCAACGAAGAACAAACAGCGGCGTCCGAGGCAGCAGACATAGTATTTTTGGGAGGAAATTTTTCTCTTGTCGTAGAAACTTTAAATATCGCAAAAAGGACGATAGCAATTGCAAAACAAAGCATAATTGTCGGTATCGGACTCAGCATCGTCGGGATGATTTTTGCAAGTCTTGGATTCATTCCTCCGATCGGCGGGGCGTTCCTGCAGGAAGGAATTGACGTTGCCGTGATCCTAAACGCTCTTCGGGCCAGCAGATAATCTATTTTTTTCAAGCAGTAGAACAAAAATCAGGTACATGATACCCATTGCCGGGACCGTAATCACAAAAAATACGATCGACAAAATAAATGCCCCGAAAATTATAAGCGAAGCAATAAATATTTTATTAAAATCCTTGAATTGCTCGAAAAATACGATTACCGGAAAAATAAATAGGACGATATCGTGAAGATATGTATGAAGACTTGTAAGGAGTACCGCAATTATAAGTATTGACCACTCTATGTCAAACCTGTTGGTTTTTGGTTCCCATTTACCTTTAAAGCTTAATAAAAATAAAATAAATACATACAAGAACCCAAGAATTAAAGGAATTATAATGGGGGCGATATTATTTGTCCCCGTTACGTATTGCAAAAGTCCCCTCAGACTTGTTTCGAGCTGAGGATGAATTGCGCTGAAGACGTTCTCATACGGGATAGCAACAAGAAGGTGTACATAATTTATCAGCCCGCTTGCGCCTACCAGCAACAACGAAATTATAAAGAGTATGACGCCGACTATGAAAAAACCCGAAAGCGCCGACCGCTGCTTTTTCCATACTAATAACAATACCGGAAGTATCGCCAAATGGAACTTAAGCAAAAGTAGTGACAAAAAAAGACCCGCATAAAAAGGCTTATCGTGCTTAAAACAGTACCAACTGCCGACAAAACCAAGGAATAAAATAAACGAAAGCTGGGCCTGAAGCAGAGCAAACCAAACCGGTAAAAAAATCAGGGGGAAGAAGTAATAAAAAATATTCCTTTTTAACGCATTCTTTTTAAATTTGTCTTTAAACAACAAAAATAAACCAACCTCTAAAATAAGTACATTCAAAACAAATACAACCATATACGCATTTTTAATTGTCAAAAACGATAAGGGATAAAATAAAAGCGCGATATAAGGAGGGGTCAAAAAGGACATAAAATATAATTTTTCGGGAGCAAGCGATAACTTATGTTCCCAAAAGTACTGGGTATTGATATCGTACATTTTGTCACCTACTCCGGCGCCGACCATTTTGCCGGAAGCGTAAAAAGGTTTTATATCAAGGGTCAGCAGCGATCCGGTATTGATCCTAAAAACCGTAAACAGGCCTATCAGGATAAACGCAGCTAAAGAAATGATAGACAAAATTAAAAGAGTCCGGTTGTTCTTAAAAAAGGCGCGCATAAAAATTACTAACAGTATACCTTAAATATGAAACCGAAGAAATTGAGGAAATTAAATCCTATCCGAACAGCCTGTTGCCCCTGTTGTAATTTATTGCGCCAAGTCCTCCTCCGCCTGCTACCGCCCCGGCTAATACCGCTCCTCCTATGCCCGTCAATGCAAATGCTCCGCCGGCGGCAATAGCCGCAAGAAGTGTCGCGACGAGGCCTGGGTTCTCCTGCGCCTCGCGCCTCAACCTTTCCATAAAGTCCGGACTGTCCAAAGCGCCCTGTCCGAGCAATGCCTCCGCCTGGGTCCTGAAGCTCTCATTTGAGCTAATGGCATTGGTTATTAAGTTCTCGCCCCAGGTGCTATGGGTAATATTGTATACATCGGCGGGCTCTATCCCTCCGATCACAGCTTTTCTGGCAACCACCTGTTTTAAAGCTTCCGGAGTGACTTTTTCGATAAATTCCTTATTTTTTATCAGGTCGTCGATCTCTGTTTGCGTATAGTTTTGGCCGGTTCGGGGATTTTCCGTATTTAACAGACCCTGCATCATTTTCTTTACATACGCAATGTCGCCGTTTACCAACAACTCATTGAAGCTCTGGTTAACCCTGGCTCTATCTATCACTCTTCTGGGTTTGCTTCCTCCGAATCTCCTGTTTACCGATTTTGTAAATTGCTTTGCAAGTGAATCGTAAAACGCTTTTTCATCCTCGTTTGCCGCTTTATCTTTTACCTCTTTTAACGACTCTTCAAATTTGACTCCGTATGCATCTATCTGTTTATCAATCAATTCCCTCGTTGCCTCGGAGAATACACCGTTGAGCGAATCGACAATATCCTGTTCCTGTCGGCGCCTTAAAGAAATCGCATCCTGCAATTCCCGTTGAGCTCTGGTAAATTCAAGGTCCGCTTTACCTTTTGCAATCTTTTTTTCCGACTCTTCCTTTTTCAGGTCAAGTCTTTGCTGCTCAAGGTTCTGCTGCTGCTGCTCAAGTTGTGACAGTTTATTGATTTCGGAACTTCTTGAATTAAGCTCTGTGGTTGCGGTCTGAAGTTGGCCTACCGCGGTCGCAATGTCATTTTCTATTTGTTGGGGATCTCTCCCCGCATAAGCAAACCCCTGCCTAAGAACATTCGGAACGCTGTTTTTTTCATTTCTCAACGCAGTGATACTCTGATTCAGTTGATTTATTGTTTGCTGGAAGCCTGCTGCCTCGCTCTGAAGTCTTGGAAGCTCATTTTTTATTCTTTCCATCTCCTGAGCCTGGGCACCCGGGGGCGTGGAAGATGCATCGAATGCCAGAAGTCTTGTCTCAACGGATGTCAGTCTTCTTTGGACGTCGTCCAGTTCCGATTGAGCTACTGATTGTTCGACCACGGCTTCGTCCAATTCTTCCTGTTTTTGTGACGAGGTGTCGTCGACTTCGGGCTTGTCCGCAAACCTTCCAAGCGCCGCCCTTTCCTCCAAAGAATACGCATTATCGCTTGCGATTCTTTTAATAAACGCCTCCTGGTCTGCGGCATTCAATGAATTGAACTCCCCGGCCAAAACTCGGTTCTGCAATATAGCGCTCTTGATTCTATCCTTGACCGCATCCTGATCGGGATTGGACAAGCCTTCAAAGCCTTTTTCTTTGAAAGCTAAAGCGAGCTCGGCGGCGGCCGTCGCATTATTGAACCTCGTCTTCTCATCCCTGTCCCTTATTCTCTCTCCCCTGGCGTTTCGCTTGGCGCCGATCTGGTCGATCCTTCCGAATATGCCCTCTCTTGTCACTTCCTGCTCCGAACCAAACTTTAGAGTATCAGCCCAGTTTGATTCGTTTGACCTTTTAAGCATTTCTGCGGCGACGGACTCAACCGAACCACCCACCGGTGCATGGCCGATCCTCTCACTAACGACTGCTTTTGAAATAGCTTCTGTTTGACTTATATCCGCCACTAATTAACTCCCTCCTGTCCTTGGTTTTGATCCTGAGTTTGTACTTGTCCCGGCTCTGCAGCTTGAGTCTCGCCGGTAGTTGCCTTGCGTGCGGCCGCAAGTGCGTCGTCTATTTTGTTTTCGTTTATCAGGGTGTCTATGTGTGATACTTGCGCCTGCTGGTCCTTATTTTGAGAAACGCCCTGGGTATTGTTCTTTTCCTCCGAAACGGTATCGGACAAAAACGGCCACCTTGCGGCAAGGTCGTCTAAAAATTTGAAAAGCTCCTCCTTGGTAGTCGCATCATAGATGTTATCAAGAATATCTTTGGAGATTTGGGATAGCTCGTCTCTTGTTATTTCCTGGTCTGAAAGAGCCTGGGCTACGCGCTTTGTAAGCGTTAAACCAACCTGATTTCTTAATGCATCAATAGAATCCATCTTACTTTATAATGGATAAAATACGAAGAAAAGTCAAGCATATAGGCTTAAATTATAAAAAAATGAGCCGGTCAAAAAAATCCAAAAATTTCACCATGATATTAAACCGGTAAATATAGGCGGAGAGGGTGAGATTCGAACTCACGGTTCCCTTACGGGAACAGCGGTTTTCGAAACCGCCGCACTAGTCCTCTATGCGACCTCTCCTTATCTGGTCTTTAGTTGCGTCCTCGGGGAGAGTCGAACTCCCAACCTCAACGTCCGCAACGTCGCGCTCTATCCATTGAGCTACGGGGACTTGTGGCTATATTTTACTTTATGAAGAGCCTTTTAAGCAAATCAGACGTTTTCAAGAGGAAAATTCCTGGCTAGCCATTCGGCTGACTTTTCCGTAAAAGTCGGCTTTACATATTCCCTGAAAGGAAGATAATCGATAAGAACGTCTTTTACGTCTTCCCTGTCCAAATGTCCCAAGGTTAAGATAAGTTCGCCCGGGAAAAAATCCTGGGTCCTTACGTGTAGGGTATTGACCCCCTCGACTTTTTTAAAATAGAAATCATAAAGCTCCGGCCAGATAAAAAAACCGTCCTCTATCATTATCCCCTCGGTTGAAATCCGGTAATGGAAGTCTTTAGGGGGCATATAGGAAAGCGCGAAAGTCACAAAAAGTAAAGCTACTACCACAAACATCAAAAGATATTGCGAGAAAAGGAAAAGGATTATTTCAACAAGAAGAGTAATTAAAAGTGCGGTCAGATAATATTGCTTGGTCCTTTTTTTAAATGGCCTTCCCGGAGCCTCCCATTCCAAAAGAGTTAAATGGCCGTTACCGGTGCGTTCAGTGAGCTCCTCTGGCTCTTCGTGTCGG
>JAJYEF010000011.1 GCA_021785915.1 bacterium
GTTTCTGGCAGTTTAAATATCCAACCGCTAACTAATGTAAGGCTATTGAGTATGGAATTTTCTAAAATTAGCTTCGTGAAAAACAAAACCCCGCTATATTTAGCAGTTGAATTAAGCATCCGCCAAAAATCGTCGACACTTTACAAAACACATTGAGTTCGGACTATTCGGCACTGATGCTTGGCATAGCATTCAGGATAAAAAATATGCCTTATGATCTTTCACAGAGGCTAAAACTCGTAGGAATAATGCACTTAATCGCAGTGTCGGGGATGAACGTTACAATGGTCGGCAATTTATTTTTTATTTGTTTTCTTATTTTTAAAAAGGCAAATTGCGGTTTTTGTCAGCATTCTGGCAATTATTTTTTAAGCTTTTCTTGCGGGTTTTGATGCATCTTGTCAGTCCATTTTACATTTTGACATCGGATTCCAGCCTTCATTTTTGTCAACCCTTGGGATTTTGTTTATTCCCAAACTTTTCGGACGTTATGAAAATCCGCTGTCGGGGGAGTTTCTTACTACAATTTAGGCTCAGATCGCGACATTTCCGGGTATTTTTTCAAACTCCAGCGCATATTCTATCTGGTCGGTTGTCGTAAATACGCTTATCATGTGGACTGTCCCTGTCTTTATGATCTCCGGAGCGCTCGGGGCAATCTTTACCTTTATTTTCTAGCCATGATCAAAGTTTTTTCTTTATTTATCGTTGCCTCTTTTGTCGTATTTTGAAGAAGTGGTAAACATATTTTCCAATTTGGGCGGAAACCTTGAAGGCGGTGCCATGCCACAGCAATTCAGCATTTCGTATTATTTGTTTTTAATATCTTTCGTTTTCTTTTTCATCAAAAACAGAGCTTTTAGAGCTGTTGCAAAATAGAAAGAGTCAGTTTACCATATTCGAAACCGTCGCCTGTGGAAGATGGCCTTTTATGATCTGTGGTGCGCCGTCTTTTACGGGAATTTTAAAATAGATCGTCGTTCCTTCGCCCGGTTTTGAGATTACTCCTACAGTTCCGCCGTGTGCTTCAACAATTCCCTTTGTAATATAAAGCCCCAAACCCGTACCTTTTTTGGCGAGCTGGTGCGGGGTAGTCCTAATCTGATAATACTTCGAAAAAAGCTCTTCCTGCTCATTTTCTGGAATGCCTATGCCCGTATCTTTAACGGCGACCGTCACGGCATTTCCGTCAAGTTTTGCGGAAATGGTTATTTTGCCGCCGGGTTGCGTAAATTTAAGGCTGTTTGAGATCAGATTATTCAGAACTTGAGTGATTCTTATTGGGTCGACGTCAACTGCGGGAAGTGGAAAGTATATATCGGAAAGTATTAATATCTGAAGTTTTTGCGCCTGCGGGACAAACGGCTCTATGGCGTTTTGGATTATTTCGGCCATGTCACACGGGCTTTTGCTTATTATGAATCTCCCTCCTTCGATTTTTGCCGCATCCAGAACGTGGTTTATCTGCTCGAGTAAGCTTTTGGACTGCTGGTCGATTATGTGCAAAAGCCTTTTCTGCTGTTCTTTTTCTATCTCGCCCTTGTCCTCGAAAACCTCAAGCATAAGCTCGGAGGAGTCCTTGATTGCCGTTAGGGGGGCTCTAAGCTCGTGGACTATCATGTGAGTAAAGTCTTCTTTTATCGTATTTATATTCTGTTCAATAGTCACGTCGTGCAAAAGTATTGACGCGCCGATTGACCCGCTTGTTTTCCCTCCGGCTAGGTCGGGGACAGGGGTAATAAAGGTCTTGAATACCTTGTCGTTTAAGCCCATTTTTTCCTCGACGATTTGTTTATTCTCACGGAGTGCCTGATTTATTTTTTCCAAAATGTTATATTGCGTCCCGAAAGAAGAGATAATATCCGTAAACACTACCTTTTCTGATTTTAGCCTCAAAAATTGCATTGCCGACTCATTTATTATCATGATATTCCAGTTTGTATCTACCATAAAAACTCCGTCGGCAAGGCTTCCTATCATTGATGTCAGTTTTCCTTTTTCGGTCGCCAATATCTGCTGGAGTTTGGTTAATGCCTCGGATGCCTGCGCGACAATCTGATAAAGAATTGTTACTTCCTGCTCATGGTATAAATCCTTGCTTGTTGAGGAAACGTTAATAAGTCCTACGACCTCGTTTCCTATGGCAAGAGGGATGTTGAAAAATGAGGCGACTGACGCCTTGTTTCTGTCATCCAGGGGATTGCCCGAGACATGCTCCTCAATGTGGATCGGAGGCGTTTTCATAAGGGCATTTAGGGACATTATCATATTTTTCCTTACCTGGTCTATATATTCGGGGCCAACGGTCTGTTCGACGTCGGTTTTAAAGATGATCTTATCGTTTTTTATTACCATGCTCGACGCGGAGGAATATGCAAAAAGATGACGCAGGCTTCCGGTTATGACCTCGGCAATCTTTTCCACGTCCAGGGAGTAGCCTATTTTGTCCTGGATCTGTTTGAGGATAGATATCTGGTAAAGCCTCTGTTTTTCAAAAGCCTCCTGTTTTTTTAATTCCTGGCTAGCAAAGCGCTGTCTTATCGACAAAATTAGCGAAATGCCTGCAAAGACAACGGTTGAAGCGATTGCCGCAAGCTCGAGATTAGTCATTTACTATAGAATATCAGGGAATCTACGAGGTTTGCAAACGGGAAAGTATTTGTCATTTTGTAAGGCGTTCTAGGCTGTCGATAGTCTTTTTGCTTCCTATAACGATAATATAAGTGCCTACAACAAACAAGATCAGTTTTATTGCTATAAGGATGGTTACCGCTCCGGTTATTTGCACGACGGAGTCAAAAAAGATTGCAAGGGCAATGAAAAAAACACCCACGGATATAGATTTAAATCCGCTGGCAAGAATGCCCGTGCCGAATTTCTTAGTTACCCTGAACATTATTATGGCTGCGACAAATGCCGCAAGAGTTGCTATAAATGCTCCCGCGTCAATTAAAATTGCTGCAAGTTTTACTATATTAATCATAATTTAGACACTATCCGGTCTGGGATTTTTGTGCGTTTGCCTGGTTTACTTTTTCCTCAGGAAACTCAGACAAAAGCGGTTCCATTGTCTTTTTGACAATCAAGCCCGACAGTTGTACAAACTGGTCTACAAGTCTTTGTATGAGCTCCTGAGGCTGTCCGTCAATTTGGGTAACATTCCCGTTGTCGTCAACCGTCAGTCCTTTTACGTTCCTTGCCTTCGCGAGCGTGATTGTGGGGCCAAGTATAACCATCTGTTTTTGAATAACCTCGGTAAGGAGTTTTTTGTAGTCTGTTGTCTCTTGCGGCTGCATGTTAATTTTGCACTTTTAATGCCTCTTTTACTTTTGCAATGATGTCTTTAGGCTCAACCTGGTATTTAAAGAGGTAGTCTATAGCTCCCTGGTCTATTGCTCCTTTGACCAGTTCTTCCTGGGAAAAGTTTGACAAAAGTATTACGGGAACATGTCTTGTATCTTCTCTTGCCTTCATGCTTCTTAGGATATCGTTTCCCGACATGTCGGGTAGAACCTGGTCCAGGATAACAATGTCGGGTTTAAACTCGGCCACTTTTTCAAGACCTTTCTCTCCGGTGAGTGCATATGCGGTTTCGAATCCCTCTTTGCCAAGCGCTGCGGTAAATATGTTCATCAAATCTTCATCATCGTCAATAAGAAGAACCTTCATACAATTTTAAAACTAGCAGCATTTACAAAAAATTGCAAGTAGAAACTATTTATGAAGCCGGGTGGGGAACTTTTCGTCTTTGTTGAAGTTTTTATTCGGTGAACTGTAGTGTCGGAATTTGAACCTGTCCGGGTACCTCAATCCCTGAATGATCCCTCCGATAGCTATGCCTTTTATAATTGTTAAATATTGGAAACCTTCGTAGTTTAATAGAGTCACGGCCGTAACGAGTGTTAATACCGCCCAGTGGTGTATATGGTAAATCCTTCCCTTATAGTGGATCCTGATATTCGGAAGAATCTCGATTTTCCATACTTTAACTCTGGGGATTTTGTGTTTTTTCTTCTCAGGATGTGTAAGATATAAAAACAATACGTACCCTAACCAAATCGAGAACAGAAATGTAAAAAATCCTGTCATAGTAGGCAATATGGATTACCTGAACATATATGCTACATTAAAACCGTTTGCTTTGCAAGTGCAGGGAACTTGTTCATTTGAATATGATAAAATGAGTTTACTATGGAAAAAGCGGACAAAAAAATATACTCAATATTAAAAAAAATAGCCTCGGAGATGGGCGCAGACGGGACAGGGTTTAAGGTAGAGCGCCCGAAAGATACAGTAAATGGGGATTTAGCCTCAAACATAGCACTTGTGTTGGCAAAAAAACTTGATAAAAACCCTTTGGCAATTGCGGAAGAAATTGCTGAAAGTTTTTCAGAAAACAGGGATTTCTCAAAAGTTGTCGCTGCAAAGCCTGGGTTTGTCAACTTTTATTTTTCCAAAGAATATCTTCAAAACCAAGTCCAAAATATAATTGCAGAAGGTCCCGGATACGGCTCGTTAAATATAGGTAGAGGCGCTAGCGCGAGCGTTGAATTTGTTTCTGCAAACCCGACCGGACCTTTGCACATAGGAAATGCAAGGGGCGGACCGTTGGGAGATACCATCGCCAATGTTTTGGAAAAAGCAGGTTACAAGGTTGTCCGCGAATATCTTCATAACGACGTGGGCGGACAGGTAGAGCGGTTGGGTGAGGCGATATTTTACGAACTTAACCCCGAAGCAAAATCACCCACATACGAAGTACAGTACCAGGGAGAATACATCAAAGAATTGGCAAAAGCTGTTGAAGAAGAGCTGCAGGATAAGTTTGAAGACCTTTCCGACGAAAAGTTCATGGAAGAGGCCGGGAACGTAGCTGTCGGGCTGATGCTTGAGGAAATCATTTCGGACTGCAGGCTTATGGGCATAAGCTTTGATAAGGTCACCAAGGAGTCGGAATTAAGGCGTAAGGTGCCTGCCGTACTCTCGAAAATCAAGAATAGCCTCAAGGAATACGAGGGCGCGGTCTGGTTTGCGCCCAACGACGAGTTCTTAAAGGACAGGGAAACCGTTGTTAAAAAGTCAAACGGCCAGTTTACCTATTTTGCCTCGGACATCGCGTATCATGACGAGAAGATGTCCCAAAATAACCTGGTTGTAGACATCCTTGGTAGCAATCACTCGGGTCATGTGCCAAGAATCCTCGCCGCGATAAAGGCTTTAGGACATAGCCCTCAAAATTTTAGATGTGTTTTGTACCAGTATGTTCGACTTAAGCGGAATGAGGAGGTTGTAAAGATGAGCAAGCGCGCCGGAAATTTTGTTACGGCACGGGAGGTTTTGGACGAGGTAGGGAAGGACGCATTCCGGTTTTTCCTTTTAACGCCGCGGACCCAGACGCATATGGACTTTGATTTGGATCTTGCCAAGAAGCGCTCGAGCGAAAATCCCGTGTTTTACGTCCAGTACGCATATACGAGAATAGCTTCGATATTTGCAAAAGCGTCAATTTCCAGTTCACAATTTTCAAAAGCACAATTAGATTTGCTTCAGACACCGGAAGAAATGGCTTTGATCCGAAAACTTATTGTTTTCCCGTCGCTTGTTGAAGAAGTTGCCCGGAATTTGGAAGTGAACGCGTTTATAAACTATTCTTTGGAGCTTGCAACGCTACTGCATAAGTTTTACGAGTCACAGCAAGTCATTTCAAAAAATAAAAAGCTGACGCAAGCACGGCTTGCGCTTCTAAAAGCCACGCAAATAACGCTTAAAAATACTTTGGATTTACTTGGCGTCAGCGCCCTGGAGAAGATGTAGTAGGCAGTTACCAGGTTTGTATCACTTTTAGCTATTCTCAATAGCCCTTCGGTCTGATATAATCCCTTTCTATGAAGCACAAACGAACAGTCCTTCCTAACGGCCTCAGGTTGATAACTGTCCCCATGCCTTCCTTTGAATCCGCAACCGTTATGGTTATGGTTGGTGCGGGCTCAAGGTACGAAACCAGAAAAAACAACGGAATTTCCCACTTTTTGGAGCATATGGCGTTTAAAGGAACCGCAAAGCGGCCTACGGCACAGGATATAGCCGCGGCAATCGACGGAGTAGGCGGGGAATTCAACGCTTTTACCGACAGGGAGTTTACCGGCTATTATATAAAAGCGCCGGTTGCGCACCTTGACCTTTCCATGGACGTTTTGTCCGACATGCTTCAGAATTCAAAGCTGGACCCCGTGGAAATCGAGAAGGAAAAAGGTGTAATAATCCAGGAGCTTAATTTGTACGAGGATACGCCCGCGCGAAACATATACGACGTTTACCCGCATCTTTTGTACGGCGATACGCCTATGGGCTGGGACATAGGTGGAAGAAAAGAGGTAATTAGGGCTATAACCAGGGGGGATTTTGTAAATTATATTTCAAGCCTCTACAGCTCGAATAATATTACGGTCGTTATTGCCGGCGGGATAGATACTCAAAAGACGGAGAAACGGGTTCAGGATTATTTCGGAAATATGAAGTCTTTTGATACCATAAGTTATAAAAAAGTATTAGAAAACCAGAACAAACCAGCGCTTACTATAAAACAGAAAGATACGGAACAGGTGCACATTGCGATAGGATTTAGGACGATTCCTTTAAACGGCAAAGACAGGCACGCGCTGGAGGTTTTGGCTTCAATTCTCGGCGGAGGAATGAGTTCGAGGCTTTTCTCCGAAGTAAGGGAAAAAAGGGGGCTTGCGTATTACGTCAGGACGAGTTCGGACCATTACCAGGATGTAGGCACTTTATATTCCTCAGCCGGCCTTGACAAGGACAAGGTCGAGCAGGGGATAGAGGTAATAGTTGCCGAATACGCCAAATTTGGCAACGGCAAATCAAAGCTAACAAAAGAGGAGCTTAAAAAGGCAAAAGAATTCCTTAAGGGCCACCTTATTTTAGGGCTTGAAGACAGCCGTGCGGTTGCGGCGTTTTACGCCCAGTCCGAGATTCTGGAAGAAAAAATTGAGACTCCGAATGAGATTATCGATAAAATTGACAAATTAAGCGTTGAGGATATCGAAGAGGTTGCCGAAAAGTATATTAAACAGTCTACCCTTAACCTTGCGATAATCGGAAAATTTGACAATAGACAAAGGTTTGAGAAATTGCTAAAATTTTAAAGTTATGGAACAGACGATTGTTTTAATTAAGCCCGACGCAGTAAAGCGCGGCATTATAGGCGAAGTGATCCACAGGTTCGAAAGAATGGGCTTAAAAGTTGTAGCCATGAAAATGGTCGTGCCCACTAAAGCACTTCTGGACAAGCACTACGCAACCGACAAACAATCGACGGTTGAAAGAATAGGCAACAAGACGCTTGACACCTACAAAAAGTACGGCAAAGACGCAAAAAAGGAGTTCGGGACGGACGATCCGGCAAAACTTGGCAAGATGGTTGTCGGCTGGCTTCTGGATTTTATGACTTCAAGCCCGGTTGTAGCTATAGTAGTTGAGGGAAAGCACGCGGTTGAAAATGTCGTTAATATTGCAGGTCCTACAATGCCCGTGAACGCACCAGCGGGAACAATAAGGGGTGATTTCTCATCCGATTCCGCAGCGTACGCCAACGAGGAGAAAAGGGCGGTTGAGAACGTCGTCCATATTTCGGCAACGCTTGAAGAAGCAAACTTTGAGAAAATGCTCTGGTTTACCCCCGAGGAAATCTACTCCTACTAGCAATTAGTTACCAGAATTTCTAGCGTTTAGTTATAAATTAGATTCTTATCTTTCTTTTTTTATAGTCAAGAAACCCGAGGATTGCTATTCCTGTTGCCGAAGCTTCACACGTCAGGCAATACTGGCAGAAAGCGTGGATAACAAATCCCTGAATTGATACTAAAATTACCGCAACGACCAGGCCGACCCCCGCCGAGAAGTAAAATAATTTTACAAGATTTTTGCTGTAATTCGTAGTGATCAGAAGGCTTAACGCCATAATTATCAGAAAAAAGATAACCCCCAATAAGGCAACAGGCACGGGGCCTACCATAGAATATTTGCTGGTTAAGACGGTTTCGCAGCCATGAGTCGCGGTGCAGGGAGGGATTATGTTCTTATAGTGAAGGATTGTAAGATAGCTTGAGATTAAGAATCCCAGGAACGCTATTATCATAGAGTAAATTATGAACTTATCTTTAGAAAATCCGGCAGTTTTTGTTTCCGATCTCTCAACAGGTGAATTTGCTTTGGTTTCCTTCCTTAAATTTGCTGCGGCGCTGCGCTTGCCTGGCGGAGTAGTTTTTTTGTCGCTCATTTTTTATTAATCTGTGCGTTGATAAGCTGTTCGAATGCCTGAAGGCTTGAAGGGTTTGTTAATTTCTGCCCGTTTAAAACAAAGGTAGGGGTTGCGTCCATGCCTTCGGAGAGGGCTTCGTTTTCCGAAGCCTTTACGTAGTTTTGGGCCTCCTGGGAGTTCATGTCTGCCGTAAACTGGGTAACATTGAGTTTAAGCTGTTTCGCGTAACTTATAAACACAGACCTTGGGTCGGAAAGTGATGCCCAGTCGTTCTGGTTGTTGAATAATAGGTCGTCATACTGAAAAAATGCTCCTTGTTTCCAGGCCGCATATGCCGCCTGCGCCGAAATTACGGCATTAGGGTGGATATTCTCAAGCGGAAACATCCTGTAAACATAGTATATTTTCTTGCCGTACGTGGAGAGAATCTGGTTTACGATAGGGTGGTAAGCGGCACACGCAGGGCATTCAAAATCAGCGTATTCAATTAAGGTTACGGGAGCGCCCTTGTTGCCGTTTGTGATATCTCTTGATGAAATAGGGGCAACATTTACGGCAACAGCCTGCGAAGGAGCAGGTTGGCTTACAATCCACATAAGTCCGCCAATTGCAAGAAGTACAACCAAAATTGCGGCTCCCCAGATAGAATATTTCTTAAATTTTTCGTTTCTTAATTCGCTTTTCTGCTTTTCCTGCCACTCGAGCTTTCGAAGCTCTTTTTTCTCTTTTTTGGTAAGTTTTCTGTCAGAATCCATAGGAAGTATGATTACATAAATAAGGCTATTTTTCAATAGGTAAGTTTACTTCGGGCTTGCAAAAACCAGCAATCTTTGCCAGGTTGTGCCTGGCGGCCAGCAGGTTTGAAGTATAAGTTGGGATTTTGTTTGGTTCTTGGCGTTTACTATATAAGAAACGTCGCTCGGGTCGACAATCTTTGAGCCCGTTACATAGTAGTTGTACCTTTTGTTTTGGAAGAAAATTACTATTTCGTCGCCTTTCTGCAAATCTTTAAGAAGGTAAAAAACGGCGTTGTAGCGTCCGACGTCCCAGAAATTGTCGGTCGAGTGGGCGAAGAGGTAAATGTTTCCCTTCATACCGGGAAAAACAGTGCCTTTTGCGTGTGCAACTCCCTTTTTAAGTATTGGAAGGAAAATGTTGGGGTTTGACGCGTCTACGTTTGGATAAACCACAGAGCTTGCGCCTATTTTTGGAATTACGATGCTAAACTGCGTATTCGGCGGAACAAGAATCTGCTCTTGGGGTCCTGCGAGTACTTGGGCGAAGTTATTTATATTTCCGGCCTGCTCTTGAGGAACCGGGGTTGGGATTGGTGAAGGTGTAATCTGCTGATTGGTTGGTGGAAGGGGAGGAGGAGTATTATGTGAAGGCATAGCCGCGACTACGTACCTTACTCCGCGTGCTTGTGCTACATGAAGCGCAACTTCGTAATATATAGCAGGACCGAATGTCGCCAAAATTCCGAATACAGCGAAAAGGACCAGGAAGTTTCCAATAGTCCTGAGAATTAAAAAACGGATAAACTCTGATTTATTCATTTATAGTTGAGTATAGCAAAATCTGTATCCCCGGCAGGAATTGAACCTGCATCAAACGCTTAGGACGCGTCTACTCTATCCGTTGAGCTACGGGGACTTGGCTAAATTTTAACTTATAGCTTAAAAATTGGCAACCGTTTTATAAATTGCTGTTACTTGTTTTAAATAATCTCCTCCCTTTGCAACCCGTACCCTGCACATTCCGTATTTCAGTTTGCCTTGTTTTTTCCCATGAAGAATGTAAATATTTTGAAATGAATCTTGCGGTAAGTTAATTAGTTTAGACCAGAATTTTAAAGCATCATCCGTGTTTATATCTTCATAGACTCTTATACTAATTTTAAGATCCTCGTTTTTTATACCAAAGATTTTCCTCAGACTGTCGACATAAAATCTTATAAGGTATGGGTCTGTATTGGAAAGCATAAAATCTTTTTTATTCCCTTCTGCCCAATAGAGTGCTGACATAAAAAGCAGTCTCTCTTTATTCGATAAAGTCTTGATTAACTTTTTAGCGCTATTTAGAGCCTGTTTTTCTTTTAGAATTTTTATTATTTTACTTCCTCCTCTTTTTGCTTTCCATTCCTTGAAAATATCCTCTGGCATTTTCACATTTTTGATATGGTTGTATACCGTAGTTTTTGGAAACTTTGTCATGCGCGCAATTTCCGGAACGCTGTAGCCCATTTTTCTTAAATTAATTAATTTTCTAATTTGGTCTGTATTTAATCTTTTGGCCATTTTAATTATTATTATTTAATGGAACCTTTTTGTCAAACTGGAACAGATATGCATTTTCAATTATTGTTTTTCTAACGAAAAACCTTTAAAATTATTTCACGCGGAGGCTAGTTCGTTGGCACGTACCGCGCTAGGCTCGTCCCGTTAGATAAACGGAGTGTAGGTCATCGGTAGACCGCCGCGTTCGGGACGCGGAAGCAGTGAGTTCAATTCTCACCACTCCGACATTAATCTAACGGAATAAAGGATAAAGAGGTACTGGGTGCTTAAGGCGTGCCGGCACCCCTACAACTAATATTTTCAAACTTTCTTCCGGTTGAGTTAGGCGCAATCAGTTTTACTGAAGGCTAATTGTGTAAAGGTTTGGAGTAAGGGAGGAGTTGCCTAAGTTTGTAAGTATCACAAGCTTTGTCGCATCAGGCCACGGGAATACGTAACCGTCTACAAAAGGCCCCGCGTAAACAGTTGTTACATTGCCACCATCGTATTCCATCATGTCGATTTTGCTGTCGTGGACGTAAACCAAGTGTTTTGAATCGGGGTAAAACATAAGCGGCAGGGGAGCATTTTCGCTGGTTTTGGCGGGTAAACTGTCCAGTATTTTATAGTTTCTGTCCTCTTTTATGTCGTAAACGTAAACTTTACCTTTTTGGATGGTTCGTGTTTGGGGCGTAGAGTCGGTGCCGACAAGCGGAGGGTTTATAATGGTAGGGATAGTGGCAGACTCGGAAGCTTCGTAGAGTATCTTGGTCTCGTCGTCGGACCATTCAAGTATCTTAAAATCTTTTTCAACAACATTCCTGAGAGGTTTAACTAAACTGTCCAACTGAGCCTTTTCCTTGTCTGCTTTAAGTTTGTCCCAGGCTGCATTTACCGTCTGAATGGTCTCCGTTACGTCCTGCGGGCTTTGGTTAAGTTGAGTTGGATCGAGCAAATATGTTGTGCTTGAGTTAAGGTCCGATACCGTTGCCAGAATTTGTTTACTGTCGGGTGACCATTTAAGTTGCGCCATAGAAAACAAGTTTACCGTATCGTTGACAATTTGTGTGGAGGCGCTTTGGAACGTCAGAATTGGCCTTGCCGTCATATCCAATACATAAACGCCGTTTTTTAGGGCTGATTGCGAAGCAACGTCATAAGCAAGTTTTGTTCCGGTCGGGTCCAAGACCGGATCGGTAACACCGGTGTTGGTTATGCTTTCAAGTTTGGGTGCGGTAGGAAACAAAAGCGCGTCGGCTTTGCTTACAACCTGCTGTTTTATCTGGATTTTTTTCTCCCATGGGAAGTATCCGTCCTTGTATATCTTTACGTCATATTCCCCGGGAGACAGATTTATAGTATTGTCGGTAGCCGTAGTTAAATGGCCGTTTATTAAAACCTGAGCCCCGTCCGGGGAGCTGGTTGCAACCAGAAGACCGGTACCGGATACCACCGGTCCGTTTGCCCCGAATCCGAATCTGTATCCGCTCCCAAAAATTATCGCAAGAGCGGTTCCCGCCAGGAGGAATAATAGTATTAAGACAGGGATAACAATCTGTTTCTTTGTCATTACCCCGAATTATACTCGCGAAAGTTTGCTCTTGCAAGATGCCTACAGGATGCTATAATCACTTTATTGCGCCCAAAAATATTTTTGATAGATTAAATACATATTTTGACATATTTATTGCGGCGAAATTACCAAATGAACCTTACAAAAAGAATAGGAATCGACTTGGGAACAGCAAATACTTTGGTTTATGTTGCGGGTGAGGGAATTGTTTTAAACGAGCCTACAGTGGTCGCCGTCACAGCCGAGGAGAATAGGGTTGTGGCAGTCGGCAAGGAAGCAAAAGACATGCTGGGTAGAACCCCTGGTAATATCGTAGCGTTAAGGCCTCTTCGCGACGGAGTAATTGCCGACTATACAATAACCGAAAGTATGCTTTCTTATTTTATAGATAAAGCCGCGGGTAAATCGCGTTTTTTCAAACCCGAGGTTATGGTATGTATTCCCTCGGGCGTCACTCAGGTGGAACGAAGAGCGGTTTTGGATGCGACAATGGCGGCAGGGGCAAGAGTCGCTTACTTAATAGAAGAGCCTTTGGCAGCCGCAATCGGCGCAAAGGTTCCGATTGCACAGCCTGCAGGGCATATGGTGGTTGATATAGGCGGTGGTTCTACCGAGGCAGCGGTTATATCCCTTGGCGGAGTGGTGGTCCATAACTCGGTTAGGGCCGGAGGAAACAAAATCGACGAAGCGATTGCCAATTACTGCAAAAAAAAGTTTAACCTTCTTATCGGCGAGCGCTCTTCAGAGTACATAAAAATAGAGCTGGGGAACGCATTGATAGATGAGAAAAAAGTTTCGGAACAAAAACATATGGAAATAAGAGGTAGGGATGCGATTACAGGGCTGCCTAGAACCGTAGAACTAAACGAAGGACAGGTCAACGAAGCGATATTGCCCGTTTTAATGGATATTATTTCTGCGGTAAAGGGCGTAATGGAACAAACTCCTCCCGAACTTGCATCGGACATAATAGACAAAGGAGTTGTCATGAGCGGCGGAACTTCTCTTCTTACAAACTTTGATAAGTTGATGACAAAGGTAACGGGTGTTCCATGCCACTTGGCAGAAGATGCCCTTTTATGTGTTGTAAGAGGTACCGGAGTAGCACTTGAAAATATCGAGCTTTATAAAAGGAGTATAGCAAAGAAATAATAGATATTTATTGTCCTGTAATATTTATTAATGGTGAAATATTTCACAAATGTATGCATGGTTTTCACTAATTTTTTTAAAAAAAAGGACTATAGTACTAAAACAACAGAAATATCAAAAATAATAATATCTATTTTTTAACAAACCGTAGAATACGTATATAACCTCAGAATATAAAATATGTTCAATAATATGTTTTTAAAATTAAATTTAAATTTTATACAAGGCTTCTAGTAAAATGAAGAATTTTGAAAAAAAAATTATTCTTGGAGTAGGGTTTACGGTTGCCTCAGAAGAAGAAATCTTAGAGTTTATTACTAAAGGTCTATTAAAACAAACCGAAAAATACTACGTTGTTACCCCAAATCCGGAGCTTTTGGTCATTGCAAACAATAATAGAGAATATAAAGGTATCTTAAACTCGGCAAAATTGGCCTTGCCGGATGGTGTAGGAGTGCTTTTGGGAGGCTATTTGTTGGATAAGCCGCTAATGGGACGGATTACGGGGGTCGATTTAGTTGAAAGTCTGTGCAAACGCGTTTCAAAACAGCCTATAACGGTGGGCTTTTTGGGTGCAGGGCCTAACATAGCAGTTAAAACGGCAGAGTGCTTACGAAAAAAGTATCCTAAATTGCGCGTAAAATACGCCGTTCAAGAGCCTAATGACGATATAAAAAATACTCCGGTTGACATACTTTTTGTCGCATTCGGTTCACCGAAACAGGAAATCTGGATAAACGAGAACCTAAATAGGCTTCCGGTAAAAATAGCAATAGGGGTTGGCGGGGCATTTGACTTTATTAGCGGAAAAGTAACAAGGGCTCCACAGTTTGTAAGACAAATAGGTTTTGAATGGTTGTTTAGACTTTTTACCCAACCCTGGAGAATTAAACGGCAATTGTCGCTTTTAACTTTTATAGTACTTCTATTAGAGGATAAGTTTTTTCATAACACCCAAAATCTTCCAAACCGTTAAAAACATCCAAATCTTTATTTTCTTACAATTTTGCCAATAATGGGGGGGTGGTCAGTGAAGCGGTGACTGTTTGGCGGTATAAAATAGTATTTATAAGATTAAGGGATTTTTAGAAAAAGAACAAGAAGTTTTTGGGAAATTTTTGCAATAAAACCTACTAGAAGGTTCTAAATTTTGATCATGTTAGATAATATCATAATATATAGAAGACGTAAGAGTAGGGGTGGTTAATTTCGGGTTGTCGGGCAAAGCGTTTGTAAAAGTGTTAATTTGTCATTTTTACAGATTTTAAAATGACACAAAAACAATACTTAGAAATGACAACTATGGGAATTTAATGAAACTAGTAAGTATTTTTTTGTCGGAAAATTGATATTTTGTAAACTTGCAAAAACAAAAAAATAGTTGTAGATTGGTATAAATATGTAAAAATAAAATATCCTATATTTATATTGAAATTAGTTATTTTTTAAAAATGGTTTTTTCAAAAAAATAAAATATTTTTTATTCCTTGGACAATGGAACATAATTTTTACAATTTAAAACACAAGAAAACTGGAAATTAAAAAAATATAGGATATAAATTAATGATGTACTAAATATTAGATTGATATATAGATAAAAGAGCGCACGATTTTTCATTTTGTGAAATATTTAACTTGTGTAATTAAAATAAGCAAAATTCGAAAAATAAACAAATTCTAAGCATTTTAGCCTTGATTACCGAATAATTAACGATACGAAAATTACACAATAAGTTTCAAGCGCTGGCTGAAACTGTAGAAGGCAATTTCATGAAAAATTTTTGAGCCTTGAGCGATATCGCTTGAACCAATAAACTGCTTATTTAAATAATCAATTTATTTAAATATTTTGTCATATCAATCTAAACTCTATTTTTTTTTGTTTAGCACTCGATCTATCTTTTGCTAATGCCCTCATTTCCATGTTTTTCAAGTTTTGTCCTTGAGGCTAAACATTTATTTTTATGGTTGTTCTAGTATTTTTCTATTCTTAAAATTGCCTGTTGCAATTATTAACTTTTTGTGTGTTAAATTAGTGTATGGATTTTAAATTTATAGAAAACGGAATTTCCGGTAAGTGGGTAATATCTTCTCCGAGAAGGTCCGAAAGACCAAACGAGTCAAAAGAAACTGTTGCAACTTGTCCTTTTTGTCCAGGAACAGAAGCGTTGGAAGAAGAGGCCTATAGAATTGGGGGAAAAGATAATGACAATAACTGGCAAATTAGGGTAATCCCTAACAAATTTCCTTTTGCGCCGATTCATGAAATTGTAATACATTCCCCGGACCACCATAAAAATTTTGACGAACTTCCGCTGTCCCAAAACAAGTTAATTTTACAAAGTTACAGACAGCGTTTTCAAACACATCGGGAAAAAGGTCAGGTTTGCATATTCCATAACCACGGGTATCGGGCAGGTGAAAGCCTTCCGCATCCCCACAGCCAGATAGCAGTAATTCCTTCCAATGTAAAACTGGAAGTGCCGCCCATGGATTTTCCTGGGAGCTCTGAAAGCCTTGAAACAGAGTTTTTCAGCATGTTTGCGCCTTCATCGAGCCAGTGGCCAGATGAAGTATGGGTTATGCCGCGCATCAACGGAGGCTATTTTTGCGCAATTTCGGACGAGGAAATAAACAATCTTGCATTAATAATATATAGATTGATACAGATATTTGATCTTAGACATGGTCACGAATTCCCTTTTAACTTCTATATTTCACCCGAGAAAGATTGGTATTTGCGTTTAATCCCGAGACTTAAAACCGCCGGTGGTTTTGAAGTTGCCACCAACGTCTGGGTTAATACACAAGACCCTAAGGAAACGATGGAGTTCATAAAGGAGCATTTCGAAAGCCCCGACGAGGAGAAGATTAGGCAAGAGCACCAAGCAAAGTACCACAGGACAGTCTAATATCGGATTTCAGATTAAAGATTTAAGAAGAGTTTGTAGCGTGTTTTACAAATTTTTTTCTGTAAATAACGATTAAGGCCGCAAACAGTATTATCAAAATAGCCATTTCCCCAAAGTCAAAGGACCCCTGCGAGAGAAACTTTACACTAGAGTAGAGTTTTTTGTCGGTTTTTCCGAAATGGACATAAAGTTTGGCCGTGTAAGTGCCAGGCAGAAGAAAGTTCTGGTAGTTTTTAATATTAATGTCGTAGTCTCTGATGCTTTCGGGAAGAGCCACGAGAGAGTTTTCATTAACTATGCCTTTTCCGACCAAGTTGCCTAAGGGACCGTAAACTTCGATGTAGCCGTACGGGATAACATAAACGTTGCCGCTATTTTGGAAGCGCAGGAAGTATGAAGTAGGGTAGCCAAGGCCGTTCTGATCCTGGCCGAAGGCATAGATACTTCCTTCTTCGATTTCTTGTCCGGTTGCAGCCCTTACAAACAAAAGGCTTGACAGGACGGCTTTTACGCCAACTTGTTGTTTTATATCCGGCTGGGCAATCTCCGCCAAAATGCTTGCGTAGTGGCCGCCTTTGGTAATCCTGTTCTTGTCGATAAATACGGTAACGGACTGGCTTTCGTGCGGAGAAAGTTCCAGCTGATTGTTTTCAAACGATATCCAGGAGGATAGGCCGTATTTGTAATTTGAAGCGCTTTGGCCTTGAAGAAAGTCGATCCTGTAACCGTTTTCAAGTTCAGAAAAGTCTTTTACGCTCAAGTCAAGCGTTATGTCGGAATTGGTATTATTGGTGTACGTAAGGGAATACTGCGGAGGGTCTTTTGCAAGGTCTATGTAGGCTATTGAAGGGCTTACAGACACGCCGTTTGGAGCAGTTTGGGCAGATACGTAGGTTTGTGAAAATAAAGCTAACCCGAAGCTCAAAATCAGGGCAATAAATAGTTTTTTCATGGGAATAATTTTTCCTTTTCGCTTTTCTTAATTTGCTTTAGGTCGCCGCGTCTGACGCGGCTCCCTGCAAATTTAATATTCTTGCCTTTCTATTTAAATCATAAAACATAAACCTTTAATCATCAATCATTAATCTGATATCATGTCTTTGTGAAGAAGTTTCTGCTATTTGTTTTTGCAGCAATTATAGTGTTTGTCTGTGCCTGGGCTTATTTAATCATCGCCGCACCGCCAAAACCGCTTACCGAGCAGGAAAAACTTGCGGATTTGACTCAGATTTTAGGCCGTAAGCCAAACCTGACCGGTACAACTCCCACCGGAAACATAGAGTATAAAGGCAAATATGCGAGTTTTTCGTATCCCGCTGCAGCGAAAATATATACCTACAGGGATTTGGGTTTGAAACAGGATAAGTCCATTCTTGAAACTTTTTCGTTTGACATACAAAATCCGAGACTTGTCTTTAATTACGCGGTTTCTCAAAACCCTAACATAAAAAGTGTTTCGGATATTGCGGACGTCAGGTTCAGACAGCTTCCTTCAAGCGGGTATATACAAACTAATATCTCGGCCGGCGGCAAGGCAGGTCTTGCATTTGAGAAACAGGGACAGCAGGCTGAAAAATCCGGATTTTTCCTTGTAGATGGCAAAGATTATTCAATTTCGGTAACCGGCAGCAATACTCAGGATGTGGACAGTCTTTTCAATCAGGTTCTGGGAAGTTTAAAGTTTAATCCTTAGTTCTTTTTGCGACTTCACGGTTTATATAAGACTTTATCAGAAGCCATCCTCCGGCGATCACGACTAAAATTATAACAAGCATTACAGCAATTGCCTTGTAGGGAATTACCCAGAAGGATATCGTTTTTTCAAGAGAAACGTCCCTTGCGCCGTTGTCAAAAACCAGGATTAAATTAGCCGTATATTTGCCAACTCTAAAGTTTGTAAGTTTGTTCCAGTTTATCTGTAGCTGGTAGACCGGTTTTCCGTTTTGGTTGAGCTTTGGTTTTCCGCCTTCCATGACGGGAACCTGGACCAGAAATCCGTCGCTCCATGAGGTAGTGAATGCCCTTTTTGTTCCGGGAATTATATTTGCAGCATTAGGATTTACGTCAAGCGTTGCGATATTATTATTCGCGCCGTTTGAGATAAATATATTTCCATGGGGTTGTACCTGAATATTTCCCGAATTTGCAACTGTTACGTTAAAGTCAACCGGCAGATACTCATAAACCTGTTGGCTTGTCGAAAAGTTGGTGATTGTAGCATCGGCTTTTGCCCCGGCTTTTTTTACGTCCAGAAGTATTGGCACTGCAGCCGCGCCCGTTATGGCCGCGCCCGTTCTTCTTAGAGGAGAATTATTGTCCTGCGCAAAGGAAATCGCATAGTAATAGCCGTAGGCGGCGGTTTTGGGAATTGTTATAGTAAAAGGAACGTCTGTCCATTCGAGCGGGTTTGCAACAATCGTATTTCCGTTTGTGAAATGTACCCACGAAAGCGAATTGTCGCTTGCAGTACTTCTTAAAGTAAGATTACCGTTTGCATCGCCAGTCATTTGTTCAACAGTAATCTTAAGGGGAAGCGGAGAGGTCGTATTATTTCTTATCCTTACTTTGGCATTGACCGTATCACCCGGATTTGCGGTTAAATCAAAAAATACGGGTGAAACCGTAACATCGAAATTGGCAGGAGTAGGAGTCTGGGCAAACGCAAGGGAAGCCGCAAAAAATCCCACTAAAACAATTAATGCAACTGGCAGAAGCAATAATTTTTTACCATATCTCATCTTAGAACGAGCCTGCGGCAGTTATGGTTAGTGTGTCAGTATAATCATTTGCTGCAGGAGTTGTGGCGCCTGCTTTTGCACGTGGTAATAGAGTTACTGTATCACTCGTGGGTACAGTGTCGGATGCTGTTTGCTCATAGTTGGTATCCAATTTTCCTCCAGTAGTAGTTCCAGATCCATTATATTCAGTTGCAATAGTTGGTGTGCCTGGAGAACCAGAACCGCCGTTAACTTCTAATACGTAACCAGAATTTGTTGATAAATCTACAATATTTCCAGAACCAGTGGTATAGGTTCCCGCCGTCAAATCGGCATTAGCTGTAGTTGAATGTAATGCTCCGTATTGGCTTTTTACCCATGAAGTCCATCCATTTCTTGCATTAGTAATTACTGTTTGAGTTACACCCGTTCCCGACGACACCGAAGATGTTGATAAGGTTCCTAAATTTTGAGAGTTTGAGCTTAAAGAAAAAGTCATGGTTGCCGAAACCGAGGCATTAACAGTAATTAATTCACCGCCGGAGGATACGACCGACGTTGCATAATTAAGCGTGTCGGTATACGGATTGCCACCCTCTGTATTCAGTTGTCCGGTTTGGTCGTTCCCGGCAGATCCGACTGTCGAAGAAGCACCTGCAAAGTTAAAGCAGTAAAAAGTGCCCGCCGTAAGAGCAGTGCCCGGAAAAACAACCGATTGTCCGGTTACGGAAGTGGCCGTACCTATTCCGGGCCATGCGGTTGCCGCTCCGCCGCCGCTTGGATCGGTAGGCAAATTAGTCGTTGTTACTGTCCAGTTGGCTGCGGTTTGTGAAATTGTCCAGCCTACGGGAAATACTAAAACAACATTTG
>JAJYEF010000077.1 GCA_021785915.1 bacterium
TTGCGCCGTTTGATGTTGCTAGGTCAATAACATTATTAACTTTATCAATGGGAGTTACTTTTATCTGCAGGTTTTGGGTAACCGTATAACCTGTCATGTTTCCTCCGCCTTTTGAAGGGAGCAAAGGTTCTATAACCGTGCCTGCTTGGCCGTAATTAGGGGTAATAGAGTAATTTATGGTCTTGATATCCTTATCCGAAATTCCCAATTTTTTAATTCCGTTAATTATTTTATTTGCGGCGCTGTTTGCTTTTGATTGCGCGTCAGAGACGGTTGATGCTTGAGTAGTTACCCCGAGATTAATTTCCGCTGTATCGGGAGCCGCCGTTACCGTCCCCTCACCGTCTGCTGTAAACAGGTCTGTTTTAGTAGTCTGGACGCTGTTAATATAAAAAGGAATCGGGCCTGCAAGTTTTGTGTAAACAAAAAATGCCAAGAATACCAAAATTACAAATATAATTGGGGTTTTGAATTCTTCGTAAAACTTTTTCACGATGATATCGTAAATATTTTTTCTTTGTATGTCAATATATCATTTCCGAGGCAATTACAAGGTTTTTCATAAGGCACGAAACGTTCACCGGTCCTACCCCACCCGGTGTTGGCGTATAAAAACCGGCAATATTTTCAATATCACTTTCTTCGTAATCGCCTTTTAATTTTCCACCTTCGGTGTGCATACCGACACCAATTAGAATAGCCCCTTTTTTTATATTCTTTTTATTTACAATATTTGCTTTTCCGACTGCGCTTACTATGACATCGGAATTTTTGATAACATCTTCTAGGCTATCGGTTTTGCTAGAAACTACAAACGGACTTGTCCCCAGATTTTGAAGTGTCCTTATAATTGGTCCTCCGGCAGTCTGGCCCTTTCCTATCACGGTTATTTTTTGGGATTTAATCCAATCTTTAAAACTGAGTTCTTTGATTTTAGTTCTTTGTTCTTTGATAATTTGTTCATAAACTCTACTAAGGATTTCCAGAACTGCAAGGCCTACGGGAATGCCGAATTTGGAATCTTTTCTGAATCCGTCAACATCCTTTTCTGCCGAAATAGCATTTGTTATTTTTGCGTCGTCAAACCTTGAAGGAAGCGGTTTTTGCACTATTATCCCGTGGATAGATTTATCCATGTTAAGTTTTTCAATTTTCTTTAGAAGTTCTTCGGTTGATATATCAGGATTAGAATCGTCAATAGTAATTTTTGCGCCTAACTGTTCGCTTTTTATTTTTTTTTGTTTTATGTAGGAAAGGGTTGAAGGGTCATTTATCAGTAAAATCACGTAAAGGTGCGGCACTACACCCTTTGTCTTTAGTTTTTTTACCCGAATTTTAAGGTCTTCGAGGATCTCCGAAGCAATTGTTTTGCCGTCTATTTTCATAAATCTCTACTCCTTTTCTATGCAGGTTGCGGATGCTACGTGGTCATTGGCGTTAGAGAACCTCATAAGGATTACTCCTTGTGTTGCACGCGAAAGCTTTGGGATCGAATCTATCTCAAGTTTCACAATTTGGCCTTTCTGCGAAGTTATTATTACCTCTTTTGCGTTTGGAGGAATAATCTGGGAAGATGCCACTTTTCCCGTTTTTGCAGTTACCTCGGCGACCTTGACCCCTTGTCCTCCCCTCCCCTGTGATTTAAATTGGTCGACTGCCGTTTTTTTGCCAAGGCCGTTTTCCATTATAGTTAAAACGTCGGCTTTGTCGCTTTTTTTGAAAACGTCCATTTGGATAACCTGGTCGTCTTTTCCTATTAAAATTCCCCTTACTCCCATTGTATTTCTTCCCATCGGCCTTACTTCTTTACCCGAGAATCTGATGGATTTTCCGTTTTTTGTCACAAGCAAGACGTCATCCTCCCCGCTTGTTAATTTGCTCCAGACGAGTTCGTCGCCCTTGTCAAGCTTTATTGCGACAATTCCGGATTTTCTTATGTTCTCAAATTCAGTCAGCGCGGACTTTTTGACAGTCCCGTTTTTAGTTGTCAAAAAGACAAACTTTGCATCCGAGTCTTTTTTGTAATTTACAAAACTCTGGACTTTTTCGTCTGCCTCGATATTCAGAAGGTTAACAATTGCCGTTCCTTTGCTAGTTCTTGAGGATTCATTAATCTCATAGGCTTTTATTTGATATACCTTCCCTTTGTTTGTGAAGAATAATAAATTGTCGTGCGTTTCAAGGTATTTTATGTCGGAAATAGCGTCCTCTTCCTTTGTGGTCATTCCGATTATCCCTTTTCCGCCTCTTTGCTGGGTCTTAAAGCTTGCCAAACTTTGCCTTTTTATGTAGCCTGTTGCCGTAAGCGTTACGACCGTCGGCTCGTTTGGTATAAGGTCTTCTTCGGAAAACTCCCCTACTTTGCTCTTAAATACTTTCGTTCTTCTTTCGTCAACGTATCTTTCCTTGAGCTTTTCGAGTTCTCCTTTTATGACAGTCAATATTTTTGCGGGGTGCGCGAGTAGATCTTCGAGATACGCAATGGTTTCCTTTACCATTTTGTATTCTTCCTCTATTTTTTGTCTTTCCAAAGCAGCCAAACGTCTTAACTGTAAATCCAGAATCGCGGTTGCCTGAATATCGTCTAATTTAAACTTTTTCATCAAATTTTGTTTTGCATCTTCCTGGGTTTTCGACTCCCTTATGGTTTTTATAACGGCGTCAAGGTTATCGACCGCAATTTTTAGTCCTTCCAGAATATGGAGCCTTGCTTTTGCCTGCTTTAATTCAAACTCTGTCCTTCTTTTTACGACAAAATATCTATGTTTAAGGAATTCTTCGAGTATGGTTTTAAGATTAAGCGTCTGGGGTGTTCCATCAACAAGGGCTACTATGTTTGCGGGGAAACTTGTCTGAAGTGCGGTATATTTAAAAAGGTTATTCAGGACTTTTTTAGGTGCTGCATCCCTTTTAAGTTCCACGACTACCCTTATACCGTGGCGGTCGGATTCGTCGCGGAGATCCGAAATCCCGTCTATTTTTTTCTCCTTGGCAAGCTCTGCTATTCTTGCGACAAGCAGGGCTTTGTTAACCTGGTAAGGGAGTTCCGTAATAATAATCGCAGATTTTCCCTGCCCTATGTCCTCGATTTCGGCTTTTCCTCTTATTAATATTCTTCCTCTTCCGGTAGTGTAGACGTTTTTTATTTCCGTCCAGTCGTAGATTGCGCCCGCAGTCGGGAAATCCGGGCCCTTAATAAATTCCAAAAGTTCGTCAACGGATACTTCGGAGGATATTGAAAAAGGCTCGGTTGCTATTTTTGCTTTCGAAATTAAGTAAACGACGGCGTCAACAACTTCTCCCAAATTGTGGGGCGGGATTTTGGTTGCCATGCCGACTGCAATTCCCTCGCTTCCCATAAGAAGAAGGTTTGGTAAAAGGGCGGGCAGAAAGACGGGTTCTTTAAGGCGGGAATCAAAATTCGGGGTATAGTCGACGGTTTCTTTTTCAATGTCCGTTAACATTTCAGCGGCAATTGCGGCCATTCTTGCTTCGGTGTAGCGCATAGCAGCCGGCGGATCGCCGTCCATAGAGCCGAAATTCCCCTGCCCGTCCACCAAGGGGTACCTCATTGAAAAGTCCTGGGCAAGCCTGACAAGCGCGTCATAAATAGGTACGTCTCCGTGTGGGTGGTATTTTCCCATAACATCCCCGACGACCGTTGCGGATTTTGAATATTTTGCACTGTGCGTAAGGTTTAGTTCGTGCATTGAATAGAGGATTCTTCGGTGTACCGGTTTGAGGCCGTCCCTAACGTCGGGAAGCGCCCTTGAAACTATGACGGACATAGCGTAGTCAAGGTACGCGCGCCTCATTTCCCCGGTAATTTCTGTTTGTTGTAGTTTTCCTATGTCAGCCATAGATAAAGATTTATGATTTATGATTAATGATTAATGAAGAAAATAAGCCATTAACCATCAGCCATTAAATATTAAATAAGGAAGCCTGCGATTAAAAGCGCAACAATGTTTAGGACCTTAATCATGGGATTAATGGCAGGTCCCGCG
>JAJYEF010000078.1 GCA_021785915.1 bacterium
CAATAGGATAATAAATCATCGGCTTATTGTAAACCGGTAGCAAATGCTTGTTTGTTACTAATGTCAGCGGACGAAGTCTTGTTGCAAGACCGCCTGCAAGAATTACACCTTTCATAATCCCCCGCCCTCCATTATAAAAAACAATATAGATAGTCCCAGAGAGCCGATCAGGATATATTCTATCATAATTTTGTTTGTTAATTCATGATTTATAAAATGATGAAAGATCCCCCATAAAACATAGAGAATAATAGTTAAAGATATTGTAAATATTTGCAATTTGGAGTTTGGAGAAGCCATCAAGGTTACAAGAAGCCCTAATCCGAAAATCAAGAAAAGTACTATGTAATATCCAATATGTTTTTTAAATTTTTCTACCATCTAGAGTATCGCTCCTCCCCCAAGTATTAAAATCGCTATGAATAAAATCGAGAAAAATATAACATGATCAAGATTGTGACCGACAAAACGCACTATTTTTTTCCTTTCAATAATAATCATATCCATAATAAGGACGAATATAAACAGGGATATTATTACCCTTGCCGAGGCAGAAGAGAAAGTCAACCCGTTAACCAGGGTTTTCTGGTTAGCGGGTAAGCCTGATGCCAGGTTAGAAGAGGGGGCAGAATTGGTTTTTTGATCTGCAAGTGTCCCGGAACTACTACCGTTTGTGCCCTGAACCGTTGTCGGAGAACTCGATGCAACAGCGACCTGGGCAGGCTGCTGAATTTGTTTGGTGGCAACATTTTCTGTTGCAAAATTAGTGCTTCCGAACATTTCAACGACCAAAACCGTATCCTCTCCGTTTAATTTCCCTGTTTCAACCGCAAAACCTACGTCTTTGTAATGCGGAGATAGCATATTGGCGCGATGCTCGGGACTCGCCATCCAAGCTGCAACCACACTCTGGGGAGTAGTATAGCCTCTAGCAAGGTTTTCTCCCGCATAAACATAGTTATAACCGGCATCTTTTATAAATACCCACGGGGTCTCTCCTGTCGGTGAAACGTGTGCCCAATAATCTTTACTAAACATATCGTTTGCCTTATTAACGGCGGCCTGTGTTAGATCGCCATTTAAATCCAAAGGCGGCAAGCCGGCAGTCTGTCTGTCCGAATTAGTAATATCAAGAAGTTGTTGATCGGAAATATTGGAAAAAGTCCCCAAAACAGAAGGGAAATTAGTCCTCACAATAGACATCAAAACTCCGGCGGAAAAGAAAAAGATCGTAAACAAAAGAAGAATCTTATGATGCAAAACTCTTGCCCTGTAGTTATTTGTTTCTCTGGGCAAAAACAAATGGCGCAATAATTCCCTCATATTATTTATTATATACGGGTTTTGCGAATTCTCCAATCTTTCTGTCATTTACGGGAATTTTTAGAAGAAATGAAAGAGCGTTTGCTATCGATATTCCTACCCTTATACCGGTAAAAGATCCCGGACCTTCGTTTACTTCTATTTTGCCTATATCCTCGACATTGACTCCATTCCTTCTGAGAAGCTTCTCTATTACAGGCAGCGCCTTTTCGGACCTAACAAGCTTATCAGATTCGAGCAGGACGCTGTCTTTTATCCCTTTAGAATCCAACGCTATAAATAATTTTTTGTTATCCGAAGTATCAATAAAAAGTTTATTCATGAATTAATTTTAATCTCAACTTGTCCCTGACGCAAAATTTTCCAGGGATTTTGCGTAACATCAACAACTGTTGAAGGATTTGTATAGAGACAGACTCCTTCCAAAACATAATCTACAAGCCTTAGAAGATCCGGATTAAGTTCCTTAAAATCATGCGGAGTATTTTCGCCATGAAAGTTTGCAGAAGGCCCCAAAACCGGTACTCCAACACTGCGGATAAGAGATAAAATTGTTTTATTGTTTGGCATCCTTACTCCGACGTTTTTGCCACCTCCCCTGACAAGTTCCGGCACTTTTTTAATATAACTTTCGCATACAACCGTCAATGCACCCGGCCAGTAAGGGCTGATAAGCTTTTCTTTTACATCATCGGCGACTTTGGCATACGTTTCCGCCATTTCCAAACCATCTACCAAAACCGGCGTGGCCTGGCTTACCGGCCTTTTCCTTATGCGAAAGAGTTTTTCAATCGAATCTGCTCTGTCAATCCTGCATCCGATACCAAAAGCCGTATCCGTCGGAAAAATAATTATTCCACCTTTGTTTAAAATTTCTGAGGCTTCTTCAATTTTTTTATCCATAGTTTAAAATTTTAATTTCCCTTTTATCCTCTCCTATAGCATTTATATGTATTTCTGTTCGTTTTTTTGGCAAAAAATCCCTTATTTTTTCCGCCCACTCGATAGCAACTATATTCCTCCGCTCGTGTATAATTTGATCCAAACCCACACCTTCGGCATCTTTGTAAGATTCTGTTCTGTACAAGTCCACATGATAAAAATTTCCATTTTTAAGCTTGTACTGCCTTAGTATAATAAATGTCGGGGAAATAATCCTTCTTTTAATTCCCAAACCCTGTGCCAATCCCTGTATAAAAGTAGTCTTTCCGCTCCCAAGATTTCCAAAAAATGCCAAGACTGTTCCCTCATACAAACTTTTTGCAAGACCTTTTCCTAAAGCCTGGGTCTGACTGCTGCTTTTTGTGATATAGACTGTTTCTTTAGCCATATAATTTTTCTTACCTAAATCTATTTATGTAAGAGTAAGCAACTACTATATCACAAAATGGGTGCCTCTTGCCCTGTATTGCTCGGAATTAAATTTAATGGTAAATTCTTGCCTTATACTAATCTTATATACCCGGTTTTATTTCAAGTAATCACTCTTTATAAAGATAAAAGAAATCCTTTTGATAACCGTTCAAAAATTCTTTTCCACCGTCTGCAAGCCCTTTTACAAGAGGAAAATATGTATATGTCCTTTTAACAGAATCCCACGCGAAGATGTTAAATCTTACCCAAAATGCATTTATATCAAGTTCCATTGCGTTTACACTTCCGGCGAGCCGCAAAGCGTCAGCCAATGCTGTTGGTGTCAAGGACGGGCCAACGGCATATATTAAATCGCCATTGGGGGTAATTCCCACTCCGGAACGCCAGGTAATGTACCCGCCCGTTGCCGTTCCTGCCCAGTAGTCAATTCCCATTGAAGTTATTGCTGTTGTCTTGCCGTCTAAAACCAAAAAAGGGCCGTTCTGTCTTGCAGTTACCACATCCTGCGGGATAGGATTTCCGTCGTATGCAGAAATTTCCAAATGGCCGTTATTATAAATATAAAGGGTTGCCAGACCTTTCCTAAGCGGAACATATGTTATGTTATCCGAATACATCCCGTAATGTCCGTCTTTTTCCTTAAATCCGCCGTTAAAAGCAGCTATAAGTCTTCCGCTTTCTTGAATATCAAGCGGAACCTTGCCGGTGCCCGGTGTAAAAGTAGGCCCGCCCGGATATTTTGTTCCGGCAACCGCCCCCAACATATAGACTTTCATCGGGATAAAAACAAGATTTACCACAGAATAAGGCCTAGTATTATCTGTTCTTATAAAAGTTGTATATAGGTTGGTTCCTTCAATTTTTTTCCATACACCTTCTCCGTCCAGAGGATTAGATTTATCTACGTATGGGATTATATTTGGAGGCGGCTTTACCGTGACAGAGGATGCCGAAACTGTTTTAACGAGAGTATGATAATTTGCCAAAGAAGGTTTGGTTTTGTATAAATGGAAAATGCCGTCCTGAATATTAAACACAAATCCCTCAAGCGAAATTACAGCCTTATCTCCAATAAGAGGCCTTAGGACATTATCGGCAAGAAGTGCGGCAGATTCAGAATTTTTTGAAAATAAAAAAAACAATGATCCTAAAAAAAGAAAGAAAAAAACGAATATAAAAACGGTAAGTTTCCGCCAAGAAAAGAAACGTTTCAAATTGCGTCTTATTTTCACTAACTGTATTGTAAATTATTTACCCGGGAAATTAAAGCTATTTTTGCATGTAATGGGTATAAAGAGTTATAA
>JAJYEF010000079.1 GCA_021785915.1 bacterium
AGCGGCGTAATTTACTATGGCGCATCGAGGGAATTGGGGAGAATTGTAAGGCTTGAGCAATACCGCTCGCAGCATCCAGTTCTTGGAATTATTACACTTCCTCCGCCGGACCTTGATAACATTCCTCAGGTGAAGCAGCCCGATGTACAAGTGATACAGGCCGAAAAGGTAAGGATTATCGAAAGTTTGTTAACTCTTAACCTCTTTATACTCCTTGCGTCTGCTTTATGCGGATATTTTCTGGCGGGGCGAACTTTACGTCCGATTGCTGAGATGGTCGACGAACAGAACAGGTTTATAACCGACGCGTCACACGAACTCAACACTCCTTTGACCGCTCTTAAGACCTCGATAGAAGTCAATTTAAGGGACAAAGCCTTGAATACGCCAAAGGCAAAAAAACTTTTACAGAGTAACCTTGAAGACGTTAACAACCTTCAGCTTTTGTCGGGGGAATTGATAAAGCTTAGCCAGTACCAGAAAGCAAACGGCAACCTGTTTTTTGAAAAAGTAAGCCTTGGCAAACTTGTTAACCAGGCCATGCTTAAAGTTAAGCCCCTCGCGCAGAAGAAGAAAATAAAGCTTACTACTAAAGTTGCCAATGTATCCTTAATGTGCGAGGAAAAAAGCGTAGTCGAGCTTTTCGTGATACTACTTGATAACGCCGTAAAATACAGCAATAATGGAAGTGAGGTTAACCTCCGGTCCCGAAAGTACGACTCGAAGGTGGAAATAACGGTTGAGGATAAGGGAATAGGAATCGCAAAAGAGGACCTGCCGCATATTTTCGACAGGTTTTACAGGTCCGAAAAGTCAAGGACAAAACAGAAGTTTACGGGATACGGGCTTGGACTTTCGATTGCAAAAAGGGTGGTAAGTTTACATAAAGGGACAATAAATGTTGAAAGCGAGCTTGGCAAGGGGACCAAGTTTACAATGGTATTTAACACGGTTTAACTATTATTCTCAGCCTTTTTTAAGAAAGGTTATAAGATAATACGTCAGGGGCATATGAACTTATTAAAAAAGTTTATAGGGTTTGTCAAGAACCTTAGTTTAAGAAAAAAAGTAATATTAGTAGTAATCCTCGTAATTTTGGGGTATTTTACTTACACAAGATTTACTTCTTCATCGGCCCAGCCTACATACCAGACCGCACAGGTTACCAAGGGAACTCTTGTCGTCGCGCTTACCGAAACCGGTTCGGTTGCGGTTTCCAATAAAGTAAGCGTTGTAACACAGGCTTCGGGAATCGTAAGCAAGGTGTATGTTAAATCGGGCCAGCAGGTTAAAGCGGGAGATAAAATAGCGGATGTTACTCTTGATACCGCCGGCCAGCAGCGCCAGGCGCAGGCTTACTCTTCACTGCTGTCTGCAGAGAATAATTTAAATAGCGCCAAAGCCCAGCTTTATACCCTGCAAAACCAGGAATTTGTCGCAAACCAGAAGTTCGTAAACGATAAGGGAATTGCAAACCCGACCCAGCAGGACATGCAGGACCCTGTTTACATAGAGGAACAGGCCGCATGGCTTGCGGCGGAAGCTGCTTACAAAAATCAGCAGAATGTAATTTCCCAGTCGGAGGCAAATGTTTCAAATGCAAATCTTGCATATCAGTTAACATCCGGTACTATTGTTGCCCCTACCGAGGGAACAATAAGCGACCTTTTGATTACTCAGGGTATGCAGATCGGCTCAAGCAACACAAGCGCCGGTTCTTCGACCAATACTTCAAACCAGACGGTCGCCGCAATCCAAACCGGAAACGCGACAACCGTACAGGTGAGCGTTTCCGAAGTCGACGCCCCGCAGATAAAAGTCGGACAGGAGGCAACTATTACTTTCGACGCTTTGCCGAATAAAACCTTTACCGGAAAAGTATTGGGGATAGATACAACGGGAAGCGTTTCCTCGGGAGTTGTAACTTACCCTGCAATAATCCAGCTTGACGAGTCGGAAAGCGACGTATTACCCAACATGAGCGCAACCGCAAGCATTATCACAAAAGTTGATAACAACGTTTTACTCGTTCCTTCGAGCGCGATACAAACGGTAGGCAATTCATCAACCGTACGGGTTTTACAAAACGGAAAAGTAACTACCGTTTCGGTTGGGACAGGAGATTCGTCCGATTCTCAAACGGTTATAACTTCCGGTGTAACGCAAGGAGAAACAGTTGTGACGGGACAGGCTTCAACCACCTCGTCGGGCGGATCGTCTCCGTTTAGTGCTACAAGAGGCGGCGGCGCCGGGCGGGCGATATTATTCAGAGGCGGATAAAGGATATGCACTATGATAGACGTTTCTCATCTTACAAAAATCTACAAAACAGGCAGCGTTGAAACCGTTGCCGTTAACGACGTATCATTTTCCATAAAAAAAGGGGAGTTTGTCGCGATTATGGGACCTTCGGGTTCGGGAAAATCAACGCTTATGCATATGTTAGGCGCTTTGGATACTCCCACTTCCGGAAGCTATGTCCTCGACGGGCAGGACGTAAGCAAACTTTCAAAGGACCAGCTTGCCGAAATAAGGAATAAAAAAATAGGCTTTGTCTTCCAGCAGTTTAACCTTTTGCCAAGGACAACGGCTTTAAAAAACGTGGCATTGCCGATGGTTTATGCAGGAATCCCAAAAGAGGAAAGGGTTAAGCGTGCGGAAAAACTTCTTGAAGACGTCGGACTCGGTGACAGGATGGACCATACCTCGAGCCAGCTTTCCGGAGGGCAGATGCAAAGGGTTGCAATTGCAAGGGCACTCTCTATGAATCCCGCGATAATTTTGGCCGACGAGCCGACGGGCAACATTTCAACCGTTCAGGCGGAGGAAATAATGAGGATATTACAAGACTTGCAAAAACAGGGGCATACCATTGTACTTATTACACACGAGCCGTCAATTGCGGCTTTTTCTCAGCGCACTATTCATATTAAGGACGGAAAGATAGAAAAAGAAGTTAAAAACGGGAGAAAACACTAAATTATGGATTTTACGGAACTTTTATCATCATCTTTTGAGGCACTGCTTTTAAATAAAGTAAGGACCGCTTTGGCCGGTCTTGGAATCGTTATCGGAATAGGAGCCGTTATAGCACTTGTTTCCCTGGGCCAGGCGAGCCAGCAGCAGGTGCAAAATTCTATACAGGGCTTGGGCGCAAACCTTGTGACTATCTCTCCGGGTTCCCAAGCAGGCGCCGGCGGAGTCCAGGGAGGTTTTGGAAGCGCCACAACCCTAACTTACGCGGACGCACAGGCTATACAGGCTGCAAACTATCCTTCAATAAGTGCGGTTTCTCCGGAAGTTCAACGTAGGGCCCAGATTACCGCGGGAAGGAACAACACCAACACCCAGGTCGTCGGGGCAACCTCGGCTTACGAAACGGTGCATAACATTACTATGGATTCCGGTACTTTTATAACAGACGCCGACGTTACGGGAAATAGGGAGGTTGCCGTAATAGGCCCTACGGTTGTAACAGACCTTTTCGGAACAGGCGTTGACCCGACCGGACAGACTATAAGAATAAATAAGATTCCGTTTACGATAATCGGCGTAACCCAGTCAAAAGGTGGAACGGGATTCGGAAACCAGGACGATATCGTCTATATTCCCCTAACCACCGCACAGACGACCGTTTTCGGCGTTAACTATTTAAGCGACATTTCTTTATCTGCGTCATCACCAAATGACATTACCCAGGCAGAAAACGACGCCGGGTACCTTTTGCTTCAAAGGCACAAAATATCCGACCCGACACAAGCTGATTTTTCGATGTTCTCCCAGTCAGACATCTTATCGACTGTCTCTTCGGTCACGGGAACTTTTACGTCGCTTCTTGCGGGAATTGCCGCGATATCTCTTTTGGTAGGAGGAATAGGCATTATGAACATAATGCTTGTTACCGTTATCGAAA
>JAJYEF010000012.1 GCA_021785915.1 bacterium
GTAGCCTTCAATTGCTGTTGAGAGGTCGTTGGTGGAACTTGTGATTGTGTAATTTGCGGCATTTGTGCTTTTAAGTCCGTTGTTTGCGCCATATATATAAACCAGTCCTCCGTTTGTTGCATTCGTGCTGATAGTTGCTGTTATTTGATCCGGAGAAGTTGAAACGCTTCCGGGATTTATTGTACCTATATTAACCGAGAACGGCGGGGAAGTTTGTGTAGTGGTTTGAATGTTAAATGTCAGGGTCGGGTTTACCGTTGCTGCATTTGCCGTGGCGCTCCACGGTCCCTGCTGGAAAGTTCCTCTTTTTGCGGCTACTCTTGCGTAATAGGTTGTTCCCGGATTAAGTCCTACCAAATCTATCCCGCTTGAACCTCCCCAGGACGTATAACTTTGAAAATAAATATTGGCACCAAGCGTGTTGTCGGCCTCCACATAAAAAACGTTTTGTGAAAAATCGGCGGAGCCGGAGGAAACTTGTACGGCAAAAACTGTATCGGCCGGGTAATTTGCATTGTTTATAACAAGGTGAAGCTTATTGTAATAGTTTGCGGGATTTGTTAGGGTTGGCGCCGGTACATTCGGCTGCTCCGTATAGCTAAGGCCGGGTAGTGCTATATAATTTGCAGAAGATAAGCTCGCCGTTTCAACCTCACCGGCAATTCCCGAAAAGAGGTAATTAGTCGAACTGGCAGAGGCTATGCCCCCCGCTCCGAATCCGTACTCTTCGAGCTGAAAATTAGTGCTCGCGGGGTTTGCCGCAACGGCAAAAGAAACAGAATATAATGTTAAAAAGGAAATAAGCATGATTATTATAAAAAGTTTGTAGTTGTGCCAATCTAAAGCAATTGTTTTCAAACGGCGATTAGAGGCACTAATTTTGGTTATTCCTATTAACTCAGTTGGACGGGGAAGGCGCTGCATAAGACCTAAGATCTTTAAGAATGATGAATTTGACTGTCTTTTGTTTGGTTTAAAGGCAACTATTTCTTGTCGTCTTCCGTTTATTTCCACAAGTTTTAAATGATGCTTCATAAATTTTAATTATTGCTTAATATATTGATATATTACGATATATATTATATCGGCAAATAAAATACATTTTGTCCGAATAATGGGTGTAAATAGTCAAACGTATAGATTTGCGTAATTCCTCTTTTGTTGGCAAGGACTGCTCTTAGACTTTGGTCAAAAGTCAGGTCGGTTGTGCGGTAGTTAGTTAAAGTCTTTAAAGCTGCCTTTATATCCCTTTCTTCAGGATAAATTATGTTAATATCGCTTATGGAAGCAATTCTTAAGAAATCTTTGGCAAGAGAAGGGCTAATTTCGTTATAAATACGGTTATAAACCTCAAGAAGTGTAAAAATATCCGTGAATAGGGAGTATTTTTCTAAACCGAAATACCTGAAATATGCCGAAGCCTGCTCATGCTTAGGATGGGCCCTGTTTACGAATGAGTAGAATGCGCTGTCTGCGATATAAACTTTTTTACTCGTCATAAGTTTTAGATTAGCTTGATAGAGTTAGGCTTGCGCCTTTCCCCCTGAGCCTGAACAGCGGATCATCAAGAGTAAATGCTTTAGCCGGCCTTAAGTTTTGCTTAATTACGGCTGTTTTCGGGGATTCGGGGTTAAATTCCTTGTTAAAATCGGCAAGGCTTGATTCTTTGATCCGTATATTTCCGCCCGCTTTTAAGGCCTTTAAACGGCCTTCTTTTATGTAGCGTCTTATTGTTAAAGGGTGAACTCTTAAAATAAATGCGACCTGGTTAACGTTTAGTAAATTTTCCATAAATTTTGTAATTTTTAAAATTTAGCCATCTTTTAAACCTAAAAAATATATATATAATTTTATACAATATTTTGTAATAATATGCAAGTTCTAACTTTTTTTGACCTCTAGTCTTAAAATTGGTGTAATTAATATTACCGTAGGTAATATTAAATGCGCAAAAATAAGGACAGTTTTAAAAGACTTTTCACGAAAGTTTATTTAGCCTTCAGTGTAGCCTTAATTATATTTTCGTTAATTTTCGTGAAAAATGCAAGCGCCGCAGTAGGAATTAACCGTGAAATCAACTTCCAGGGAAAACTTGTAGACAACCCTTCCGCAACAAATGTAACAAACGGAACCTACACAGTTGTTTTCACTCTTTATGATGCGCCAACGGGGGGAACCGCCCTATGGACGGAAACCCAAACAGTAACTACGACCGATGGCATATTCAGAGTAGCCTTGGGCTCGGTAAACCCGTTTCCCGCAAACTTTAACTTTAACTGGTCGGGGCTTTATTTGGGTATCAAGGTCAATTCCGATCTCGAAATGACGCCAAGAATTCAGATGGCAGCCGTTCCTTTTGCGTTTAACGCCCAAGCTGTAGCCGGACTTACTGTCGAGGACGAGAACGGTAATGCATCAACATCGGGTACTTTACAGGTTGCAAATGGTAAAACCGTAACTTTTGGCAACGCATTCAATTCGGGCACGAACGGGCTAACTTTTTCAACCTCGGGTACCACAACACTTTCGTTCGGCGGAAGCGGTTCACTGACGGTCGTTGACACATCAAATTCCCAAACGTTGACCAATAAGATAATCGGAAATGGGGGACTTACATTCGACAATACGTCAAAACCCGATATTACGACTACTTCGAACCAAAACTTTAACCTTTCGCCAAACGGAACGGGACTTATAGGGTTTAATACAAATTCGCCACTGACGTCAAGCATTGACCTGCGGGGTAACCCGGCGGCTGGGGGGACGCTGTCCATCGCCTCAGTCTCCGGGTCTACTTCGTTTGCGGCACTTGTTGCCAATAACGACGGTACCGGAGACCTTTTCACAGCTTCGGCAAGCGGCTGGACTAGGTTTGTAATTAAAAATAACGGGAGTGTCGGAATTGGTGTTGCAAACCCCAACAATTTAATTCAGGTCGCAGGCCTTATAAATTTTAACAACAACAGGGATCTTACTGCATTAGGTTATCAGACCGGGATAAATAACACTATAGGTGGAGATAATTCGTTTGTCGGATATCAAGCAGGCTTAAATAGCTCAACGGGCGATGATAATTCTTTTTTTGGAAGCCTTACCGGTAAGGCCAATACAAACGGTTCCGATAATTCGTTTGTCGGGTACGCGTCGGGCGCAAACAGCACGACAGGATACAATAACTCCTTTTTAGGATCACAGGCAGGTTTGGGAAACACGGGCGGAACTAATAACACTTTTTTGGGATATCTTGCCGGGCAAACCAATAGCGGCGGGGGATTAAACACAATTTTAGGTTCCGGTGCGGATTTACAGTCGCCGAACTTAATAAACGCCGGCGCAATTGGCGCTTATGCGTATGTTTCACAAAGCAATTCTTTGGTTTTGGGAAGTATTAACGGAGTAAATGCTGCCACGGGTTCGGCAAATATCGGAATAGGGGTGACGGCTCCGAATAACGTTTTGCAGGTTCAGGGCGGGTATGGCGCAAATGCTCTATTTTCCTTAAACCAGCTGAACAACGCGGATTTGTTCACCGCTTCTTATTCGGGTGCAACAGTATTTACCCTAACTAATGCCGGAGGAATAGCGTTGGGTCCCTCTTTGAATACGGGAGCCTCTACGCAATGTTTGTTGGGCGGCGCGACTGCTTCGTGGGGAGACTGCGGCGCCAACTGGTGGAACGAATTTGCAGGGGCGGTTTCGCCGGTAAACACGGGCGACGACCTGCTTTTGGGAGGAAATTCAACATCGTCGGCGCTTGTTTCCTTTATAAATTTAAGCCCATCTTCGGGAGGCAACCCGACCCTTAATTTGTGGGATTCGGCTTCGCATAATAACGCCTTACAGATTTATGCAACCGCAACGGGTGCAAATATCACCACAAACAATGCCGGTGTTATCAATATCGGTCAGGGTGGGGGAACTCTTTTCGTAAATACGACCATAGTAAACGATTCAAACACGTCGCCCGCGGGCGCAAACGGTGCGGTAAAAATTGGCGATAAATTGCTTGTTCAAAATACGGAAAACGGAGTTGCGCTGGGTGTTTTTGATAACACCGGGACAGGCGATATTATCACCGCTTCATCTTCGGGTGCGCCTGTCTTTACAATTACAAGCTCGGGAGGAATTGCACTCGGGGCAAACCGCGATTTGGGCTTGGGGCTTTGTCTTACAGGCGGTCCTACGGCATCCTGGGGATCATGCGGAACCGGCGGAGGTGGAGGAAATTCGCCTTTTACAGAACTGCCTACCGGCTTGATCGTCCCAAACAATACGACTACGGATTTTATCCTTGGCTCGCAGGCGACTTCTTCCGCGACTTTCCGCGTAACGGGAAATCTCTTGGGAGCCGGAACAAGGCCCTTAGTCACGGTAAACGGCAACACCTCGAACGCAACGCTCATCGTAAATAATCTTGGGGTAGGGGACTTATTGGCGGCTAGTGCTTCCGGTGTGCCGGCGTTTACCGTTCAAAAAAGCGGAAATATTATTGCAACGGGAAGTCTTACCGGCTTAACCGGACTTGCCTTAACATCCGGGTCTATTACGTTAAACGGATCCATAGGCTCGGGACAGTGTCTTATTGGAGGACCAACCGCAAGCTGGGGAAGCTGCAGCGGAACCGTTGGTGGAGGCGTTAACTGGTGGAACGAGTTAGGGGGAGCACTTTCGCCCGTAAATCTTACGGATGACTTGCTGATAGGATCAACTTCAACTTCTTCTGCACTTTTCTCGTTTACGGGTGTTAAGACGGGGCAGACGATTGCTTCTGTTTCCGGACAACTCGTGCTGGCGCCCGACAACGGTTACGGCGGGAACTTGAAGTTTCTCGGAACCAACCCGTCGATTTTCAATACCGGTTCAAATACTCTTACGATTAATTCGGGGTCAACGGGAAACATTCAATTTTTCAACAACAATAACACCTTCAGTTCAACCGGTAATTTGTCTTTGTCGGGAACAACCGGAGTGACACTATCCGGAAACGGAGCAAATATCAACTTTTCAGGTACATCCGGAAATGCAAATTCGATAACAACGGCCAACAACAACAACCTGTCAATTGCCGCCGGAACAGGGACTATTACGCTTGGTTCTTTAACAAGCGGGGGCAACATCCAGTTTTTCGGCGGTTCAAATACACTTTCAAATACGGGGACGCTGACACTTGCGGGGAACCTTGTCCTGTCAAATCCTAGCGCTACTGCACAATTGGGTGGCATAACCTATGCTTGGCCGGCGAGTTTTACGGCAGGCTATGTATTGTCGGTAAGCGGTACAGGCACGTCGGGTACTCTATCGTGGGTTCCCTCAACAAATTTAGGATGGTGGAACGAGCTTTCCGGAGCACTCTCGCCTAAACACGCGACCGACGACCTTTTGATAGGCGGAAACTCGACCTCTTCTGCGCTTTTCTCGTTTAGCGGAATAAAGACGGGTCAGACAATTGCTTCGGTCTCGGGGAGTCTGATCGTAATGCCAAACTACGGATATGGGATGGTTGGTATAAATACGATATCACCTATTACAACGCTTGACGTAAGAGGGACTTCCGGCACCCAAACCGTCGGTTCATTCTCAGGCAATACTTCTAAGGCGGTTTTAGGCATCAACAATTTAGGAAGCGGAGATCTTATCGCCGCATCTTCATCGGGAATTCCTGCGTTCACGGTTTCCAAGATCGGCACGATTGGTTTTGGAACGGATAACGTTTCGGGAAACACCGCCCAGTTGACAAGCGACATCGTATCCGGAACAACAGGAGAAGCCGACCTAAAAATACTTAATTCAGGAGTAATGACATACTGGGCAAATTTCGGATGGAACGCCGGCGTCCCCGACCTTTACTTTTACGGGACTACGGCACAAATATCCGCAAACGGTGTTAATATCGTAGAGGCAGACTCTACCGGAAACACGATTGTAAGACAGGCGGGCGCAAGCGGAAGTTTCGAAGTAAAAAACTCTTCGGATACAACAACTTATTTTACTGTTGATTCAACCGGGAAAGTAACGATTGGAAACTCAACCAATGGACTTTCATTTGACCCTGCAAACGGCGGGCCTACATATTCGGGAACGGGAATGCCTTCCAAAGTAATAACGCTTTCTCCCGAATATGCGGGAGCGGTCCTTACGCAGTTTTATGGCGCAGGAACGGATACTAGCTCTACGGGAAGCATGACCTCCGATGCGGAGACTTCGGCGACGAACAACCTCAGGACTTATTATCTGTGGACTTCGTCAACAGTTTCGCCGTTGCAGTATTACACAGTGGCTGTTAGGATAACGCTTCCGTCCGACTTCGGCGGATGGGACCAGAGCCAAACCTATCCGTTTACGATTGATTATGTTACCAGTAACGGAGTTAACACAAATAACAGTTTTAACGCCTATATCTATAACGCCACAAACAGCACGACCGCGGTAACTTCCAGTACGGGAAACGTTTCCACTTCATGGACCAGTTTAGGGTTTACTTATGCCAATCTTACCGGAGGAACGGCTACTTGGGGAGCCGGAGGAACACCCCAGACAGCAGTAATTTACCTTAGAATGGGAGCTTTGAATAACAATACAGTAAAAATAGGAGATATAAAGCTTTACTACAAAAGTAAATTCTAGTTTATGAAAAAGCTATTTTCGATACTAACAATCTTAAGCCTAGTTATGGGTTATTCACCTTTTGGCGCTTATGCGCAAAGCGCAACTTCATCAAGCCTTTTACAAAGCAGTGCGACCGGGTCAGCAAATATCAATTCGCTTATCCAGTCGATACAGCAGTTTCCTACACCTTCGTCCGGAAATAGTTCAAATTCCTCTCCGTCAGGACAGGTGGTGCCAAGCGTTAGTCTTTCTTCTTTTGTTCCCCCGTCTGCCAATCTGGAGCAGCCGCCTTACGTTCTTACTCTTTTAAACCACAACTTCAGGGCGGGGGAGAGTGTGAGTTTTGACGTTGAAAACGTCCCGGCGGACCAGGTGAATGTAGTTGTCGTTAACCCGTACGGCAAAGCGGTGAGCAACGCAGTTATCGAAAAGACCCAGGAGCAGGCGTTAACGACCGTTTTAATTCATACGCCAAGTGCCTTCAGACCCGGGAAGTACACCGTGCAGATTTCCGACTCAACCGGAGTTATAAGCACGCAGTCGTTTACCTGGGGAGTTTTGGCGATAAACGTTAACAAATCTATTTATCTTCCCGGTGAAACAGCAGATATCGAGATGGCGGTTCTGGACGAGCAAGGTTCGATGGTTTGCAACGCGGACGTTGTTCTTACAATAACTGCGCCCAACGGAACTGTCAGCAAACTTACTACAAGTAACGGAAGCATAGTCATTAACCCGACGTGTCAAGTTCATGCGGTAACGGTTGTACCTGACTACGAAGCGCATTTTACAACCTCGAGCGTAGGCACTTATTCGATGAGTTTAACGGCAACAACTGCAAACGGGAGCTACACTATATCCGACGGTTTTCAGGTAAGAAATTCGGTTCCGTTTGACGTTGAGCGCGTGGCGCCAACGCGTATCTATCCGCCTGACACGTATCCAGTTGCAATTAAAATCCACGCAAACGAAGACTTTACCGGTAAAATCGTTGAAACCGTCCCCGACAGTTTCCAGATCAGTAAAGCAACAGAAAGCGGCATCATCAATTTTAGCGAGCAAAGTTCTATCCCGAACAGCCTTGGAACTGCACAAAATTACGGGATTCCGCATTTAAGGATGCCTTTTAACGGAAATTATCCGGTAACTCTTGGGTTTGGCCAGCAGATAGACGACCCGGCGGAAGCGGACCGCTATAAAAAATACGGGCTCGACGGACACGACGGAATAGATTTCGGGCTTCCATCCGGCACTCCTGTCGTTTCGGTCGATAAAGGCGTTGTAATCTTAGCCCAGGCAAACTGGATTTACGGCACTACCGTTGTAATACAACATAGTTGGGGAAGAAGCTATTACGGACACCTTTCGGTACTTGAAGTTACCTCCGGTGAAGTTGTTTCGGCCGGAACCGAAATAGGTCTTTCGGGCGCAACAGGGCTCGTAACCGGACCACATTTGCATTTCGGGATAAAGCCCAACAACGCCGACATAAACAATCTTTATTACGGAAAAATAGACCCGGCACCGTTCCTCGGAATTCAAACCCAGGACCCGGCCTTATACGCGACAAACGACTATCCTACACTTTCAAAAGCGCTGGTCTGGAATGTAGAAGTCGGAAAGGGCGCCGATTTTACGATAGGCTACAACTTTAAGGCTCCCGACACTTCGCCTTACCTTTATACGACCGGGCCTCTGCAGTTTATAGGGACAACCACCGCTGTGCAGGTGCAGGCAAACTTTGACGTTTTAAATTCGACCGTTACCAACCTTGAGCAGGTGGCGACCAGTTCTGCGGGATTTAATAACGCAACCGGCTCGGGAATTCTAAATAACCCGTTTGTTTTGGGAATTTCAACCGGTTCGGCAGATCTTGCGCCTTCGACAAATTCCGGACAAATGCCTGCGACAGCCAGTCCTAACTTATCTACGAATATTGCCACACCTTCGGCGACCTCAATAGAAAATTACCTCAGTCAGGGAGAGGGAGCGCCGCAGGTCATTTTTAAGGAAATAAGGCTCTGGCAGATTGCCGCCGATTCGACCAGTTTTATAACCTCAGGGACAAGCTGGTCGGTGCCAAGCGACTGGAGCACCACCAGTAAAATCGAAGTAATCGGCGGCGGCGGCGGAGGGGCAAACGGCTCTCCGAACCAGGGAGGTTCGGGAGCAGGCGGGGGTGGAGGTGGATACTCGCTTATAAGTAACACAACGGCTCTCAGCGCCGGAGCAACAGTAATGATAGCGGTTGGTCCGGGAGGCATTATCGGAGGAAACGGCGGGGATACGTACCTTTGTAAATCAAATACATTGGCAAATTGTTCAAGCATCACCGGAACGGATGTAATAGTCGGTGCAAAGGGTGGAGCCGGTGGTTCTGCCCAGACGGGCGGAACCGGAGGCCAGGCCACCTCCGGTATAGGTTCTACCAAATATAACGGCGGAAACGGCGGAGCAGGCGGTAGCGGCAGCGGCTCATCGGGGGCATGGGGCGGCGGCGGAGGCGGAGCAGCCGGTCTTAATGCCGCGGGAAACGCCGGAACAGCCGGTACAAGCGCGACAGCTTCAACAGGAGGCCAGGGAGACGGCACATTCGGAGGCGCGGGCGGAACGGCCGCACCGGCGGACGGTGTAGGCGGTAACGGCGGAAACGGAACGGAATGGGATTCTACGCACGGCTCGGGCGGCGGAGGAGCGGGCGGGGGAGAAGGAAGCGGACACGGATCAAACGGACAGAATGCGGGCACAGCGGGAAGCTATGGGGCAGCGGGCGGCGGCGGCGGGTCCGGCGGCAAAGCATCTACTTCGGGAGGGTCAGGAACCGCAGGTTATCAGGGCCTAATAGTAATTACTTACACACCGGCCGTTACGGGGCCGACCCTTGCGCAATTAATGAGACACGGACAATGGTTTAATAATTCGGGCGTAAGGCAACCTTTTACATTTTAAATGAAAATAATGAATTAAGAAATCATTATGAAGGGAGGTGAGACAATCTTACATACATTTTTAAAATTAATTAAGAATTACTTTTTGCTGCTGTCGTTTGATCCGCGGTAAAAACCAAGGAAGATTTAAAAGACACATTGCTTTATAGTAATACATATTTTGATGTTATCTTTTAAAACCCTTCTGCCCGGGGTTTTAAAAGCTATCATTACTCTGTTACTATAGAAAGAGAGGTTTTCATTCTACCCGTGAAAACTAAGATTTTATTTGGCTTAGGACTGGCGTTGTTAACGCTGTTTGTAGCCGGAATTTTAAATAAAAACGCTAACGCGCTTATACGCTGCAGCGTTACAGTAAGCCCTTCTAGCGTAACGGGCGGCTCAAGCAATACATTTAACTTCAGTTTTTCAGGGGGAGCCGCGTATAACGTTGTAAAAATAACGAGCCCCGACCCTTCTCTTTTTTCAATAACCGGCGGTTCCGCAAGCGGCTGGACAGACACAAATACCTTTTCGGCCATAACTTTTACCGGCGGAAGCTATACGGTAACGAGCTTCAACGTTAACGCCTATAGCCCGAATACAACGTCGGGTCCGGTTGCGTGGACCGTGGACATATCAACCGATGGGGGAGGAAGTTTTGTTGCCTGTTCCGGAACGCTTACGACTTCTATAGTTGCGCCAACGCCGACATTTACTCCGACCCCGACATCCACCCCGCCGGCAACTCCGACCCCGACACCGGACCTGGCGCCGGTTATTTCAAACCTTACAGTTTCGGATGTAACCTCGAGTTCCGTAAAAGTCAGCTGGAATACCGATAAGCCCGCCACAACAGTTGTTGATTACGGGCTTACATCATCTTACGGACAGGAAATTTCCGACCCCAACTTTGTAACGTCCCATTCGGTGACGATAACTTCGTTAACTGCCAATACAACCTACCATTATGACGTAATTTCGATAGACGCATTAAATACGCTTGCTTCTTCGGGCGATAATACCTTTGTTGCCGCGCAGGCTAATTCTACCGCGACAACTACAGTTACCGTTACGAATACGGTTACCGTTACGCCGACTCCGACCCCTACGCCAGTTCCCGATACTATACCCCCAAGCGTTAGTATTTCAACGGATTTTTCAAAACCTTTTTCTTATCCTCCGCAAATAACCGGAACCGCAAGTGACAACAAAGAAGTATCAAAAATCGAGTATTCAATAAATGCGGGGAAAGACTGGTTGCCTATAGATAGCACGCCAGCTTTAGGAAAAGCTTATACGGCGTTTTCTTTTACTCCGCCGCCCCTTGACGACGGAAATTACCTAGTAAGGGTTAAGGCAATTGACTCAAGCGGAAACGTAGGTTTATCCAAAGAGTATACGATGGTTATAGACAGGATCCCGCCGCGGGTCTCGGGGGTCCTGTTTTCGTTAGGTCCCCAGGTTATTGCGCCGTCCGAAGAAGGAATAATAACCGCGCTGTCCGGACAGAGTGTTAAATTAACTCTTTCCGAAGTAGGTGGATCAATAGCTGTTAACATTATAGCTTCGGACTCGGGTAATCTTTATAAGAATTTTTCGCTTGTCAAAAATCCCGAGGATGGTTTGTGGTCGGGAAATATAGCACTTCCGCAGGGACAATATCAGCTTATTTTTAGCGCCGTGGACGGCGCGGGAAACAAAACGGTAAGCTACTTAAACAAGTTGTATGTATTGGGTAAAGGAGATGTAACCAGTGCCTTGGGCGGTGTATTTGATGCAAAAATCACGGTCTATTACCTTGAGCCGAGTTCGGGAACATGGCAAGTCTGGGACGGGAGTCCCTATGGTCAGCAAAACCCGCTGCAAACTGACGCAAGCGGCCATTACAGCTTATTTTTGCCACCCGGAAGGTTTTATTTGCATATAGACGCAGGGGGGTTCCATTCCGGAGACAGCAATTTCTTTACCCTGGCCAAGGCAGAGCCGATAAACGCCAATTTTTTGCTTTCGCCTTTAAAGCTCTTATTTTCTTTGGGTCCGGTAAAGTTATACTACCCTGATTTTTCAAACCTTACTCTTGCCTTTAAAAACAACTTGCCTGCGCAAAATTCGAGTATCAATAAGTTGGTCAGCAGTCAAGCGCCGTATTTTAACTTGTCAAATGTTTCGCCGGATAGTTTAAAAGGCAAACCAAGCGTCGTCAGCTTTATTAATTTATGGTCTCCCTATTCCTCGGGCCAGATTTCCATACTAAACGATTTGCATTCAGATCAAAACTATAACAGCGTAATCATTGTAGAGGGGGAGAAATCGGCGGCGGTTGATGTTTTTGCAAAAAGCGGAGGCTATAGTATTCCTTTTATTGCAGATCCGGATGCTACTTTATTCAATACTTACGGATTGAGCGTTTTGCCAACGCATTATTTTATAGACAGAAAGGGGGTAGTGAGAGAAGTTGTCACCGGGGTTCTAAGTAAAACGGAACTTGAAAACATACTGACAAATGTCTCACAATAGAATTAATGCTCACAACTCAGTTCTTGCTCGAGAACTTCCATTTTGCTCTTAACCTTTTCGCAGCCCTTGTATTTTTTGCGGTGGGCTGGTTATATCTTGATGCATATTTTGCCGCAAAACCCAAGAGAGAGCTTATAAAAATTGCGGGACTATTTATTCTTTCCTTTGCATTTCTTATAAGTTCAACTTATATAGAACAGACAATTCTTGCAGATTCTTTATTTAACACAAACCTTATATTTTATTCGGCAACTTTATTTAAGATTTTAGGATATTTGCTGGTTGGCGCCGGATTAATTATCGAACCTATCCAAAAAAGACCGGTTTATGATAAGGCGCAAAGCAATCCGGAAGAGAAAGCTCAGGTTTTTCTTGTCTCTGGGGCATTTTTTGCGCTGTCGCTAAAAGCTTTTGGAATAATCTTTGTGCCCATAACTTCCCTTTTGGTATTTTTACTTTTGTTAAAAAGGGCGACAATCGGACTTGAAAAACACCTGCGGCCTATGGCAATTGGTTTTTTGTTTATAGTTCTGTCCGACTTTTTTGGCTTGTATAAGCTTTTTCAAAATACCAATTCAATTTTTATCTACAAAATCGTCCAGCCTTTTGGTGCCCTTTGGATTTTAAGCCAGATCGCTCTTTTTTTGGGGACGGTTGTTCTTGCGATTTGGGTATTTTCATACCTTTTAAGAAGGATCCAGACGCAAGTTTTTATGATATTCAACATTTCTGTGCTTATCATATTCCTTGTAACTACAGTGTCTTTTACTTTTTTACTTTTAAATAACCTGCGGGATAATGCGCTTTCTCACCTTGGTACCGATGTAAATGTCGTAAAATACGCGATTTCTTCTAAACAATCGGAAACATTATCGGATGCGGAGTTGGTTGCGCAAACTCCGGGCATTCAGACTGCAATTGCGCAGAATGAGAGTCCGATTTTAAAGACAATCGTCGTTTCAAATCTAGTTTCAAGAAGGGAGTCTTTTCTTGTTATTCTTGCGTCAACGGGTGCGGTTCTTGCAAGGGGAGAGGACAGCGAAAAAATAGGTGATTCTTTGTCAAATGATCCGATGTTTGAGTTAGCAATGCGCGGACAAAACGCTTCGTCGGTCGTTAGTACCGACGGCGCACTAGCGCCTGTTGTTTCAATCCGTTCCGCAGCGCCGGTTAAGGACGGCAAAAACATAATAGGGGTAGTAATGCTTGGGACAAATATTGATAACGCATTTGTCGATGGCTTGAAAAAATCAACAGGGCTTAATGTTTCCGTCTACGGCGGAAATATTCTTTCGGCAACGACTTTTGTCGCGGCAGACGGAAAAACAAGAATTGTAGGCGTAAAAGAAGATAACAATAAAATAGTAAAAACTGTATTAAATGATAACAAAAATTACTCTGGAGGCGTCAGTGTACTAAACGTTCCATATTTTGCCGCTTATGCTCCTCTGGATGATTTAAACAATAATCCGGTCGGGATGTTGTTCGTAGGACAAGAACAGGTTTCGGTTATCCGGGCCGCATCAAAATCCATCGAGTACACATTTCTAATATCCGTTTTGTTTATTTTAATTTCCGTATTGCCTTCGTATCTGGTTGCAAAGTTTATTTCGGAGCAGTTTAAATGAAAAACTTAAGATTAAGTCTTAGAACAAAGATAATTGTGAGCACGTTTATATATGTTTTACTAACTCTATTATTTTTCTATATAGTGGCAAACACGTATCTTCTTTCGGGTTTTAGCAGGGTGGAGAAAGAAAATATGGATAACAGCGTAAGCAGTGCGGTGGCGTATCTGAGAGAAAAACAAGCCGATTTGGATCAAAAACTTTCCGACTGGTCCTTGTGGGACGATACTTACAAGTTTGTACAGGATAAAAACCAGGCTTATGTAGACAGCAATTTAGGTGAAGCAACTTTGCAAAATCTTGATATAAATTCGATGTATTTTATCGCAACTTCGGGTGCAATTGTTTATCAGGAAAACGTAAATCTGCAAAAAGGAGTGGACGTTAATGCTGCAAAAGACGTTGAGGCAGTAATGTCCCAGCCAAACAGAGTCAGTAGGGAATTGGGCAATAAAAGCTCAAAATTTGCGGCAATTATAAAAACCACAGAAGGCCCGTATATGATAGTTTCGCGTCCAATACTAAGGACTGATGGAAGCGGGCCGGCTATGGGCACGCTAGTATTTGGAAAATACATTGATAGCTCCGTAATAAAAGGCATAGATGATGTAGTCGGCAAGAATGTGTCTTTTATTAATTATGACTTGACTTTGGTAGATTCTATTAACCCAAAACAAAATCTTAAGCAGGGAGGAATTTATATTACAGACGACGGTAACAATGTTATTAACGGTTATGCTCTTATTAATGACTTTAATGATAATCCCGTATATCTTCTTAAAGTAAGCTCCGCTAGGATGGTTTATACAGAAGGAAGAAACGCTGCGAATACATTTATTATTATTTATGCCTTTATTTCTTTGGTTTCCCTAATTTTTGCGATATTTGTGACCGATAAATTTTCAACTTCTAAAATAATAAAGCTGGAGAAACAAGTCGAAGATGTAGGAGATCCCAAAACTTCACAAAAGAGGGTTCAAATTGGCGGTAACGATGAGTATTCCGACCTTTCAGAAAAAATAAATGATATGCTTGACCAGATCTCCAAGTCAAGCGAAGACTTGGAGAAATTTAAACTCGCAATTGAGGATTCTTCGGACCATATAATTATTACAGACCCGGACGGGAAAATTACTTATGCAAATAAAGCTGCAGAGCGCTTGACGGGTTACAGTTTTTCGGAGATGGAGGGTAATACGCCGAGGATTTGGGGTCAGCAGATGCCGAAAGAATTTTATGAAAAGCTTTGGGATACCATTAAAAATAAAAAACAACCCTTTAAGGGAAGACTTACAAACAAAAGAAAAACAGGGGAACTTTATCCCGTTGAAAGTACGATTTCACCGATAGTTAACGATAAAGGAGAAGTAATATTCTTTATTGGAGTTGAAAGGGATATTTCAATGGAACAAAAACTTGCAGACCGCTACGCGAAAGAAAACGAGATAATCGCACAGCAGGTTAAGGAACAGTTAAAAGTAATTAATACCGATAAGGCAAGGTTTTCGGCTTCTATCAATAGCCTTAGACTTGGTTTTGTTATGTTTGATAAAGACGGTTGGATTTTATTCAGCAACAGGTCTTTTGACAGGCTCTTGGGCCTTGACAACAAGCTCAAGGACATAAAAGTTATAGACGGTGTTTTGGGCAACGAGCTTCGTTTAAAGGAGAAGTTTGACCAGTGTATAGAAAATGCCCAGCCTTTGGAAGTTAGAGAGACAAGCTTTAAAGATAAGTTTTTGCGTCTGTTCTTTGCGCCGATTTTTTCAACGGACAACAGTTTTGAAATAATCGGGGTAGTATTGGTTATAGAGGATATAACCGAAAGAAAAATCATAGAAAGGTCGAGGGATGAATTTTTCTCTATTGCTTCGCACGAATTAAGGACCCCCCTTACGGCAATTAGGGGAAACACCTCGCTTATAGAACAGTATTATAAAGATAAACTTGCGGATAACGACTTAAAACAAATGATAGACGATATTCACCTTTCAAGCACGAGGCTTATTGAAATCGTTAACGAGTTTTTAAATATGTCAAGGCTTGAAATGGGAAGGATGGTATTTAAAAAAGACGTGATCAATCCCATTGAAATAGCCAAGTCGGTTGTGAACGACTACCAGTCTATGGCATCGGAGAAAAAACTCTATCTTCAATTCATAGAGCCTTCTGAACCAACTCCCCAGGTGGTGGGCGACAGGGACAGAGTTAGGGAAATTATTGTCAATTTAATAGGCAACGCAATAAAATACACAGAGCACGGCGGGATAACCTTAAGTGTCGAAGTACAGGGTAATTTTGTCAAAATAGCGGTAAACGACACCGGAAGGGGAGTCACGCCGGAAAATAAGCAACTTTTGTTCAGGAAATTCCAGCAGGCAACTTCAAGCATTTATACAAGAGACGCATTAAAGGGCACCGGCCTGGGGCTCTATATTTCAAAGCTTATGTCAGAGGGAATGAACGGGAAAGTTGAGCTTGATAAAACAGAAGTAGGCAAAGGCTCTACTTTTTCGCTTTCGCTTCCTATACTTTCGGGCAATTGACAAAGATTATGCTACTCGATAATATTTAATTATGGCAAAAATTCTTCTTGTGGAAGATGATCCCTTAATGCTTAGGATGTACCAGAAGATTTTTACCCTGGAAAACTACGAAGTGGAAGTTGCCACGAACGGTGAAGAGGCGCTTGAGAAACTTCGGGCGGAGGTAAAACCAAACTTAATACTCATGGACATTATGATGCCCAAAATGAACGGCTTGGAGGCACTGGATAAAATAAAGGCAAATCCTAATACCCAAAGTATCCCGGTTGTAATGCTTACCAACCTTGCAGGACAGCAGGACGCCGAAACCGCCCTTTTAAAGGGGGCTGTTAAGTATATAATTAAGAGCGAATATGAACCAAAACAAATCGTTGATATGATAAAAGAAATACTTGCGGGATACACAAGAAACGAGGTGCCCCAACCAGGCAATCAGAGCCAATAAATTTCCTTCCGTACCGATCCTAACAATTAATTTAGCACTATTACTTTAGATACATAAATTATATAATTTCTTATAATTGGCTTTTGAAAAACCAATGCAAAAATCAAGACTTCTTCAAATCCTAATATTTCTCTTTATCGGCGGGCTATTTTTAAGCTTTACCCAGAGCGCGCATGCAACCGTTCTTTGGATGTCCGGCGCCGAAACGGGTTCGATATCGGAAGCTGTTACTCTTTACGGTACACCGAATATTTCAACAAGCACTGTACGCTCGGGAACGTATTCCTATGAAACCAACGGAAGCAATACTTGTTTTTATTCAAACGCGGCCTACACATCGACAACTTCAATGTACACGCGTGCCTACATGTATTTTACCGCCTTACCAAGCGTTTCTAACGTAATTATCCAGACGGTTGCCGGTTCAACGGGCGTAAGCACGCTGGAACTAAATACTGACGGGTCGCTGACTGCCAAAATAGGCGCATCAAGCGGAACCGTTGTTGGAACATCAAGCACAACCCTTTCTCCAAACACATGGTACAGGATAGATTTTAAAACGATAGTGTCGTCAACAGTAGGAGTGATTGAGGTAAGGGTTAACGATAGTGTTGTTATAACAGGAAGCAACCTTAATACGGGAACATCCGCGATTACCGCCGCAGTCTACGGACCAAGGCTTACGACCCAAGATATCTTTTGGGACGATATAATAGAGAATGACTCCGGTTATGTTCCCGACGGAAAGATAATCGCAAGGCAGCCTATCGTCGGCACTCCGACTTACGATAGCTGGACCAAAACCGGTACCGCGCCTTACTGGGCGGATACGCCGGCAAATACGGCAAACAGTGCTACATCCGTTAGTGGAACGGATGCCCAGACGGAATTAATCGGTTCATTCAGCACGACGCAATCGGGCCACGGGACGGAGACTATCGGAAGCGGTGATACAATAAATGACATGGTAGTTACCTATGACCAAAAAGTAGGAACCGGAAAATCGGGAAGCGATTATATGCGGCAAAGGGTAGGTGGAACAGACACCGATACTCTGGTAAGTTTATCAACTTCAGACGCTTATTATCAGGGGCCCATTACAACTCCGACTTTGACAAATTTAAATTCAATGGAAGCAGGGGGAAATTTTTCCGGAACTGGAGCCCTTTATACTATTGAGGACTTGTGGGTTATGGTTGACTATGCTCCGGGGTCGGGAGCCCCCCTTGACCATTATCTGGTAACGGTTGCGTCTCCGCAAACTGCGGGAGTTTGCTCAACCGGAACAAATACGGTAACGGCACAGGATTCCAACAATAATACTCTTACGGGAGATGCATCTACGGTTAATATGACTTATACGGGAACCGGCGTAACGTTTTATACTAATTCAAGTTGTTCTACGTCGACAACCCAGTATACGCTCTCATCGGGAGTTGCAAACATTTATTACGAAGTAAGTTCGGGCGTACAGTATATTACCATCACTGCTACCAAAAATTTATCAACGGAAACCGGAACCTCTAATTCAATAATTATAAATTTGGCTTCAAATATTACCCCGGAAACAAGTCTTAAAGGCGGTATGCAGATAAGGGGCGGAACGACAATTAAATAAACTCAAATTATGAATAAACCTATTTCTACTACTGTAACTATAATAATTATTGCAGTTGTGGCAATTCTTGCGTTTATATTTTTAAATAAGAAGTTCGTCAAACAGAATTATGCCGTGCAAGTAAATGGGGTTGGTATAACAAAGTCTACGGTTAATACGGCCATAGCGCAGCAACTGGAGTTCTATAAATCCCAAAACCAGCAGGCGCCTAATATCAGTACGATTCAAGAAAGCGTGACCAATGCTCTAATAGATAATGCTTTGGTCAACCAGTACGCCGCAAAACATAATATAACGGTTTCCAATGCGGAAGTTAACAACAGGTACGAGGAAGCCGTTGGGGTTTTCAACAGCCACAATAACATTAAAGGCGCAAGTGACAGTGCATTTTTAGCCAGGATAAACCAAATGTACGAAATTGACAAAAGCGAATACCTGGCAAGTTTGAAGATGGGTATTCTTAAAGATAAAGTACAGGCAAGCGTCGGCGAGCCTCTTACGAAGTGGCTACAAGAGCAAAAAAAGACTGCAGATATAAAAATCTACTAATTAAATTATCTAAGCTTAAAGGGGCTGATAAATTTAATAATTTATTTTTTAAACCACGGGAAGCCTGCGTTCGGGTTTGAAAAAAGCCAGGCGTCGGCAAGAGTCATAAATAACGAACCCGCCCAAAAACTTAAGGCAAGTCCGTCGAATGAAACCAGTTCCTGTAAAGTTCCCATAGAAAGGCCAAATAGC
>JAJYEF010000080.1 GCA_021785915.1 bacterium
AAATATTTCGTTACATAAGGAGGGAAACGGACGTGGTAAAATATGTCTCATGCAGTATTCAAAAGACTTTCAAGAAGTTTACATAAAGTATTCGGACAAGATTTACAGGTACGTTTATATAAATACCTCGGATCCATATCTGTCAGAGGATATTACAAGCGAAGTATTTTTGAGGATTTGGAAAAGCTGGAAAAAAATAAAACCTGATTTTATGCAAGCACTATTATACAAAACTGCAAAAAACATTATAATCGACAATTATCGGAAAAATAAAAAAAATAAGAAAGTTTCCCTTGAGGAAACAGTAGAAAAGGGGATAGAGCCCCATTACGACGAGGACTTAATAGAAAGAATTGATAAGGACAATAATATTAAGAAAGTTAATTCTGCTCTAAAAATTTTGCCCGAAAATTTAAGGGAAGTAATAATCTTAAGGTTTATAAACGACCTTTCGGCAAAGGAGGCTGCAGGCATAATGGAAACAACAGAGGTAAATGTCAGAGTTCTGCAATACAGGGCATTAAAGAAACTTAAAGAGGTGATAGAAAGTGAATGATGTAAATTTAGAAAATTTAGTCAAGGAATTAAAAGAAGCCGGGGCTTCGGAAAACCAGGCGCAGGATTTGTCGCTTTTTTCAAAAAACCTTTCCAACCTTTACAATTTTAACAGGTCAAATGAAGTAAAGAGTGAATTTATATTAAGAAAAACCCCATCCGGGTTTTCTTATTTTTCAAAAAAGCTTTTCTTGAGCACGATGCTTTCACTATTTCTTCTTTTGGGTTTTGCCTCCTTTGTAAACGCTCAAAGTGCGCTGCCCGGAGATCTACTTTACCCGCTAAAAAGATTGTCAGAAAATGTTGTGGCAGCCGTTGACCCGTCATTTAAGAATGTTATCCTGCAGAGGAGAAGCGAAGAGATAAAAGCTCTATCCAACAGTGAGCAGAATAGCAAGCTTAACGAAACAATTCAGGAATATCAAAAAGATTTAAATGCAAGTAAAAATCTTAATCTTGAAAATATTCAACAAAGCGAATTAAACCTTAGGGAGGCGAAAAAAGCATCAATAAGCGCCGAAAACAAATCCGACATAGAAAAAATTCTTATGCAAACACAGGAGAGGCAGAAACAGTTACAGGATGTAAAGGGTACGGAAATTTCTCCCAACGGTAACAATAATTATAAGATTGACAATACTGATCATGGTACAACAAGCAATAACTTTTACCAATATAACCAGGGTATTAAAAATACAATAAACTCTACACAGGATAATCTAAACGGCACTCTAAACCGCTAAAATTTTGTGATATTTTTCACTGAATTTTATTCGTGAAGTTATATTATCGATTTTTGTATGATTAATTTAGTAAAAGACGGTGAATATTCGCTTCTTGAGACAAGGGATTTGAAAAAAATTCTGATTTTGGATAACAAGTCATTCGCATGCATTAACGCAGAAGATATAGGGGAGATACTTGTTTGGTCTAAAAGAAAATTTGTCGATGACTCGGTTTTGGCAAAAGGTTTTTACAGGATATATAGCGTAAAAAACGAACCTAAATTTACCGATCTTACCCATTTAGAACTTTTTGTGGGTAGGAAAACTTGGCAGGGGTATCTTCTCCCGACAGGATTTCCGACAAACGGCAAAAAAAGAAGCAGGATAATCCCGACTAATGAAACAATCAGTAAATAGCTTTAAAGTCTTTTGGAGTCTGACTGCAGCAATAGCTGACGTTCCAGCTTATTAAGGTCCACGATAACTAAGAATTTGTTTTTATTCTGAATAAGCTTATCTTTCTTCAATTTTTCCATCTCCCGGCTTACTGTTTCCCTTGAGACTGCAGTGCTGTCGGCAATATCTTTGTGCGTAATGGGAACTTCAATTATGATCTGTTTGCTGTTTGCTTTTCCAAATCTTTCGGACAAAAACAAGAGATGATCTATAATTCTTGATCTTGCTTTTGTATATTCCAGACCGTCTATTCTTTCGATGTATATCCTCATATAGTCGGAAATTCTCCTTGTCAGATCCAGCAACATATCGTTGTCGGACCTTATGAGCTTTATAAACTCGTCATATTCTATTTTTCTTAATGATGAATTATTTACTGTTTCAAAGAACGCGTTGGTTCTTCTTGATGCGAAAGAATTCACAAGAGGGAATACATCCCCTTTTTTATAAATAATGTGGTTTTTTTGCTCTCCCTGCTCCGTTAGGGAGTATGCCTTAACAAAACCTTTATCTACGTAAAAAATCCCAGGAAAAACATCGTCGGGGCGTATTACTATCTGCCCCTTTTTGTACGAGCGGGGTTTTTGCTCTCGGAAGATTTCTGCAAGGTTGCCTTTTTTATCTTTCATAGAACTTAAAGCTGTAAACCTTGTTTTTCTCCTACTTTATTATAACATTAATAAGCAAATGTGACGCAAAACACAAGAAAACGGTAAATTGTATCACTGAAACACTAATGCATTTCTGCTAAAAAGTAAGAACGGAAGAAGGGTATAAGCATTGACTTTAGGCACGTTTAATTTCATCTCTTATACCGCGGATAAAGCACTAAGTTTTCTAAAGTTTAATTAAGATTTCAATCGCAAGATAGACAAAAAACAGGAAAGGAGGTGGGAAAAATGTATTGGCTGACAGCAATTCTAGGCATAGTTTTTCTGTTCGCGCCATTTGTATTCGGGTATATCGATAACGTGGCTGCACTTTATACAAGTATTGCGGCGGGGTTAATAGTTTTGGTAATGTCAGGACTCGAATTCCTTAGGAAAGATAGGGAAAAGTGGGAGTACTGGGTTGCAGGTGCGACGGGACTGGTGGCTATGATAGCTCCTTTTATTCTGGGATTCCAGGATCACTTTTCAGCTTTGTGGACTTCCTTAATAGTCGGAGCAATGGTAGTAATAGTAGCGGGATCAAAACTATACACAACTAATCAACGCCCTTAACCACGAACTATGTTTAATACGAGTATTCCGGCGGACAATGCTAAGTTTATCTTAGGTTCGCCGGTCTTTTTATCGTTTTTAGAAAATAAAATAATGTATAATTATTTTAATGGATAAAGAGGCTGCCCACGTCAAGAAACAAAAAATTACCTCAAAGAAAGTTATTCTCACCTCTTTTCTCGTCGACGTTTTGGATGTAATTTTAAACCTCATTTTGGCACTTATCTCGGGAAGCGTGGTAATGCTCACGGAGGTGCTCGAGGGATTTTCGGATCTTGTATCTTCTGCTTTTCTTATGATAGGTTTTTACAGGTCTATGCAAGGGGAGGACAAGACCCACCCCTTTGGTTACGGGACGGAAATTTACTTCTGGAGTCTGTTATCTGCGCTTGTAATGTTCGGGCTTACTTCAACGCTAGCTTTTTATTTCGGGTGGAACAGGTTTTTTAATCCGCAGCCTATACATTCATCGGGACTTGCGCTAAGTGTTTTAATTATTACCACTTTTACAAACCTCTACGCATTCTTACTGAGCTTTTTAAGGCTTGTAAAAAAAAGACCCCTACGGCATATATTCAGGATTTTTTTCCGGTCCTCATTGGTGGAAACAAAAACTACTTTTACACTGGATCTTATGGGTACCGCATCAGCCATCTTGGGCAGCATATCGCTAGGAGTATATTTTTTTACGGGTGACGGAAGGTTTGACGGGCTTGGGGCAATGATAATAGGCGTAACCCTTGCGATACTTGCTTTTTTCCTTATTATGGGCATAAGGGAGCTTCTTATCGGTAAAAGTGCTGCTCCCGAGACCGAGGCAAAAATAAAAAAAGCCGCTCTGGAAATTA
>JAJYEF010000081.1 GCA_021785915.1 bacterium
TTCACGGAAAATAGACCTATTTTTATTGTCTTTTGATTTAGTTTGATTATCTTGCAACCAGATTTTTCACGTTATATGCTGTTTATATGGATAATCTAGATAACCACCCGATTCCCCAGGACATCACGGGATTTAAGTTCAAACTGGTAGGCAGCATGACGATTAAACAGTTCGGGTATGTCGGTTTCGGCGCTTTTTTCGCATGGCTATTTTACTCCCTGCCGATGTATGTTTTTATTAAAATTCCCCTTGCGCTTTTTTTTGCCGGGCTTGGCGTGTCCCTTGCTTTTTTACCCGTCCAGGGAAGGCCTCTGGACGTTATGCTCCGCAACTTTATAAAGGCCGTATTCAGGCCAACGCAGTATATTTACCAAAAAGCGGCGCTTGACCTTGCCCCCCAGGACACCAAAAACATAAGCGATTTTAATAAAAAAAGAATGAGCATTTCGGAGATGTCCGAGCAGCAACTCAGGGATTTTTTAGACGCTCTTCCAAAAAGAACGAACAATTTGGATAAAAGGGAAATGGTATTTTTCCAAAATATAACTCAGTATCAAAATTCCCCGGTTGCCCAAAGTACGCCCAGTTACGTATCGGAACATGCGTACGCGAACATCAAGCCGCAGGGAGCAAGCAATATGCCCCAGATGCCGCAACTTTCAAAAATCAACAAGCAGTCAAGCGAGCTTAAGAACCAGAATCAGCTCGTCTCCGAGGGGCTGAAAAAAGCGACCGAAGTCCTGCAAAAAGAACTGCAGGAGGCAAAGCAAACCGAGGCTTCAGAGTCGAAAGTTGACTCGCAGGCTTTTCTTGCGGCGCATCAAAAAGTCTTAGAGCTTCAGAAGAATCTAAACGACCTAGCATTCCAAAAACAACAGCTTGAAGAAAAACTTATTCAGCTTCAAAAACAGGTGGACGTACAAAAACAGACCGTCTACTCCCCAAGCGTCGCGCAGTCCCAACCCCAGCCGCAACAGACAAAATTTGTAAGAAGCATTCCGCAGAATATGACAAAAAGCGTAGGGCTTCCCACAGCGCCGGAGTTCCCGAATGTAATATCCGGAATCGTTAAAGATCCGAGGGGTAATCCCCTGTCCAATATTTTGGTCGAGGTAAAAGATACACAGGGAAACGCGGTAAGGGCATTTAAAACAAATGCCCTGGGGCAGTACGCTTCTGCAACTCCTCTTGTAAACGGGGATTACACGATAGAGTTTGATGACCCCAAAGGGCAAAACAGGTTTGACACCGTAGGCTTTAAGGCATTAGGACAGGTGATTCTCCCGATTGAGGTTATTTCCGTAGACACGAGGGAAGAGCTAAGGAGGAGCTTGTTTAACTAATGGCAAAGTCTGCCCAAAAAAAGGCAAATTCTACCCAAAGGTTTATAGAAATCGTGGACATAGTTGACGATATAGTTATTCTCCACGGGGGATATGCCTGTCTTGTAGTAAAAGTGCAGGCTACTAATTTTGCCCTTCTTTCACCCGAAGAGCAGGATGCAATGATTTATGCCTACGCGGGGCTTCTTAATTCCCTATCCTACTCTATCCAGATCGTGATCAGAAGCAAAAGGTTTAACGTATCCTCCTATTTAAAACAGCTTGAAAAAGAGAGGCAGTTGGCAAAAAACCCGGTTTTTGCAAACCAGATAGCCCAGTACCGCGATTTTGTAGCGGCTTTGGTAAAAATAAACACAATACTTGATAAACAGTTCTATATCGTAATTTATTATTCCTCTCTTGAATCGGGCTTGTCCGGAGCAAAGAGCCAAATCGGGGTGAGCTCTTCGCAAAGTCTCTTTGTCGTGGGGGCAAAGGCCTCACTCCACTCAAAAGCAGAGGGGCTTACCAACCAGCTCCAGAGGCTTAACTTAAAATCCGAGGTCCTCGGTAAAGAAAAACTCATTAAATTCTATTACGACGTATTTAACGATGTGAACATAGACTCACAGCAATCAGATAATTTTGCGGGTCCACAACCCACAGACGGAGGGAACAAATAATGTTCGGAAAACCCAAAACAAAACCGGTTGAAGGCAACATCCAGCAAGGACAACAGCAACCAAACATTGATGCCAGAAACCCACTCGTTGATATTACAGACATAATAGCGCCGCCCTCGGTTGAAGTCGACTTCAACCACGTCAGAATCGGGGAAAAATATTACAAAACTATGTTTATAGTCGAATACCCGAGGTATGTTTCCTCCAACTGGCTTGAGCAGCTTATAGATTTTGACCACTCGATGAACATTTCCATGTTCATCTACCCTACTTCTTCAACCGATGTCCTGGATGACCTTCGAAGAAAAATCGCCGAAATGGAGGCTACGATTTCCTCCCAGGAAGAAGAGGGATTAATAGTCGACCCCAAAGTGCAGGCATCGCTTGAAGATGCATTAGCCGTCCAGGAGGAGCTTGCCAAGGGCATGGAGAGATTTTTTCAGTTCAGTCTTTATGCAACTATTTTTTCGGAGGATCTGGACGATTTAAACGAGACTGCAAAAAAACTAACGACCACTCTTGCCTCGATGCTCCTTCTCCCAAGACCCGCAACCCTTCAGATGGAAGAGGGATTTAAATCAACGATCCCGATAGGCCAGGACCAGCTGTTAATTACAAGGAATATGGATACGACCTCCCTTGCGTCTACCTTTCCTTTTACCTCCGCCATGCTTGCCCAGGACAAGGGGGTAATGTATGGAGTAAACCAGCAGAACGGCTCGCTGATAATTTTTGACAGGTATAGCCTCGAAAATGCAAACGAAGTTGTATTCGGAAAATCGGGTGCCGGAAAATCATACCTTATAAAACTTGAGGCGATGCGCCAATTTATGTTCGGGACGGAGATTATCATAATCGACCCCGAAGGAGAATACACCGAACTGACAAAAACAGTCGGAGGACAGGAAGTGACCTTTACTTCAAATTCGGCAGTTAAAATAAACCCGTTCGACCTTACAGGAATTTATGAAGAGGGCGAAAATGAGCTTGGACTTAAAATTCTCTCTCTGCACGGTCTTTTAAAAATTGTTTTGGGGGAACTGGGAGCAGCCCATGACGCGATTTTGGATAGGGCTCTGGTAGAGACCTATAGGCAGAAAGGAATAACCATGGACCCGGAAACGCAAAAGAAAACCCCGCCCTTAATGGAAGATTTATACAAAGTATTGCTCGGGATGGAGAGCCCTGAGGCAAACGAGCTTGCCTTAAGGCTTGAGAAATTTATCAAAGGCTCATTAAGCGGCCTATTCAACCAGCAGTCGAATTTTGATATCGTAAACCCGTTTACGGTTTTCAATATAAAATACCTCGAGGAGGAACTACGTCCTATAGCAATGCATATCATACTTGACTTTGTGTGGAATAAAGTAAGGAAAACCCTCAAAAGAAGGCTTTTGATCCTGGACGAAGCATGGTACATGATGAAATATCAGGACTCCGCATCATTTGTATACAGCGTTGCAAAAAGGGCAAGAAAGTATTACCTGGGTCTTACAACTGCAACACAGGATGTTGAGGATTTTTTATCTACGGACTACGGAAAGGCGGTATTGTCTAACTCCTCCATCCAAATGCTTTTAAAGCAAAGCCCTTCCGAAGTTGATACGGTCACCGACATATTCTATCTGACGGCCGGTGAGAAAATGCTACTTTTGTCTGACGGAGTCGGAGAAGGACTTTTTTTTGCGGGCCAGTCACATGTTGCCATGCAGGTTGTTGCCGCTCCTTTCGAGCATAGGATGATAACTTCAAACCCTGTTGAGATCGAGGCGGAAAAAGAAGAAGAAAAAGAGGAAAAGGA
>JAJYEF010000082.1 GCA_021785915.1 bacterium
CGGCAATCTCGAGGTCGTGCATGTTGCCGGTGTCCAGACCCTCCAAAACTTCCTTAATCTTCGTATCAAGACCGTTTTTTTGGATGAAATACCGGTAAGCATAGGCGGTTACGGCAAAGCCGTAAGGGACTTTAATTTGTTCGTTAGGGAAAGTTTCATTCTTGGCGTTGACAAGATTTTGGTACATTTCACCAAGGTTTGCGTTTTTTCCGCCTACAAGGGCAACGTCGTCTTTAGTAATCTCTTCAAACCATAATACAAACTTTTCTTCTCTTGTAGGTTTCATAAGGCAGTTACATATTTAGCATATCACCGTATTAACCGGCTTTGCAAGCTCTAGTTGACAATCCACCAGCTCAGTTTTACGTCATTTACTACGTTCTGGTCGAGCTTTATCGTAAACGATTTGCCGGCTGTTTTTGAATCTATCCAGTACCTTGTTGCAGGGCTGTAGTCGCCGTTAAACGTTACGTAAATAAGCGATTTGCCAGTTACCGCGGTCGTATCTATGGTTACGCTGTCCGTGCCTTTGGCAACGGTCGCCTCACCCGCAGACGCGCTAAGTACGGCAGAAGGACTTGCAGAATTATCGGAAGATACGATGTTAAGTTTTTGTGTGTTAATTACTTTGGCGGTGAGCGAATTTTGTATATTTACGTTACCCTGCGTGTCTATTGTCACTTTGCCAGAAAGTATATTGAGCCCTCCGAGGCCATACTCCTGGAGATTTAGGTCTCCTCCGAGGGTATTTATGCTTGCCTCGCTGCTGCTTCCAAGTCCGTTAATCGACAATAGCCCGATGCTTACATTACCCGTAATTCCGACGTCCGAAAGAAGGGTTCTTCCCGAGACCGAAAGATTACCCGAAAATGTAGCGGTATTTAATTTAACGTCGCCCGAAAGGCCTAACTCGGAAGAAGTGCTTGCAACAAGAGTCGGAGTCGGAATCGCGCTGATGCTTGAGAGAATATCATTTACTTTCTGGCTTAAGGCGTTAAGTCCCGCAGAATTTGAAGCAGTCTCGCTTGAAGTTGTTGCGAGCTTGCTTCCAAGAGCTTGTTGACCGTTTTCGACACTTGAGACCCTTGTTGCAAGGTCTGCAGATGTGGTTGCCAGATTAATCACGCTTGTCTGGAGCGCGCTTATTGTGGCAGCCTGTGAGGTAAGGTTACTTGATATGGCCAAAAGCGCGTTATTCAAACTTCCGTTTACAACAGTTGAGCCTATTTGCAGGTTCTGCGGCAGGCTTATATCGTTTGTGCTGACATTTGTAAACTTGACATTTCCGTTTGCATCTGTCTGTAAGTTTGCAAGGGTATTGGTCGGGTCGGCAAACGATACATTTACAAATGCAAGTATTTGACCCGAACCCGAGGCCGTAAAGTCTTCCAGGGCTTTACCCAAAACTTCTCCGGGTTTGTCGGCTTTCATTGCCTCACCCGGAACAGAGGAAGTTGTTAGGAAATCACCTTTGTGTATCGGCCCTCCTTGGCCATTTACGTTAACCGGTACGCGTCCGGAAAGTGCAACGGGAACAGCCAAGCTTCCGTTTATAAAGTGGCCAACCTGTGAAAGCACTAGGCCGGGGTTTTGGGAATAGACACCGATTACGGTATTATCGTACGGAACGCTTGATTTTACTATATGCCCGTTAAGAGTTGTATCAACGGATACCACGTCACCCGGCTTAAGCGTGTTGTCGTTGGTCGGGTAGTCTTCTGCAACGTCGTAATGCCCGACGGAAGTTGTAAGTGTTCCCGAAAGTGTTGCATTCCCGAGGTTATCAAGCGAGAGTAAAGGCTGGTTGTTGCTGTTGTTAAAGCTTAAAACCCCGCTTACGGATGCCGTAATGTTGTAATTGGACAGCGTTACGGACTGGGCGTTGATATTGTTTGCACTAAGCTGGCTTGTTGTAAGTTGCCCGAATGTGCCGTTTGCAGAAGTCAGGCTTGAGAACGCCTCGGTATTTGTGTAGACGTTATTGGTGTTGTCTACCAAGAAGTAGTTATTTAGGTTTGCCAAATCCGAAGGATTAATTTGAGCACCCGTTTCAACCTGCAACTGCCCTTGGGAGTTAAGTAAGATTGTCGGAGTATTATACTGGTTGTCTACCTTAACCATTACTTTACCTATGTATACATAAGGCTGAGTGTATGAAGCGGGAACTCCCGGTACGTTTGCCGTAGGAACCGCAAAGCAAGGATTTGCGCTGTTCGATCCGTTATCTTGTGGCCAATTATTGTTTACATCATTAAGGGTCTGTTCGAGCGTACAGCTGTTGGTATCCCAGGTTGATACGGGTTCTATAACTTTTCCAAGCATTTGCCCGGGTATCGTCTGTTTCATGCCGATGCCCGAAAGCATACTTGTAGTTATCGGGTCACCCGAGCTTACCGCGCCGTTAATTGAAGTTACTTTAACTGGAACCCGACCGGTAAGCGCAACAATGGTCGAGTTACTGCCGCTTGGAATATCTGTCCCTCCGATAATTTGTGACGGATTGGTTGAAACGACTCCCATAATGCTTGAATCATTGGCAACGGTTGATTCCATTACTCCGCTTGAAGTTGAAGGATCGGAAACAAGGACATCCCCTGGTTGAAGATTTGTCTGAGTTGAAGGATAGACCTCTGCGATATCTCCGGACTGCATATCCTGAAGCTGAACGTCAATTCTGCTGATGCTTCCTGTTGCAGTTCCCGATTCTGAACAAACGGTAAAGTAAATTGCGTTAGCGTTAGTGCCCGGAGTATTTACCTGGCTGAAAGCTATATCAAAAGGACTGGAGTTACCCAAAACACCCAATGTGGCTCCGATTGCATAATTTGTGCTGGATGTCGAGTTACAGGTAGGGGCCACCCCTGTTGTATTAACCCAAATGGACAGCGAAAGAGTTTTATTTGTGTTGGTAATTGAACCAACAACCTGGCCCTGGATTAATATGGAATCGGTTGAATTTACCAAACTAATGCTTGGGTAGGCGGGCGACCCGGAGCTCTGGGTCCAGTAGTTGGTGCCTGCAGATCCGACAATTGTAGCCCCATTCACATCAGAGAATGATTTGATGACACCCGAATTTGTTAAACATTCAAATTGTTTTGTGACCCCGTTATATGCAAGTTTTTCTCCCGCCCCCAAACAACCTGAGCTTGTGAGCCCTCCGCCGTCCACACCATACTGCGTATCAAAATGAAGCGTTCCCGAAACCGTTGCCCCTCCGTTATATCCAAGCCCCTGATTACCGATTGTTATCATCCCGGTTGAAGAGTTTCCGATATTAAGATTCTGCATCTTGGTGGTTGCAATCGTTGCAGAAGAGCTATCCAGTGTAATACTACCCGAAATAGAAGCTATTTGTGTTCCCCTTGTTCCCGCGACATTAAGTATCCCAAACTTCGCAGAGGATGTTGCATTTGCGCCTATTAAAAAGTCTGTCGTTCCGTAAATCGGTGAAAGTGCTCCCAAGTTAAGCTGCCAGTAATTTGCAGAACCCAAACAGCTTCCGGTACTTGTTACTATACCGCCTGTGACATTAAAGCAGGAAACTTCGGTCTGGGTAATACCCGAGTAACCG
>JAJYEF010000083.1 GCA_021785915.1 bacterium
GGTATTGACATATCCTATAATATATTATATACTCTAGGACGCTGTTAAGGATAGCAACTAGAAATTTATGAAAAAACTTTTATATACTATTTTATTAACAGGGATTTTTGCCGGCGCATTTGTTGCGCTTAACACTACCCCTGCTTTTGCTGACTGCCAGGAAATATATGGAGGGACACAAACTTGCACAACTTCGTATACATTTACCGTTGAAAAACTCGTCCAGGTTCCGGGTAAGGGCGGAGGGAATTTTGTAAACAACCTTTCCATAAACGACGCCAAATACGCTCCCGGACAGGATGTAAATTTTGAAATATTGGTAACCAACACCAGTTCGCAGACCATTTCTTCATTAACAGTTACCGATGCATTCCCGCAATATGTAACTTATGTATCAGGACCCGGAACTTATAATGCAAATGCAAACACGCTTACATTTACCCTGCAAGATTTAGGAGCAGGAGAAACCAGAACTTATAATGTAACAGGACAAATTGCAGGCTCTTCTTCCCTTCCTTCTGATCAGGGAACGATATGTCTTATAAATAAGGCAACAGGAACCGATAATAACGGGACACAGAATTCGTCTTCTTCGCAGTTTTGTGTTGAGCAGTCAGTTCTTGGTACTTCAACACCGCAAGTTTACTCGACAACTGTTACGACTACGCCTGCAACAGGACCTGAAATGCTCCCGTTAATGGCATTAATACCCGGAGGATTAGGCGGATTTGTTTTAAGGAAAAAAGCAATTAAAAAATAATACCTTTTTAATAAAGGGGGTGAATAACATGACAGAACATAGACCTGAACAACAACAATTTGGATTAAATACAGAGCCTAACAGGTTATCAAACGACCAGGCGCCAAGATATGCTACATATTCTGACGAACTAAGGGCAAGATCAGGCGGCAAAAAAGACGGCTCGGACCATAATTGGAAACACATTGTTGGCGCCGGCACGCTTGCGGCAATTTTAGCCGTAGGATCGTATAGCGGCGTACAGGCATTAAGAGGTGGGGGAAGCGGAGAAGCTTCCGCATCTGGAGTTAATCCAACTCCTGCTCCATCAGCAGAGGTTGCAACTCCTACACCAAGTATGGCGGCAGGATCGGCAAGCCCTGAAGCTACTCCCTCGGCAAGCCCTGAAGCAAATGTACAATCGTTTGTTTTGGGAATTGGCGAAAAGCAGTATCTCCCGGCTGGAACGATTATTTCCGGAGACGTTGCGATAGCTGATCAGGACGGAGGACAGATATTCAGGCTTTACGATATCGATACCGATAAAGCTCCCGGGGTAACAGACAATACCCAAACAGCTTTAATCGTTGACATGCAGGCTCCCGGTGAAGTTTATTCACCTTATGGAGCTTTCGTTGTAACCGGACTTCCGCAGCAAAGAGCTGACAATGAAGTACAGCTTTTGGCAGGCGAAAAACAAGGTTCGTTTGCAAAAGTCGACGTTGTAGACTGGACGGGTTTTGCTACCACCGTTAATGAGGTTGGCAAAACAGCAGCACAAGACTCAAGTGCGGTTATGTCCCCTGATTCCCTGGCACAACAGGGCGGGTTGACACAGCCTTTTGAATCTGCAACACCGGGTGCTTCGGCACAGCCGACAGAATCACCCGTGCCAAGTCCAATACCCGGAGCACAAACATATACATTGCCCAGCGGTGAAGTTGTCATAAATATATATGACAACGATAACTGCGGTTGTTTGCCCAAACCTACACCTACGCCTACACCTGAGTGTACGGCGACACCAAGCCCGGTTCCTACACAAACACCGGAGGCCACTGCTCAATGTGTTCCGATGTATGACGACTTCCTTAAAAACGGACAAACCGTTACCCTTAAAGGTAAGGATTTTCTGGTCCAGGGAGACGTTTACATAGACGGAGTAAGACACTTTGACAGTAGCGGTAAAACAGGGGCGATCGATAAGGTTTTAGACGGTAAAACACACAAAATATACGCTCCTTACGGTGCCGATGTTCAAGTTTTTAATTCCTGCGCAACAGAACAAGACATGCAGAATACATATAATAACGACTTGAAACAGTTAAAAGCAGGAGGAAGAACGCTTGATCCAAATAGTTTTATTAAAAACTAATATTAGTTTAATAAGACAAGATTAAAATCCCCCCTAAAGCTGGGGGGATTTTTTTTGGCCTATAGTTGACTTCGTTTGCACGGTTTGGTACAATCCTCCGATGGATAACGAAATAGATAAGCTGCAACAATCTTTTTGGCCGGACGCAGAAGTTTATAAACCCGCCCCGCGTACTCACATAGCACTTTGGACAGCGCGCCAGCAACAAATTAACCAACAACATATGGCCAAATTTGCTACAATTATTAATATGGATAATAATACTAACCCAAACAGAGAAGGACAACCGATTTCTCCTAATAGGCTGGATATGGACACTTATACGCCCCAGGGTCCGGAGTATGACCATAATCCCGATAACCTTATAATGTCAAGAAGAAAATTCCTTAAAGTAGCGGGCCTTGGGATAGCTTCCGTTGCCCTGGGTGGTGGCTTAGGACTGATCCTCGGGCCAAATAATAACTCTGCGGAAAAGAATCAATCCATTTCCACCTCTTCGATGGGGCCTACCGAAACTCCCCCTCCTTCTCAATCCGAAATCTCTTCTTATCACGTTGGCGAAGGACAACCTAAGAATGGAGAAATGATTATTTCAAGCACAGAGTCCGATCTGAGGATGGAAATGGGGGCTTTGCTCAACTACGTTCCGGACGGACCTATAACGTACTGGACCACAAAAAGCGGCCGAAGAAGATATTTAATAACCGGCGGTGATACTAATAATAGAATGGGGTGGACAAAAAATTCAACTTTTATGATAGAAACAGACGGGAAAGCACCGCTTGCCGATATGATAGCAAATCATCAAATTAGCCAATCCGATATCAGGCAAGTTTTTGGCTATGACAACAGTGTGCAATACAGGCAGGATTATGCAGGTATCACGAGCGTTTTGCAGGACCCAAACAATCCAGACCACCTTTTCGGAACCGTCCACGGAGAGCAAAGAGTCAATCTGGATGCCGGTGATTCATACCTTGCCACAGTCGGACTCGTCGAATCTTCAGACGGAGGGTTGACATGGAATGACAAGGGACCTTTTATCGCAGGTATGGATCCGCATGCTCCCGGAGGAATAGGTAAATTCGGTGTACCCAGAGTTTCGGGAGCAGGACAGCCTACTTCTATATTTAATCCTGCGGACAGATATGCTTATTTTAGTTATGTGGATTGGAGTTTTAATTATGAACATCCCGACCAGATTTACGAAGCAAGAGCAAAATTTAACGGACAGCTAGGTCAACTCGAATACTGGACCAAAAACGGCTGGTCAACTGATTTTAAAGACCTTGAACCTATAATTCCTGTCCCCTCCAAAGAATTTGTATTCGTTGCTCTTCCGAAATATTCCTGGAGCACGGCACTAAACCAATTCCAGATCGAGGGAGTAGGAGATCCGGGATTTTTTGAAACATACTCAAAAGACCTGGTCCACTGGACTAGCCCGA
>JAJYEF010000084.1 GCA_021785915.1 bacterium
CAACCGGCATTAACCCCTTGTCCCAGATGTCGGTCAATTTTTTATAACCTTTTAATTTCTCCGGATCCGGATGGGAAGTTTTTTTTGCCCAGTTAGCCATGGGGCTTTCAACAACAACTCCCGCGTAATCAAAAACTATAACTTTAATCATCGGGTTCTAGTATAACAGAAGAAATTTATAATATTAATGCTATTTCTTGCCAACCGTCGGGGTGTTTTCCAGAGACCTCCACAAGTACCAGCATGCGAGGGAGCGGTTGGGTTTCCATTTTTCGGAAAGTTTCAAAATTTCCTTATCTTTTTCAATTTTATATAAAGTTTTGATAGCTTTTCTTAAGCCTGCATCGCCAAGCGAAAAAACGTCCGTCCTTCCAAAAGTAAACATCAAAATCATTTCCGCGGTCCAGTTCCCCACCCCCTTTATTTTTGTAAGCTCCTTTATGACTTCGGCGTCCTCTATTTTCTGCAATTTTCTTACGTCTATTGTTTTATCGACAAATGCTTTGGCTATATTTTTTATGTAGGAAGCTTTGCCGTAGCTCATCCCGGCACTTCTTAGTTTTTCGTCGCCTGTTTTTAAAAGCATCTCGGGCCGCGGAAATTTGTTTCCCGGAAAAAGAGAGAGGAACCTATTAAATATAGTATCCGCAGCCTTGTTGGACAATTGCTGCCCGATTATTGATTCTATCAACTCTTCGTACAAGAATTCGGAGCGGTCGGCACGTTTGGGCGGCGGTCCGTACTTTTCGACTAACTTATTGAGGGTTTTATCGTTAAACATGTGGTTAATTTTATCATATTCTTCGAAGTGAACATTGAAGGTTTGAGGTATAATATACTGCATGAAATCTCTTTACACTGCCACAGAGGGTGATTTTGAGGTTTTGGAACAGGCATTAAATCTCGTCTTTGACCCCCGGTTAAAATACATTTTCAAAAACAGAAGTTACCTAAAGAAAGTTTTAATAATATCCTTTGACAGTAAATTTATCTATATATGGTCATCTAAAAAGGTAGACGATCTTGCCACGTCGGAGAATGAGTCAGGTGGATATTTCAAATATAAAATATCTCACAATGTCAATCTGAATAAATCAGATCGATTGGGTTGGAGGGCTGATGTTTGGCCACGATCATTAATTGAGTTATTTCCGAAAAAATTAATAAATGATTCTAAAAATTCTATAATCTGCGGCAGTTTGCTTGGGGACTTTGCGAAAGCTCAATCGACATTAAAGAGCGCAGAAAATAATCCCTATACCACAAAAGAAAGTTATATTGCAACGATAATACACGAATTCGGACATATATATTTTAGGCAGCACAAAAATTGGTGGTTCTCAAATAAGGATTATAATTTAACTTTATTACGCGAAGCCCTGCAACTTTACAAGAATAAAAAAAATAAAGTGCGAGTTCATGTAGACATAACTCTTCCCTATTTTTTTTCAGAAATCTTTGCCTTTTGTTGCGAGTATGAATCAAGCAAGATATTCTTTCCTTTACATAGAAAAAATTTAGACAAATACGCAATAGAAATTATTGGTAAAAGTATAGAGTATGAAAAAAAGGTAGATCTGAGTGTTGAAAATTCGATTTTAAGTGACCAATTTTCCCACGAAACTGCCTTAGTTTTGGGTAAAATTCTTCTCGAAAAATTTCCCCGAACATGGCCAGATAAGATTTTGGGGAAACCTCAAATATAGATTTAAATAAATAATAGATCTTGCATTGTCGCCAACGCTGTTACTAAGTTTAATCAGTTATTTCCCCCGCTAAATTGTAGGCTATCTCGGGAAGGGCGGCCTACGCGGTTCGCGGGAATTAGGTATGCACGGTTGGGTTGGAAAACATCCCTCCGTCTGTGGTCTGCAAAGAACTCTTGGCGGACACATTCCCGTATTGGGCGGACACGGATTTGGGAAAGGAGGCTGTGCTAAAGGCTGGCACTGTGCCTTATAATCCTCCAAACGTGTTTCGGAAACTAAGGTAAATGTTGGTTTTTCCGCTTCAGTAGTCATATTTCACCTCCTTTCACAGAATGCTCTTCTTGAATTTGTTTAATTGAGCTCGTGTCGAATAAAGGCTTTGCATCATGATCTAGCTTCCATATACCCTTCCCCCATTCTCCTTCATACGGGTTATATGCACACCTCGGGTATGGTGAAGATTTATAGTCACCTTTATTCCCGCTGGCGGCCTGGGCTAAAGGTCTGCAGTCGGCGCAGACATATCTGTATTCGCAATCCTGACATACCAAAACGTCATCTTTGGTTATTCTCCAAATATTTTGCATTTCACCTTCTAAGATATTTTTTAAAGAACCAGAAGTTCTTACATTTCCAGTTATTTGCTCTCTTGAAAAAATGCACGGCAATACCTCCCCCGTGTCCGTGATAGTTATCTTACCCGCTAAACAACTGTGTGCGTCCATATTTCTTCTTATATAATCGGAATTAGCTGGGAAATCAGGTCTCATTTTAATGCTATATTTTATTGCTATATCTTTGTCAGGATACAGATCATGATTTCCTCCCCTGCCGTTTGGTCTTATTACGTCAGGGGTTCTATGTTCAAAACCCATTTCGGCAATCGCTTTGTCCGTATCCTCTATTGTTTTTTGATTTTGTTTCATAAGGACGGTTTCGACCCTCGCAGGTATTTCCAGGGTTTTTAACATCTGCAAGGCACTAATAGTTTTTTTGAAACTTCCTCTGGTTCTGGTAATAGATTCATGAGTTGTTTCGTCAATTGAATAAAGCGATATTGCGATACCTAAGCCAATATCTTTTATTCTTTGTGCGACCGCTTCGGTAATAAGAGTGCCGTTTGTAAATATTTCTACAGTTTCAAAACCTGTTTCTTTTGCGTGTTCTGCAAGGTCTAGAACTGTTTCTTTGTTTTCTCCTCTCCATAGAAAAGGTTCCCCTCCGATGAATTGGCATTGCCTAGCACCTAAAACAAAAGATTCATCTATCAATTTTTTCCATTCATACGCACTCAATTTTTTTTGGTCTTTTGGAGATATCACGGGAGTCTGAACTTCTAAATTTCTTCTGTAGCTTTTAGGCATGCTGTCTGCATAACAATGTACACAACATTCGTTACAGTCGTCGCTCAATATCTCAAACCATACAAAATCCAATTTTATTTCTGTTTTTTCCTTAATAAGAGGTGTCGGTTCGGATATAGCTTTAATCCTTAATTCTCGGGCAAGTTTTTCTTGAAACGCGCAATCTCCGTCTCGAGTTCTAATTGCTTGTACGCCTTTTGCGTTTAAAGAATAGATTTTTCCTGTGTTCGTATCGTATATAGCTCCATTTTTTACTCCCGTTGCCAAATAAATTCCGGGGTTCAACGAAAATAAGGACGGTTTATTATCAAAAGAAGTCTCGGTGGTACTTGTGCCACCCAGAGGCAGGAAGGGACCTTGTTCAGTCTCCTTTGCCATAGTGAGTTGATATTGGCCGGATTATATTGCCGGAAGATCTTAATGTCAAATATTATATGTCTAAGGTAGCA
>JAJYEF010000085.1 GCA_021785915.1 bacterium
AGGTAAAAAGAATTTGCAAATAACTAACGGATCACTATCGTTTTCTTTAGAATACAAAGGCGGTAATGCTTTTCGTAGTTCCTCTGTCATCAGTTTCATATTTTTCACCCCCTTCCTTTTTAGAATTAATATTCAGGAAGCAAACCTGCTTCCAATACCTGAGGCAAAATAAGCGGGGTGAATTTTGCAAGGGTAAACGAAGTGCAGTTTATTGGAGCGAAGCGGAAACCCTTGCCAAAAGAGGGGCAAGGCCCCTAGGGGAAGCCGAAGTCACAAAATTTGGTTAATATAAAAGTTTGTATATTAGTCCTCAAGAAAATGTAGAATAGAGACTGGAGAGTCAGCCTCAAAAATTGCAAAAATTACGGCTATGGTATGGTGGATTCGAACTATTAGCCTCGGAATCGACTTATTTTATTTATGGTAAAAAAGAAAATAATAGCCAAAAATTTAAGTTATTCGGATTATTTAAAGAGACTTTCGTAGACTGTTTATTGCTCTCTCAAGCTTTTCCGCATTTTTAGCCGAACTAGCATTTCCTTCTTGACGTTGATTAGCTTCGTCTTGTTTTCGTTTGGCTTCTCTTGCATCTTCGGCTGCTTTTAGTTCTTTTATTCTCGCATCAACTTCCGCCATTTCCTCTTCTGGAAAGAATATTTTTCCGGCTGTGCTTAGTCTTGTTAATCGATATAGTTGATTATGTGAATCTAATCCTTCTGCAGAGATACCCTCTTTGAGATAATTCATAACTGCGCGTTTTGCCTTTTCTCCCCTAAATAGAGAAAAGAGCTTCTCATCATCAAAGAAAGCCGTATCTATAAAATGGGGGGCAATTTCAGCGACGGCGTCGAGTTCAGACAACAAAAACTCATCATCTATCGCATAATGTTTGCGATCCACGATTCTATAAAGAGTTCTGAAATAATTTTCTTGTGCCCTATTTTTTCTGTTAGGAGGGAGTTCTTTTGTAATTTCTACATGAGCTCTTTCCGCAAGTCTCTTTTTGAATGCAATTGGTATTTCTTCGTTTTGATAACACGCATTAATAACATCAGAGTCAGAATAATCGAGTTCAAGATACAAAGATTCTATTGCTTTTCCTGCGGTATCCTCATCAAGTAGAGAGAGCGCGTCAACTAAATAAAGGCTGTATGATCTTTTTGCATATCCTGTGTCGTTTACTTCTCTTTCTTGAGTACTGGCATCTATTTCTCCTAATTGTTCCAAACTATTTATTATTTGATTTGCCGCATATTTTCTGTTATCTTCCGATAATCTAGAGAACCATTTTTTTGGATCTTCTATTGTTGGCGCTTTATAAGTTTTTCCAACTTCGGAGTGAAATCCGACATACCACGTGCGTGTTGAAACCACTACCTCCAACATTTCGTCTATTGCTTTCCTTTGGAAAACCGGCTGGATCGTAGTATCGGTTGAAAGTTCAGTAAATAACCCCGGCGAATATGAGTTCGCCTTACAAGCTAAGAAATCATTCCATCTTCCCGTAACTTTTCTTTCCTGAAAAAACCCTTGTACAATTTCTGGTCTCATAGTATGCGGTATAATACACCTTTATTATTTATATATATTTATTAATAATAATTAGCTTCAAATTGGCCTATTTTTGGATCTTGACAATAAAAATATAAAAATTAATAGAGGCATTTAGTCTTTTGTTTGAAAGACTAGGTATATCGGTGTACCCGGCAGTCTTTTTCTGAAACCTGCCCGTATATTAGCTTTAGGAAAGTTGATCCAGGGATCCATCCACTTGTTGTTAAATCTAGTAAGATAATGTCCCTTAGGATATCTCTTGCACCTTTTTATAAATACGATCGTGTTTTCTTTGTATATCTTTTTTTGCAGTCTTTTTTTAGTGTATTTATATTGATACCCAAACCCTAAATTATTGAAAGCCATAATTATCTCTTTGCAATAGAAACCCTCATCTTTTGCTTTTCTCTCTCCACTCGCAAAGAGTTTTAATGCCTTTTTGTAATCAATGTTTAAAATAAAGGCAACGCAGGCAACCGCACAGCCTAGTTTATCTTCTTGTCTTATTGGTTCCATTGAAAGATTGTAGAATTTATATATTTATTAACAAGGGGTAAAATATGGTTTCGGCATCATCCACCCCCACAGAGCCAACGAATTGTCCTATATATTAATACTGAGTTCATTGAAGCGAAGCTAAAACCCTTGCCAAAAGAGGGGAAGACTCTTTAATGGTTGATTGAAGTGGTATAATTCTTCTAATGAAAAAATGGTTTGCAACTTGGGACAGACCGGAATATAAGGAATGGGCATGTGAAAGTAAGGAGGGGTATTCATTAGTCGTTATCCGCAAGGAACCCAATAATTTCCTTTGCGTTAAAGCTAAACTTGTAATGGGAGAAAAAGGGTTGCCCGATTTCAAAGTAACTGAAGAACAAAATCTTTCCACCGAAAAAAAGGCAAACGAATTGATTCAAAGTTGGAAGAAATAGGTCTGACATGTCTATCCACACCAAGCCAACAATTTATCCTTTTATATGACAACCTACATTCATTTTTACCTTGTCAAAAGAGGGGCAAGGCCCCTATATAGTTAAAAGTAAACAAAACCTATCGTTAACGATACAGATTTGATAATATAAGGCTATGATAAAAGGAATTATTTATGATTTAGACGGCACGATTATTTCAACAACTAAATTTCATGAAAAAGCATGGATTGAGGCGGGAAAAATATTCAATATAAACATTCCCCGAGACTTTTTAATTAACCAAAGAGGAATGACAAATGAAGCTGCGACAAAGATGCTTATTCCAAACGATGAAGAAAAACTTAAAAGCTTTGTAAAAGCAAAAGAAGAATACGTAATTGAAAACGCGGGGAAAGTTGACTTATTTAAAGGGTTTAAAAAAACCTGCGAATATCTATTAAGTAAAAGCATAAAAGTTTGGGTTTGCACTTCAGCACCCAAAGAATTCGTTGAAAAGGTCTATAGAGGAATTCCATTCTTGTCCAAACTTGAAGATAAAACGGTCTGGAGAGAAATGTACAAAAACGGTAAACCTGATGCGGAACCAATTCTTCTCACATTGAATAAAATGAATTTGTTGACTGAAGAAGCTATTTACGTAGGTGACGCTTACAGTGATTATCTTTCTTCAACAAATGCCGATTGTAATTTTGTATATTTTTGTCCTGATGATAACAATAAAGACAATAGAGTCCCTAAAAGTACTCCCATAATAACCTCACACAAAGAACTAACTAAGTTCCTAATCGTCTGAAGTTAAAAAGACTCTCAAAAAATCTTCATCTTTACCCTTGCCAAAAGAGGGGCAAGGCCCCTAGGGAATATAGTGTTTAAATTAGGCACGAAAAATAGAAAATTTACCGCATTTGATAAAATATACAAAAGGAGGTAACCATTATGAATAACTCAAGAGACAAAAAAGGGCAAAGAGAAACTGCAAAAGTT
>JAJYEF010000086.1 GCA_021785915.1 bacterium
GCGAAAGCATCCTTACGACCGAGCTGTCGGTTTTATAAACCATCGACTGTTCGCCGTCTATTGCCTTAAAAAGGGAAACGGAGTAAAAAACTCCCATGTCCTTAATGGGGAAAACGGAGTCCATTCTAATAGTATCGACTATGCCGCTACTTAAAAATGCGCTTAGCTCGAGGGATTTTTCTGCGATTCCCTGCGCTGTATCTTCTTCCCCGGTCTTGTATTCCTGTTCTTCGAAAGACATCAATGCAGGTTTTTCAGCTTCTCCTCTTGCCATTTGGAGTAATATATCAGGGATTGGTAATTTATGCAATTGTCGTAAACCAAGGAATTTACGATGTAAAACTAAATCTCGCTGATAATATCAAATCCCTTAAAGCTTCCGGTTATCGCCAGTCCAATTATTTCTCCGCTTACCAAGTTTTTATCCTTAATTTTTTTTGCTGTTTCGTTCATTGTTGCACCGGATCCTACAGCATCATCTATAAGGAGAACGTTTGTATATTCTTTTTTATCATCTATTATGATTGTTCTTTTTGCATTCTCAACCCTATCCTCAAGTTTCGAAAGAGTCTTCTGAGGAATAATTATTTCCGTTTTTATTTTAGTTACCGACAAAGCCCTTGTTGGGAGGTCGAGCTGCTTTTCCAACTCCTTTACAAACTGTATTTCTCTTTTTACGGTCGGAGGAACAAAAAGTATGCCCTCAATCTTATTTTCTTTTATGACCCTTATTATTTCAGGGCGGATTTGATTTATCAGTTGATTGATAAGTCCCACATTCTGGCTTTGTTTGGCATATAAAAGCATTTGCCCGAGCTTTGTTTTTCCGAATCTTTCTATGCTATAAAAGTCAAGATAATAAAGCTTATCAAGATAGACGTCCTTAAAAGTATTTTTCATTTTAGGCATTCCATTTATGATGCCGTTTTTCTTAAACTTGTCATACCTTTTGATGGTGGAGATATATTCAATTGCCGTTTTTACCGGATCCTGCTTCGTTTTTTCGCACCACGCAATAAACCCTTCCCATCCCTGTCGTTCTTCACCGATGGGGGAGATATACAAGTACCTGTCATTTATTAAGTCAACGGTTGCCTTATCACCGGAAAGCTGTTTGGATATTTTTTTAGATGACAGGAAGTAATATACCTTAGGCGGTTTGCCAATCTTCTCCAGTTTGCCTTCGTTTATTAATTTATTAAGCTGTCGGTGAACAGAAGCTCGAGTTATCCCAAGCACTCGCGTAAGATCATGTGCTCTTACCTGATTATGTAGCCTGGTATACTCCAAAATTTTCGCCCTCGTATTGGTAGTCATGGTATACAGTATACAGTATAGTATATACTATGTCAAGAACTAAACATTTGTAATTCTCACCTAACATTTTACGATTAATGTTGTAAAATAATTACAACATGAGGTTTGGAGAATACTTTAGACAATTACGGATAGCTAGAAGAATGACTCTACGAGGATATTGTGAGCGATTTGGGCAAGACCCCTCAAATATAAGTAGATTAGAGAATGGCAAATTAAATCCTCCTAAAGACGTAGGAAAGTTGAAAGGTTATGCTGTTTCTTTGGGATTAAAAGAAAATACAAAGGAATGGGTTAATTTTTTTGATTTAGCGTATCAAGCTAACAAAGAACTTCCCAAAGAAATTAAAGAGGAGGTTCCCGAAGTGATAACATTATTACCGGCATTTTTAAGAACAGGGAATAATAAGAAAATAAATAAAGAAAAGGTTAAAAAACTTATTGAATTTCTGAAAAAAGGCGGAGAGTAATGTGACTGTTTCTCCGGCGAAGCCCCTTACTTATAGACAGATAATTAAAATTGCGGAAGGTTTTTTAAAAGAATACCATCCCAAACCGGAACTGCCAATTCCGATAGAAGAAATAATTGAATTGGAATTAGGAATTAAGATAACTTCTTATAATGGTCTTAAGAAAAATTTCGATATAGACGGTTTTTTAACGGGTGATTGTAATGAGATAGTAATCAATAATGGTGTATTTATAAGCTTTAAAAAAAGAGCTAGATTTACTTTGGTACATGAATTAGGACATAGTTTTCTTCATAGATAACTGTATGAGCATATGAATTTTAAAACTCCGGAGGATGTTGCTTACATGAAAAACCCCGCATCACAAGGGCCAAAACTATACGAGCCAACGGCATGCCGCAATAGAGCAGGCATTTGCAAATAACGATTATAATGCCTGGAAAGCATTAGTAGGCGATAGAGGCAGGGTGTCGCAGGTCGTAACGGCAGAAAATTTCTCCCAGTTTGTAAAAGCTCATGACTTAGGAGAACCCGTTTAATAGTTTTCGATAGATGCGGTTTTTCGGATTTCGTTTAGCCAGATCGTAAGAGGAATGCCGACACTTTCCTGCACTTTTTCTTTTAAGATATCCATTCTTAAATTTTCGATATATTCATCTTTGCCCATTCCGTATAACTTATCAATTTGGACAAGAAATGCCCCGGCACTTGCATCCGGGATGTTATTGTGGCTGTTATAAACGCCTACGTTAAGTTGGTAGCGGTTGTCTATTTCCGAACCGGAAACGGTAATATTATGCTTTGCAGCATACTTGCTAATCAATTCATCGTTTATTAAATCGTTTGTTATATTTTGTTTTATTATATTGCTATCCGGAATCTTTTTGTTTTGTATTTTGTAAAAAGTCATCTGTTCATTAATTTATTTATTTAAATCTGTTTTCGTAATTCCTATACCGTTAACTTGAACCGCATATATTTGATTTGCTCCTCCCTTATTTTTTAACAAATAGACAGTACCTGCAAGAATTATAACAACTAATATGACTGTTAGTGCTTTTTCATACTTATTTTGGGCTTAGTTAATCTGCGCCCCGCCCCTTATTCGCATTCCACCTTTAAGTTGCACTGCGGGGGTTGGTGTAGGGGTTGAAGTCGGACTACTTCCGCTATTTACGGTTATTGCAAAAGAAGTACCTGTTTCCGTAGATAAATGTTTGGTTGCAGTAACCTGGAATATCTGTGGGGTTGACGTTTTATAATAAAAGTTTGCAACACCCGAGGTCATGGTGTATTGAGTGGTAGATGTAGTGCAAGATCCGTTTGTATAAAAAGTAACACCCGTACCGTCGGATGTTGATACGTCTACGGTTGAAGCATCACCGGTTAGTACCGCTCCTCCGGAGTCCTCGGCGCTGATGGTATTGGTTCCGGTCGAGCAGACTCCCGCGGTCTGCGGCGAAGTTATGTTTAAGCCATAATGGTCAAGGATTTGCTCCTTTATAAATACGTGTGAACCCACATTTTCTGCGGCACTGCTCCATGCTTCGGTGAGTGAACTAACGGTAGTAACTGAAGATAAAGCTTTATAGCCTATCCCTGTCT
>JAJYEF010000087.1 GCA_021785915.1 bacterium
CTATATCTTTGCTCCTGTTGCAAGCGTAGAGGTCAACTACAGCCTCCATAAGCCCACAAAAACCGTTAACCAGATTACTCCCGTGGATAAAAATTTCGGCATTGTGATACCCAAAATCGGCGCAAACGCTAGGATTATAGAAAACGTTGACCCTTTTAACTCGTATGCATACGAAGCCGCTTTGGCGCGGGGCGTTGCGCAGGCCAAAGGCGCAGCTTTCCCCAACCAGACGGGAAATATGTTCCTTTTTTCGCACTCCTCGGCAAACCTATTCGAAGCAACGAGGTTTAATTCGATATTTTACCTATTAAGTAAACTCAAAAAAGGCGATGACATCTACATTTATTACAAAGACGCAAGGTATAAATATACTGTTAGTGATATGAAAATTGTTGACCCGACGGATGTTTCCTACCTTAATCCAAAATCGAAGACCAAGCAACTGACGCTTATGACGTGCTGGCCTGCGGGTACTAATTACAAAAGACTAATAGTCATTGCCACAGCAAAATAAATCTATAAACACTTCAAGCTAAACCTAAATTCCCTTTTAAGCGTTTTTTAAGATTTGTGTGCAAAAATGCAGATATTGCATGGGAAAAAGGAGGCGTATGGTTACTTTTCCATACAGAAACTGGGCGAAAGCCCAGTTTTTCTTTAAATTAGTATATGTAATAGGTTAAAAAGTAAAAAGTTATCCCCGAAAGTATCGAAAAAGTCCAGAATACAAGAAAAGTTATTGTTACTTTCTTGTGTTGCATAAAATAATTCACCTGTTTTCTATAACCCCTAAAATATGCAAGAATCATATAGACGATAAGCGCGATAAACATAATAAGCGACAAAATTCCGTGTATGGCGGCAAAAGCAATTACGACAGGAGGTAGCAACTTTGTCTCATCCTGCCCTACCCTTGAAACCATATAGCTTATGTTAAATATTGTTTCATACAAAAGCGCAAAAGCGACAAGATATTTGGGGAATTTATTAAACTTATAGCTTCTGTAAAACGTGTAGTAGATTATAAGGGAAATTATTATTTCGGCGATTAGAGTAATTGTTGAAAAAAGCGGTGCCTGCATACATTATTTTTACGCCAATTGCGGAAAAATTACAAGTGGAAAATTAGAATTCATAGCTATTGTAACGCGAAGAAAATAAGAGGTATAACATTAACGTTGCGATAATATATAAAACTGCCGCCGTAAGCATTAAGTTTGTTCCAAGAGCACTCGACGTTACGACAAGATAAATTATATTCGCATTCAAAAAAGCAACCGCCAAAGAAAAAATAAGCGTCACTATACCCATTGCGCTAGTCGAAACTTTTTCGGCATTAGCGCCTTCAAAAAAATTAGGAAAGATTGCTCCCGTAAGAGAACTTAAAATCGCAATAAGGACTACCGAAATAAAAGTCACAACGCTCAAGAACAAAAAATGAGTCTTCCCGTAGGGAAAAATTACCCAAACCAGGAAAGACATCGCTAAGTACGGAAGGGAAAGGATAAGAGAAAGGGCCAATTTTGAGAAATAAACCCTCTTTTTATTAAGCGGCAGAGAAAAAATAAACCTTCCGGCATTCCCTTCCCTTGCCATAAGAGGGAAAACAAGTCTTAAAACATATGCAGTCGCGTAAAAAAGGAAAGCAACAAATGAAAAAACGATAAGCTGGTTCTGTAAGGCTGCCGCCCGTCCCCCTAAGCCTCCCGAAAAATTTATAATAAGAAAGAAAAGAACTCCTAAGAGAGTCAGAAAAATCAGATAGCCAAGCTCCGTGCCGGTCCTTGTAATCGAAAGGACATCCTTAATAATAATAGGATACCTCGTAGAGATAAACATTTTATAATAAGACTTTGTCCTTTTGGAAATACTCGTAGTGTTTACCTTAAGCAACTGGTAAACATTTATAAAGGACTTCTCCTCATAGTAAAAAAACAGCACTACCAATAAGACACAGAAAACAAAAGTATATAAAAGCGGCATTCCGCCGCCTACTATGCTTTGCGTGAACCAATAGGAAGGAAGGAGGGAGTTTGAAAGAGGCAGGCTCTGATAAATAGAAGTAAACCGTGAAAGATTGGCACTGTAAAGCAAAAGAAGATTCTGGGGGAAAATTATCTTAAAGACGGCAAATAAGAATCCGAGGAAGAAAAGTGTCCCGAAAAGTACAGCGCTTGCGCCCCTTCCCTTAATGTATTTTGAGATATAAAAGCCCAGGAAACTGCCTATTGCGTTTGTCGCAAGAACCAGCATAAGCAGGACAAAAATAAGCCTTACGAGTGCCGGATAAAAATTGTCGGGCGAAAAGACTTTTATGAATGAGAATCCTATCGGGAAAAAGACTATTAAAAACAACAATAAATTTGCTATTGAATTCCTGATAAAAATGGACGCCGTTAAAATTTGCGCCCGAATGGGCAGGGTCAAAAGGTAATCCGTATCTGAATTTCCACTAAGAAGAAAAGTTAAGGTCGAGGCAACGGAAGTCCCTATTATAAAAAGCGAAAGCATAATGATTGCAGCCTGCAGAATATACGAAGCCGTAAGGATTCCGTAAGAGCCGTAAAGCGTTAGGGGATTAAAAAAAATCCCCGACAGTGAATAAAGCCCAAACGAAACAAAAACAAAAACCGCTAAAAAACCTAGTGTTACAAACACCTTACCGAAAGTCTGCCTGCCAAACCAACCCTTGAAAGCTTTCATGTCGGAAGACAGAAGATACAGAATACTTTTCACTATTGTTTAGTTTCCTCTTGATAAAACTTTTCAAGCGACGCTTTGCTTGAAACTTTTTCCTCTTTTACAATTTTTCCCTCGTCCATAAGGCCGATCCTATCGGCGTAATCTTTGGCAAAAGAAAGGATATGTGTCGCAAAAAACACGGTCCCACCATTTTTGGAAAAGTCCTTAAGGGTATCGCCGAAGATCTTGATACTTAGAGGGTCAAGGCCGACGATAGGCTCATCTATTATCAACAAGTCCGGTTGCGGTAAGAGTGCTGCCAAAAAAGATAGTTTCTGCTTGTTTCCCCTGGAATAGCTTCCCATCCGCTCATTGAGGATTTCCTTTATGGGAAAAAGATCGGTCAATTCCTCAATTCTTACGCTGAGTTTTTGGGGCTCTATCCGGCGGAGCTTTCCGGTAAGGGCCAAGAATTCCTTTCCCGTCAGATAATCGTAAAACGAAGGATCATCCGGAACGTAACCGAAATGTTTCTTTGCCTCAATCGGGTTTTCCACGATATTTTGTCCGAAGATATCAACTGTTCCCGCGGAGGGCGCCAATAGGCCGGTGAACATCTTGATAAGCGTTGTCTTGCCGGCACCGTTTGGGCCGATAAGGGCATAAGCCTCACCCTTTTCAATCGTCAG
>JAJYEF010000088.1 GCA_021785915.1 bacterium
TGTACCGGACCGTACGCTCCGGAATATAAAGGGACAGGAGTCGGTGTCGGCGTATTCGTGGGACCCGGACCGTGGCCGTGGGCATCGGGATGTACGACCACCAGAGCGTGGCATTTGGCGTGCCCTTTGCTGACAGGTCCCGGACATGCCGGAACGTACTGTTGAGCAACTATAGGAAGAGGATGGACGTTTTGAGCGTTCGCGTTTTTAAATTTAAATAAAGAAAAACCCGAAAGAAGGAAAACCAGCAAAATTAGAGGCAAAATGTATTTTATTGCGCTTAAGCTTGAAAGCCCCTTGGAAAGGTTTTTTAAGCTCATAATTTAGTCTTCTTATAGTACTCTTTAACTAATTAAGTGTCAAGCGGACTTGACTTTTATACGATTTTCCTGTTTTAATTAATTATGGCACAAAAAAGGCGAATTTCTTTTTTTTCTTCCTTCTACTTTAGGCTTTTGCTCGTTATAACACTTGTCGCGGTCGGAATTTGGGGATATAAAACAGTTTTTTCAGGCCCCTACCAGGATAGCGTTTTGGGTGCAAGCACATTTATCGCCGACGGTCCTGTTTCGCAGGATGGTCCGACTAACATGGTTAATAAAGGCACACTTCCGGGAGGTATCATAAGTTACCCGGGAGGCCAGCAAGAACCCCAGGGCGGTACGGGAAGAGGAAACCAAAATCCACAGTTAACACCTTCTCCGCTGTCAAGGATAAGGTTTGAAGAACAAAACCATAGACAGATAATGTTTAACAGTGATAGTTCGTCTATCCAGATCTCAAGCGTAGGTGGACATTTAAGTATAAGGGGAAGGGATGCAAACGGGAATGAGACCGAGCTTAATACGGATAGCCTTGGCAAGATAAACGAAGGGTTGAAAAACGAGGGCTTGGAAATTGCGACCGGCTCGGGAAATGAATTCTTCTTAAGGCAAGGTACTTTCTCGGCACAGACTCACTTCCCTCTTTCCATAAATCCTGTTACCGGACAGCTTACTGTTACAACGCCCGCGGGGACAAAAGATGTAGCCGTTTTGCCCGACCAGGCTGTTGAAAATTTAATAAGGCAGAAATTCATAAATATCGTAGCATCGACAAGCGCGGATACGGGCATAACGCTCGGACAATACGCCAGCCAGTCCGCATACATGGTAAACGGGGTCGCTCAGAAAAAACTGTTTGGACTGTTGCCGGTTGACATTAATAAAACTGCTTATGTATCAACGCAGAACGGACAAATCCTGAATATCACCGAATCGTTCCTTTCAAGGCTTTTTGACCTTCTTTCCACACAATAGACTACTTCTGGGGTTTGAAATTAAGCGCTGCCGAGTTAATACAGTAACGAAGTCCCGTCGTCTCCTTTGGCCCGTCGTTGAAAACGTGCCCCAGATGCGAGCCGCACCTGCGGCACAAGACCTCGGTCCTGTGCATTTCCAAACTGTCGTCGTCCTTGAGGATGACGTTTTGTTTATTTATGGGGTCGTCAAAACTCGGCCACCCCGATCCCGAGTCAAATTTAGTCTTTGAGGAAAAAAGAGGCTTTCCGCACGCGGCACACATATACATACCGGTTTTGTGGTTGTTGTACAAAGCCCCACTGAAAGCCGGTTCCGTGCCTTTTTCGCGCATGATGTGATATTGCTCGGGGCTTAAATTTTTCTTCCAATAGTCGTTTGTCTTATTTTTTAAATCGTCCATACGCTTATTTTACACTAAAAATACATACCTTAAAAAGGAAGAAATATTAATCGTGTTTGCCTAAAACTACTGCGCTATGTAACCGTTGGGGTCAACTATTACCGCGCTGTCGTCCAAGTACAACCTGTCCGAATCCTGAGAAGGATTATCGTCCACAGTATTTCTTTCTACAAAGTAAAGGCTGTAACCTTTTTTAACGGTGTAAGACTGGTTCTTGTAATTAGGGTTGGTCGATGAAAGGCTGACCTGTGTTGAACCGTCGGCTAGCGTTGTTGTTTTCATCGAAAACCCCGACATCGCCGTTTTTGCCTGTGCACTCATAGTTCCCGGGAAAATCTGGTATGCATATTGATATTCCGGCGAATCCTTGAACAGCTGTTTGCTTGCGCCTGTACCTGCGGGTTGGTTTTGGGTTTGATTCTGGTTTGTAGGTACGTTTGAAAGCTGTCTTGACGAGTTCGGTGTCTTATGGCCCGAAAGCAAAAGTGCTCCTGCTATAACTACCAGGATTAAAACCACAACTCCCAAAATTATATAAGTTTTTGTATTGCCGGCTGCGTTACCGCTTTCTTTTTTTGTTTCTTCTTCCATTAAATTTGTCACCTCCTTTCGTTATTTTATCTTAAAGTTAATTTCTTCCAAAACACCGGCCCGGGAGGGGCCGGTGAAAGTTTGTAAAATTATACCATTTTTTGTGTTTTTATTGGGCAGGCGCGGTACCGGTACCGCCTGAAGGCCTTCCTAATCCCTGTGGATTAATCTGGACGTCAGTCGCCGTAACCGATCCGTCGGAATTCTGATTTCCCACAACCATTACCGTATCTCCCTGTTTAAGGTCGGAGAGTGATGCTGTTTGTGATTGGACGAAAGTAGTATTTGATCCCAAAACTACAATCTTAGTACTTCCGTCTTGTTCTTTTACGGTCATCGTTCCGGAGCCAAGGCTTAGGATCTGTCCCCTTACCGGAGTAAAGGTTTGAGTACCACCGTTTGCTCCTCTTCTTACAAATGTCCCGTTTCCGCTGTTTGCTCCCCCGGCGAAATTCCCTCCGCCGAATTGCCTAAAAGCTGCTCCCGTCTGGGATTTCTGATACTGCATTCCGACAAAAAATCCTCCTACAGCCGCAACTATTATTAATACTACCGCAACTATTGTTAATGTATTTTTACTTTTCATCTTTCTCACCCCCTTTAAATAAACTTAAAAACCTAGTACTTGATGTTTTATGTTCTAAATTTACTCGTAACGTAAAGCCTCGATAGGACTTAAATCCGCAGCTTTTTTGGCCGGGTACCAGCCGAAAACTATCCCTATTCCACCGCTAACGCCGATTGCCAAAAGTATCGATGAAACAGAAACTGCGAAAGGAAGACTTATCGCAAGAGTTATTAGATACGATAGGAGTATGCCAAGCGCCATTCCGACAACTCCTCCGCCAACGGTTAAAAATATAGCTTCTATTAGAAACTGCTGTATGACTGTTGAGTCCTTAGCTCCCAATGCCTTTCGAAGGCCTATCTCCCTCGTCCTTTCGATAACGGTAACAAGCATTATGTTCATAATGCCTATTCCTCCTACCAAAAGAGATATCGCGGCAATTCCCGCAAGAAGCGACGTAAAAGTTCCCGTGACCGAAGAGACAGTCGATAAGATGTC
>JAJYEF010000013.1 GCA_021785915.1 bacterium
GCAAAAGATCTGACAAGAAAGAGAAATACGCTTAAAGAAATGATCGAAAAAGGAATACCGGGCCTTTATATTTGCGGGGGATTCCAATATCTCGGGAATTACTATAAAACGGCGGATGGACATAAGCTTCAACAATTAGGGGTACTTGATATGTACACGGAAAATCCCGGTAGAGAACGGTTGACCGGAAATATTGCCGTGGAATCAGAAATATTCGGAGAAAAAACAGTTTTAATAGGCTTTGAAAACCACGGAGGAAGAACAATTTTGGGTCCGTCTATTAAGCCCTTGGGGAAAGTATTAAACGGATACGGAAGCAACGACTCGGCCAACGAAGAGGGTGCTTTATACAAAAATACAATAGGCACATATTTCCACGGGCCCATACTGCCTAAAAACCCCATAGTTGCGGATTTTTTAATTAAAAAGGCGCTTGAAGTAAAATACCATAGTGATTTTGTTCTTGAAAAGTTAGACGAGGCCTTGGAAAAAAATGCGAGAATGGCAATTGCCAAAAGACTCTCGCTTACCATATAATAAACCCGATGAAAATTAACGTTTCCCACACAGCAAAACTTGCAAGTCTGCCGATTACCCCCTCCGAGGTTAAAAAATTTGAAAAACAGCTTGATGAAACTATTGACTACGTTGAAGAGCTAAACGAAGTTAATACTGAAAATGTTGAGCCCACGAGCCAGGTAACCGGACTTGAAAATGTATTAAGACAAGACTCTGCAAAGCCTTCTTTATCACAGGAAGAAGCATTGTCAAACGCAAAATCACGATATAACGGATTTTTTAAAGTTGATGCAATTCTAGATAATGAATAATCTGAACATAAAACAGGCAAAAGAAGGCCTCAAAAACAAGAAATTCTCTTCCGTTGAACTTACTAAAGCTTGCCTTGGAAGGATAAAAAAAGTCGATTCAAAACTTAATGCGTTTGTTACGTTAACCGAAACAAAAGCTTTGGAACAAGCCAAACTTTCGGATAAGGCAATAAAAGAAGGCGTAGAACTTCCCCTTTTGGGAATTCCCATTGCAATAAAAGACAATTTCTCAACGAAAGGAATTAGAACGACCGCTTCAAGTATTGTATTGGATGACTATATCCCTCCCTTTGATGCTACGGTCGTTGAAAAACTTAAATCAGCCGGCATGGTCCTTTTGGGAAAAACCAATATGGATGCTTGGGCACACGGTTCCTCGACCGAAACATCCGATTACGGCGCTTCAAAAAACCCCTGGGATATAAAAAGATTGCCCGGAGGCTCCTCGGGAGGCTCGGCAGCGGCTGTTGCGGCTGATGAAACCGTTGCGGCGATTGGTTCCGAAACTGCAGGTTCGATAAGGCAACCGGCCTCGTGGTGCGGTGTTGTAGGACTTAAGCCGACATACGGAAGAGTTTCAAGATACGGGGTTGTCGCGATGGGCTCGTCCCTTGATTCACCCGGACCTATCACAAAAACCGTTGAGGATAGCGCTTTTATTTTGGATATCCTGGCGGGAATGGACGAATTCGACGCAACGACATCGCCAAACCCTAAAGGGAAATATCTTCAAAATTTGAATAAAGACATAAAGGGCGTTAGGGTAGGAATTTCGGACCAGTATTTCATAAAAGGAATAGATAAAGAAGTTGAAAAAGTAGTAAAAACAGCTATCAAAGACCTGGAAGGAATGGGGGCAAAAATCGAGAACATAAATCTTTTTGACCCAAAGTACGCAATAGACGTTTATACCATAATCCAGCGCTCGGAGGTTTCGTCAAACCTTGCCAGGTACGACGGCATAAGGTACGGGTTTGGCAGGGAAAGATTTGCAGAAGAGGCAAAAAGAAGGATAATGTTTGGAACTTATGCCCTTTCCTCGGGCTATTACGACCAGTATTACAATAAAGCCCAACAGGTGCGGACGGAAATTGTCAAAGACTTCGAAAAAGCTTTCAATAAAGTTGACGTGATAATAGCTCCCACAAGCCCCTCGCTTGCACTGCCCTTAGGTGCCACGAAAGACGCCGCAATGTTTGGAGAAATTGCGGATGTTTTGGTTGAACCATCGTCAATAGCGGGCCTTGCGGGAATAAACATTCCCGTCGGATTTTCGAATTTAGGGCTTCCTGTCGGCATGCAGATAATAGGGCCGCAGTTTAGCGAAGCCTTGGTCCTAAATGTCGCCAACATGTATGAATTAAATACAAAAAATGCACTGTGGAGGTCCAAAAAACCAAACCTATGAAATATACACCGATAATCGGGCTTGAGGTGCACGTAGAATTAAAGACTAACAGCAAAATGTTTTGTCCGTGTTCTGCGGATTATTTCGGACAAAAACCCAATACGCATACGTGCCCTGTCTGCCTCGGACTTCCGGGCGCACTACCCTATCCCAATAAAAAGGCTGTAGAATGGTGCGTTCAAATCGGGCTTTCCTTAAACTGCGATATCCCTTTGTTTAGCAAATTTGACAGAAAAAATTATTTCTATCCCGACCTTCCCAAGGGATACCAGATTTCCCAATACGATAAGCCTTTTTGCATAAACGGCCACGTTATTCTTTCAACCGGCAAAAAAATAGGGATAACTAGAGTGCATATGGAAGAAGACACGGGAAAATTAATCCACGAGACTGTCAACGGCAAAAAAGCAAGCTTAATTGACTTTAACCGCTCCGGTGTGCCCCTTGTTGAAATCGTAACCGAGCCGGATTTTGAAACGGCGGAAGAGGTCAAGGAATACCTCCAAAAGCTCCAGCAGATTGTAAGGTATTTGGGCGTTTCAAACGCGGACATGGAAAAAGGAAATATGAGACTTGAACCAAACATCTCCCTTAAAAAACAAGGGCAAAAAGGTCTTCCTTCCTATAAAGTTGAAGTAAAAAACATCAATTCATTCAGTTTTGTCGGGAAAGCGATAGATTATGAAATTAAAAGACAGGAGGAAATTCTAGATAGCGGGAAAGTCCCTTTGCAGGAAACAAGGGGGTTTGTCGAAAAAACCTCATCAACAGCATCCCAAAGAGTAAAAGAAGAAGCATCTGACTACAGATACTTTCCCGAGCCTGATATTCCTCCCATAAGATGGACCAATGAAAAAATCAACGGGCTTAAGAGGGAAATTCCCGAACTTCCCGACGCTAAGAAAACAAGGTTTCAAAAACAATTTCGGATTGCAGAATACGATTCGGAAATTCTTACTACAGATAAAAACACTGCTGATTATTTTGAAGAAGCCGTAAAGGCGGGCAAAATTTTAAGTTTGACTCCGAAACAAATCGCAAATTATATTATCAACAAAAAAACAGATATAGAATCTTTGCTTCCTGCAAAACTCGTCGAAGAAATAAAAAATGCAAACACCACCGTATCGGTAGATGACAAAACCTTAAACGAAACAATAGATAAAGTATTAACAGAAAATCCTAAGGCCGTAGAAGACTATAAAAAAGGTAAACAAACGGCTATAATGTTTCTACTCGGCGCGGTTATGCGTTCTTTAAAAGTAAAAGCAGACGCCGAAAAGATTAAGGCGGTTTTAACCGCGAAACTAAAATGAGCGAAACAACGGGAGAAGAAATACAGAAAAAAATTCATCCATCTGCAGATAGGATAGCCCATTTGAGACATCAGGTTAATGAAAGAAAAGAAGCTGCAAGAAGAGTCTTTAGGAAAAGCGGAACAAAACCCACAGAAAGACAACTAATAAATGAGGCCGGAGAAAGATTAAGGCAAGAATATGAATCGGATTACGATCCCCTGACAGGACTTTTGGAAAAACGTGGCTACGAAAAGGAAAGGACAAAAGCAGTTGAAAGGGCTTTAAGGGAAAAAATCAAAGCTTCCGTAGCTTTTATAGACTTAGACGAACTAAAGACAGTAAACGATACTTTGGGCCATGAAGCGGGGGACCAATTGCTAAAATCTGCCGCCGATGCAATTAGAGCTTCTACGAGAACCACGGATATTCCTGCAAGGATTGGTGGGGACGAATTCCAGGTCTTTTTGATGGATACCACCCCAAAATTGGCTGAAAATTGGAAAAAAAGGCTTGTTGAAGAAATGAAATTAAGAAATGTAAGCGCGAGTATTGGCTTATCAGGAGTTGATTTAAATGACGTAAGCGCTTCCGTAAGGACCGCTGATCAAAATATGTATAAAGAGAAGACTCGAAAGAAACAAGAAATAAAAAATGGCTGAATTCGTACACCTTCATAATCACAGCGAATATTCGCTTTTAGACGGTCTTTCAAAAATAAAAGATATGGTAAGACGTGCAAAAGAGCTCAACATGAAAGCGATTGCAATAACGGACCACGGAAACATGTATGGCGCTATTAACTTTTATAAAACTTGTGTTTCCGAAGGGATCAAACCGATAATCGGAGCGGAAATTTACATCAGCAAACGCTCTAGGCACGATAAAGAAGCAGGCGTTGACTCAGACTCAAACCACCTCGTACTCCTGGCAAAAAACTTTAACGGCTACAAAAACCTGATGAAAATAATTTCGATAGCGGGGCTCGAAGGCTACTACTATAAACCGAGGACCGATTTGGAGCTCTTGCGACAATACGGCAAGGACATAGTTTGTTTAAGTGCGTGTCTAAACGGTTTTATTGCCGAGCCGCTTTTGAAAAACCAGCAGGAAACCGCCGAAAAAAGGGCAAAAGAGCTAAACGCAATTTTCGGCCAGGGCAATTTCTATCTGGAGCTCCAAAAACATTTAAACATCCCCGAGCAGGAAACCTTGAACCTAAAATTAGTTACTCTTTCCAAAAAACTTGGGATTCCCTTAGTTGCAACCAACGACAACCATTATGTGCAAACAGACGATGCGGAAGCACAAGAAGCACTTTTATGTATACAGACACAAACGACTCTCGATACCAAAGGCCGCAAACTTACAATGATCGATTCTCCGGATTTTTACATTAAATCCCAGGAGGAAATGACCGGATTTTTTGTCCAAAATCCCGAAGCAATAGACAATACCGTTAAAATCGCACAGATGTGCAATATTGAAATACCGCTGGGTAAGTGGATCATGCCAAATTTAGAAGTCCCGGGTGGAATTACTCCAGCCGAGTATATTAAGCAAAAAGTTGAAGAAGGACTTAAAAAACGATATAAAACAATAACCACTGAAATACGCGAAAGGGCCGACTATGAATTGTCAATAATCCTCAAAAAAGGCTATGAGACTTACATTTTGATCGTGGCTGACTTTGTAAACTGGGCAAAATCACAAGGAATTACCGTCGGACCCGGAAGGGGCTCAAATGCGGGCTCAATAGTTTCATACGCTCTGGAAATATCCGATATCGATCCGTTATTCTTTAAACTCCCTTTCGAAAGATTCTTAAACCCAATGAGGCCTTCCCCACCCGATATAGATTTGGATTTTGCAGACAACAGGCGAGATGAAGTAATCGAATATGTAACAAAAAAATATGGCGAAGATAAGGTAGCGCAAATAATAACCTTCGGAACGATGGAGGCAAGAGGATCGGTCAGGGATATTGGAAGGGTCTTAGGATTTCCTTATGCAATCCCAGACAGAATATCCAAAATGATACCGCCCGGATGGCAGGGGCATGCAATGACAATAGACAAAGCTCTTGAACAAAGTCCCGAGCTTAAAATTGCATATACGACAGAAGAGGACACGAGAAGAATTCTTGACTTGGCAAGAAAAGTCGAGGGTGTTGCAAGGCATGCATCGGTCCATGCCGCAGGGGTTGTAATAGCCGATGAAGAAATCACGGAGTACACTCCGCTTCAAAGGGAAACAAACGGAGACAAAATAATAACCCAATACGACATGTATTCCATAGGCGAAGACGGTGTAGGGCTTCTGAAAATCGACTTCCTAGGACTTCGAAATCTCACCATTATCCAGGAAGCTCTAAGATTTATTGAAGAAAACCAGGGCAAAAAAATCGAATTTGCCAAAGTACCGTTTGAGGATGACAAAACATATAAGCTTTTGGCTTCGGGTGAAACAACGGGCATTTTTCAACTTGAATCGGCGGGAATGAGGAGATATATAAAAGAGCTAAAACCGACCTCGATCTTTGATCTTCAGGCAATGGTTGCTCTGTATAGACCGGGACCTATGGCAAATATACCTGAATTTATTAAAAGAAAACACAATCCAAAGCTCATAAAATACCCGGACAAGAGACTTGAGGACGTATTAAACCAGTCTTACGGAATAATCACTTTTCAAGATGATCTTCTGCTAACTGCCATAAAGGTTGCAGGATATTCGTGGCTTGAAGCTGACAAGCTAAGAAAAGCCGTCGGCAAAAAGATCCCATCAGAAATGAAAAAAGAGCACGACCATTTTGTCCAAGGTTGTATTTCAAACGGCATGACCAAGGAAAAAGCGGAAGGCTTATGGGTTTTGTTCGAACCTTTTGCAGGATACGGTTTCGGTAAGGCTCACGCAGCCTGTTATGCAACGATTGCTTTTAGAACAGCATATCTTAAAGCCAATTACCCGGTTGAATTTATGACCGCACTTTTAACTGCCGAATCAAGGGGGACTTCCGGGCCCGTAAAAAACGAAAAAATCTCGCAGGCTGTTGCAGAATGCAAAAGACTTAAAATATCGGTACTTCCGCCGGATGTAAATAAATCAGGAAGTGAATTTACCATCGAGAACAATACTAAAATAAGGTTTGGTCTTTCCGCTGTAAAAAACGTAGGAGACGCCGCAATTACCAACATATTAGAACAAAGAGAAAATGGCGACTTCAAAAGTTTTGAGGATTTTTGCAACAGAGTTAACCTTTCGGTAATAAACAAAAAAACTATGGAAAGTCTGATTAAATCGGGTGCCATGGACAAATTCGGCAACAGGGCGAAGCTTTTAATAGATTATCCCGAGATTGTCGACAAAAGCAACAAGAAGAAAAAACAAAGCAGTACGGGTCAAACAAGTTTATTCGGAGAAGACCTCGACGATCCGCCGCAGCCAAACACACCGGAATACTCACCTGACGATTTCAGCAAAAATGAAAAACTTGCTTTTGAAAAAGAGTTCTTGGGTTTTTACTTGACGGAACACCCGCAAATGGACAATTTGATAAAGTTAAGAGAGAAAGTAACTCATCAAATCGAAGCCTTGGAGGAAGAATCGCAAACACAAAGAGTAATTGTCGGGGGAATTGTCGAGGCAATAAGAAGAATTTTTACAAAGAGATCGGGAAGCGAAATGGCATTTGTAACTATTGCCAACGAAAACGGTGCATCTTTGGAGTGCGTAGTTTTTCCGAAAATATTTGATCAGTACAAAAATCTTCTGGTTAAAGAAACGGTCATAGTTGTAAGCGGTAAAATAGATTCTAAAAACGATAAGCCGGTAATACTCGTTGACAAAATTCAAGGATTAGGCAGTTTTTCTTCTTGACTTGAGGCTAAATTATCCGTAAAATATATAACTAATGGTTTCATTTGCAGCAGAACCTATTATTCGTTTGGGCTTCTTTAGCATCACGAACTCACTTTTGGACGCATTACTGGTAGATGCGATTCTTGTTGGACTAATTTTAATGCTGAGAAAGCGGTTAAGCCTTATGCCGGGAAAGTTTCAAGTTATCATTGAAACCGTTATCCAGGAATTTTATAACATTACTTATTCGGTGGCCGGGGAAAATGCTCCAAAAATTTTCCCATATTTTATGAGTTTTTTTATATTCATACTTTTTGCAAATTGGTCGGGACTTATACCGGGAGTCTCTGCGGTAGGTCTTAAGGAGCACGGACAGATTGTACCGTTTTTCAGAGCCGCCACAAGCGATTTTAACGTAACCTTAGGTTTATCAATTCTATCCGTATTAATAACGCATTTTTTAAGTCTTAATAAACTTGGATTTAAAGAGTACATAACCCGTTACTTTTCTTTAAATCCCTTAAACTTATATATCGGACTTTTGGAACTTATAGGTGAATTTACAAAAATAATTTCACTCTCTTTCCGTTTGTTCGGGAATATTTTTGCCGGAGAGGTTGTAATAGGAACGATCTCGGCGATGTTTGCACTTTTGCTTCCACTCCCCTTTTTACTCCTTGAAGTAATAGTGGGACTCGTTCAAGCGCTTGTTTTTGCGATGCTTACGATGGCGTTTATGGCGGTACTTATGACACCACATGCAGAAGAAGTTAAGGAGGAGGTGATTGAATCATGACATCTATAAATTTTAGCCTCTCCGGAGGATTGATAATAGCAATCGGAGGACAAATGGCGGCACTGGCAATAGGACTTATCGGCGCAAAAGCAATGGAAGCTATAGGAAGAAACCCTGAGGCCACAGGAAAGATTTTACCAGCAATGCTTCTTGGAATGGCTTTTGCAGAAGCAATTGCAATATATTCTTTAATTTTTGCTTTCTTAAAATAAAATATGGGATTTTTAAAAGACCTTGGATTTGATCCCGTTTTGCTGGGGGCTCAAGTCTTAAACTTTTTGATAATATATTACCTTTTAAAACGCTTTTTATATAAGCCGGTTATGGATATGATCAAATCGCGTGAAGATAAAATCGCGGAGGGGTTAAAGCAGGCTGAAGAATCAAGAACAACTTTAGAAAAGACGCTCGAAGAGGAGAAGAAAATACTGCAAAAAGCGGAGATCCAGGCCCAAAAGATAATTGAGGATGCAAAAGAGCAGGCTCTCGATGCATCCAGGCAAATAGACGAAAATGCAAAGCAGGAGGCCGACAGAATTATTCTCGCGGCGAGAGAGAAAATCGAACAGGAATCAAGAGATACGGAAGCAAGACTCACCCAAAAGATAAGCTTAATTGCTTCCGATATGGTAGCAAAATCTTTGGAGGGACTTATTTCGGAAAAAGAGCAAAAACAGATTTTGGAAAAAACTTTGCATAATATTAAAAACGTAAACTGATATGGACAGAAAATTAATTAAAAAACTCGCCTCGGCAAGTTATACAAAAAATTTACTTGACGAGGTAAAAGTAAACAAAATAGCAAAAGAACTTAACAGAAAAGAGCTTAAGCTGTACGTTTTAGCTCTGAAGAATATCGAAAGGGCAAATACGGTTTATGCATATTTTCCGTATTTCCCGGGTAAAGATGATATAAAAAACCTGAAACGACTGTATCCTGACAAAAAATTAGTTGCCAAAACGGATAAAAGCCTGATTGCAGGCGTAAGAATAGTAAACAACGATATTATTTATGAGAACAACATTAAAAATAATCTTAACAAGATAATTTCTTTAATAAGTGAATAGCAAGATGCAAAATTCAGATAAAATAATTGAAAAACTGGAAAAAAAGCTTTCGACGTTTTCCGCGCAAGGATCATCTACGAACGTAGGGACTGTCGAAAAAAACACCGACGGTGTAATTGTTGCTAGCGGACTATCTAAGGCAATGATGGGAGAACAGGTGGTTTTTGAAAAAGGAGCAAAAGGAGTCATCCTAAATCTTGATGAAGACTCGGTTTCCATAATACTTTTGGATAGAGCCGATGATATAGAAACCGGCGAAACCGTTAAAACTACCGGACAACTTTTAAGCGTTGAGGCTTCCGATGAACTTTTAGGACGCGTAATAAATCCTCTCGGAAATCCTTTGGATGAGAAACCTAGGATTAAAAAAGGTAGACTTATGCCGCTTGAGAAAATTGCGCCCGGGGTTGTTAAAAGAGAACCCGTAAATACGCCCGTTAAGACCGGAATTAAAGCAATTGATACGATGATCCCCATAGGACGCGGGCAAAGGGAGCTTCTTATCGGAGACAGGGGCACGGGAAAAACCGCGGTTGCAGTTGACACAATAATTAACCAAAAACAGGAGCGCTTACAGAAAAGTCACAAGCCAATGTATTGCATATATGTTGCGATCGGACAAAAACAAAGTACTGTCGCGCAGGTTGTCGACAGACTTAAGCAATCCGGAGCAATGGATTATACAATTGTCGTTGCTGCAACGGCATCGGATCCGGCAACCCTTCTCTATCTTGCCCCATATGCGGGCGTTTCAATAGCAGAATATTTTATGGAAAAGGGCAACGACGTTTTGGTTATCTATGACGATTTAACAAAACACGCTTGGGCATATAGGCAAATTTCTTTGGTTTTAAGAAGGCCAGCAGGAAGAGAAGCATATCCTGGAGATATTTTTTATCTTCACTCAAGGCTTTTGGAAAGAGCCGTTAAAATGAACAAGGAAAATGGCGGAGGGTCGATAACTGCACTTCCCATTATTGAAACACAGGCCAATGACCTCTCGGCATATATTCCGACCAATGTAATTTCCATCACCGACGGACAGATATTCTTCCAGACGGACTTATTTAACGCAGGAATAAGGCCGGCAATTGACGCGGGAAATTCCGTGTCAAGAGTAGGAGGAGCTGCTCAAACCGCCGCAATCAAATCTGTTGCCGGTAAAATGAGGCTCGAGCTTGCCCAATACAATAATCTTGCCGCATTTGCTCAATTTGGCTCTGAACTTGACGAAGCAACGTCAAAACAGCTGGAGAGGGGCAAAAGGACCATAGAAATACTCAAACAACCCCAGTATGATCCCCTTCCCGAGTCCTTGGAGTTTGCAAGCGTCTGGGCCTTGACGAACGGATTTTTGGACGACGTCGCGCTCGATAATGTGTCAAGATTTGAAGAACAATTGCATAGTTTTATGAAAAGGAAATATCAAAAAGTCCTGGATAAAATAGCCAAAGGGGAAAAACCTACCGAGGAACTTAATAAAGAACTTAATAAAGCAGTAACTGAATTTAAAAAATCATTTTCTTAATATATGGCAACACTAATAACATTAAAAAGAAGAATACGTACAGCCAGAAACGTTTCCAAAACGACAAAAGCTATGCAGATGATATCTGCATCCAAGCTAAAGCGCGCCCAGGAAAGAGCGGTTGCATCAAAACCCTATGTTGAACGGCTTGAAATTATTTCGAAGAATTTAAGTCACAAAATTGATAATATAGAACAAAGCGATTACATGAAAAAGCCAGACGTTAACGCAAAGCTAATTGTAGTTATGTCACCGGACAAAGGATTATGCGGGGGTCTTATAACTAATTTGACACGTGAAGTTTTACGCGCTGATTCAGGAAAGCTTTATTTTATAACCGTAGGTAAAAAGGCCGAATCAATAGTTACTTCCACAGGCAAGGACCTAATAGCCTCTTTCCCCTTCGGAAGCTCGCTCCCGCTATATGACACCGTCTATCCCATTCAAAATATTATAGACGAATATTTTTTGGGCAAAAAAGTTTCCGAAGTGCAAATTATAACGACCAAATTCGTAAGCGTCTTTTCCCAAAACGTGCAAAACACTACCCTTTTGCCTATTAACATCGAAATGGAGCAAAAATCAAGCGGAGTTACCCTTTTTGAGCCGGTCGTAGACGAAATTTTGCCTGATATTTTACAACATTATATCGAAATGCTAATTTACCAAAACTTACTTGAGTCCTACGCCTCAGAGCAGGCGGCAAGAATGATAGCAATGAAAAACGCAACGGATAACGCATTAGATATCATCGACGCTCTTCAACTTGAATATAATAAAACCAGACAGGAAAAAATCACTAATGAGCTTTTGGATATAGGGGGAGGACTACAGAAAGCATATGCCTAAAACAAATACTAACGGAATAATAATAAAAATAGAGGGACCTGTTGTTGATGTAAGATTTGAAAAAAATGCCCCTCAGGTTTACGAGGCTTTAACTGTTGAAACCAAAGACAAGGGCGAGCTAATACTGGAAACGGCACTTTTGACCGAAGAAAACGAAGCAAAGGCCTTAGCTATGGGCCCGACCGACGGATTATCAAGAGGAATGACAGTAAAAAGGACCTTCTCGCCTATTAAAGCTCCCGTTGGTGAGAAAACATTGGGAAGGATTTTCAACGTATTGGGAGAAGCGATAGACGAGCAAAAATTCGACAAAAATCAAAAAGGTCTTTCTTTTGAACCCATTCACAAGGCTCCTCCGGCGCTTTCCGACCAACAGACGAGCCCGCAGATCCTCGAGACGGGAATAAAAGTTATAGATCTGATAGCGCCTTTTACAAAGGGAGGTAAAATAGCCGTATTCGGAGGCGCTGGGGTAGGCAAAACCGTAATCGTCAAAGAACTTATCAGGAACATTGCAATGGAACACAAAGGCCACTCGGTCTTTGCGGGAGTCGGAGAAAGGACAAGGGAAGGAAACGATCTGTGGCTTGAGATGAAAGAAGCAAACGTACTCGATAAAACCGTAATGGTCTTCGGACAAATGAATGAGCCTCCGGCAAACAGAATGAGGGTAGCTTTAACAGCTTTGACCATGGCCGAGTATTTCAGGGACGTTAAAAAAGAGGACGTACTTCTATTTATAGACAATATCTTCAGGTTTGCACAAGCAGGCTCGGAAGTATCGGCTCTTTTGGGAAGGATGCCTTCGGCTGTAGGATACCAGCCTACCCTATCTTCCGAAATGGGCGAACTGCAGGAAAGAATTACCTCAACAAAGAAGGGTTCGATAACGTCGGTACAGGCGGTCTATGTTCCCGCCGACGATTATACTGACCCTGCTCCCGTAACAGTCTTCTCGCATCTTGACGCAACCATTACGCTTGAGCGCTCGATCGCGGAGCAGGGAATCTATCCGGCCGTTGACCCGCTTAATTCAACGTCTAGAATTTTAGACCCTAATATTGTCGGTAAAGACCACTACCTTGTTGCAAGAGGTGTACAAAAAGTCCTGCAACGCTATAAAGACCTTCAGGATATAATAGCGATCCTCGGGATGGATGAATTGTCCGATGAAGACAAGCTAACTGTAACAAGAGCCAGAAAAATACAAAGGTTTTTAAGCCAGCCAATGTTCGTTGCGGAAGTATTTACCGGCGCACCCGGCAAATATGTTAAAATACAGGATACGGTAAAAGGTTTTAAGGAGATACTGGAAGGAAAACACGATAAAATACCCGAACAGGCATTCTACATGACAGGCACCATAGAAGAGGCAGTCAAAAACGCAAAATAATGAAACTTTTCCTTGAGATAATAACCCCTATAAAAATAGTTTTACAGGAAGAGGTTGACGAAATTACAATTCCAACGTCAGAAGGAGAAATTTCAATTCTCCCAAACCATGTTAATCTTTTGACAAAAATAACACCCGGGGAAATGGTTATTAAACATAATGGCAAAATTGAGCCCTTCGCCGTTTTAGGAGGATTTTTAGAGGTTATAAATAACCGTGTCAACATTCTCGCTGACCATGCCATAAGAGCAAGCGATATAGAAATTGCCAAAGCCCAAGAAGCGGAAGAAAGAGCAAGACACGCGATGAGGAATAAACAATCCGAAAACGATTTCAGACTGGCTGACGCAGACTTAAAAAAAGCACTTTTAGAATTAAAAGTTGCCAGAAGACACAGGTCCGTAAAATCCTAAATTTGCCTTCAAACCAAAAATTTCATAAAATATATTAGTTTTTGCCGTTTCGGCAAATTTGCGAACGGCTATTTCGTCCCAGCGCTTTATTGCAAAATTTGATAGAATTTGGCTTAGAGGTGCGGATCCCATAAACCTAAGATTGCCGAAGTAACTCAGCGGTAGAGTAGCTCTTTCGTAAAGAGCAAGTCGTGAGTTCAAATCTCACCTTCGGCTCAAGCAGGCAGGATTTACCGGCATAAACGGCGGGCCGAAACGTAGTTGAGATCCGGAAAACGGCTCTTAAACAAGAATAATATTTATGAGAAGGTCAAGACTTACAAAACGTACGGAAAAAAGAACACAGAAAACTATTATCCTTAGCGTCTTAGGAATTATTATTGTTTTATATTTTCTATTTAAATTTGGCGTGGAAATGCTTATTAACTTTAGCCTTTTTCTCTCCAGCACAAACAAACAACAGGTTGCAACCAATAGTAACTCAATCAGTTTTATTCCCGCGCCGATACTAAACCCTCTTCCGACTGCCACCAACAGCGCAAAAGTTATAATTTCCGGAACGGCTGATAAAGGAAAAACTATTTTGCTTTACATGAATAATACTAATGTTGACCAAACTACTTCCGATGGAAACGGAAATTTCAATTTTACCGAGACATTGAACCCCGGAAACAATCAAATAAGCACGAAAGAGAGCTCCAATAGCAAACAAAGCGATTTCTCAAATGTAATAAATGTTACCTATTCTAATACTCCGCCCACTCTTGACGTTACCTCTCCAACCGACGGAGAACAATTTAGTAAAGACCAAAATACGGCACTTGTAAGCGGAAAGACAGACCCTGGAGTAACTGTAACCGTAAACGGATATTGGGCGGTCATAGATGAGAATAACAATTTTTCTTATAACCTACCTCTTCAAAACGGAGACAACGAAATAAAAATAATAGCAACAGACCAAGCGGGTAATAAAACCGAAAAAGACATAAAAGTTAATTATTCTCAATAAATATGCCTCTTAAAGATCTGTTGCTAAACCTCTATCGATTTATATTTGCCCGTAAGATTTTTTACAAATTTAATCTGCACTTATATAAAATAGCACTTAGGGGAATTGGGGTTCTAAACTCCGAGGGAGAACAAATAACGGGAGAGGAAAAATTCCTTAGTTTACTCGGGCAATCAAAGGAAATAAAAACAATATTCGACGTGGGGGCAAATGACGGTGGATATTCTCAAACCGTAAGAAAATATTTTCCGAGGACACAAATTTACGCCTTCGAACCTCAACCGGAATCATTTGAACGGCTTAAAAAGGTAAGCAGAAAGTCTGGTTTAAAAATTTACAAACTCGGGATGGGAAACAAACAAGGTTTAACAAAAATATGGGATTTTGCCGACGATGCAAAACTTAAAGACACGCAACCTACTTCAACGCTTGCGTCATTATATAAGGAGGTTATCGAAAAATATCACGGTCAAAAAGTCAAATCGTTTAATATAAAAATAACTACCCTGGACGAATTTACCAAAAAAAATTCAATCAAAACCATAGATTTTATAAAAATAGACACTGAAGGAAACGAGTTTCAAATTCTTCTTGGTGCAAAAAACCTGATACGAACGGATAAAATAAGAGTTATACAATTCGAATTCAACGAAATGAATGCCTACAGCAAAACTTTCTTTAAAGATTTTTATGACCTTCTTACCAATTTCCGCTTTTACAGACTCTTGCCCGACGGTCCGGTAGAACTTGGACAATACAGACCTTTAAATTATGAGATATTTGGCTTTCAGAATATAGTTGCCGTAAACAACAACTATTCGGAAATTATTGCTCTTTTTTAGAGACTTCCGAAAGAGCGGTTAAAATCCATACCCACTCCAGAATAAAAACATAAAACAGGCTATTTATAAAAATGCTGTCTACCGCGAGTCCAAGAATAATTGCCAAAGAAACAACCGAAAATTTGTTCCTACCGATATTAATGATAAAAAGTTTGCCCATTTTATAAAGTAAGTATATAAAAGAAGCAAAACCTGCTATTCCGGTTGTCGCCAGAACAAAAAGAAAACTGTCGTCCGTTCCCGCGCCCGAATGCGTGGTCTGCCAGTAAATATTATCAAGTCCCAAGTACGTATTCTGTGCATATCTATAAGCGTTAAAGCCTACGCCTATGACAGGACTTTTCTCAAATATTGTAATTGCCTGCTGCATACTCGTTATCCTTGCCTCACTTGATACAGTCCTTAGCATATCGGTTCCCGTAGTTTTAAATGACCTGGGTGCGACAAATATTAACAATATCAAGGTAACAAAAACTATCAATATCTGTTTTTTCTTGTTAATCAATATCAGGAAAGTCACAGTGCTTACCAAAAGCATTAGGAAAGCGCTTCTTGAATACGTAAGATAAATTGCCGAAAGAGTCATCAAGGAAATAATGCCGGAAATCGCAGTTTTTAAATAATTCTTTGTATTAAAATGGCTCCACACAAAATATAATGAAAATATAAGATAAACAACAAAAAAGGCGCCCGCGTAGTTAGGGTCCAAAAACCCCGAGAACATTCTGTATAGGTGTTCGTCCCAACCCAAATAGTATAAATTCCTTAGATTCGGGTATAAAAAATACTGAACATACCCCTCCAGAACAAACAAGAATCCGGAAAGATACATAATATAAGAAATCTTTTTCCTAAAACTTTTATCGAAACCAAAAACAATAAAATATAAACACGCATAAAGTACCCAGCGCGCCAAATAAAGAAAAGAAACGATGAAACTTTGCGCATTCAGACTGGGTGAATTCAACAATAAAGACAATAAGGCTATTGCGGAAAAAATTAAAATGGGTTTTTTAAGATTTCCCTTAAAGGCATTCCGCTTGTTTTTAATAAATAATAATATCCAAGTTACAACAGTTAAGATAAGAAGAACA
>JAJYEF010000089.1 GCA_021785915.1 bacterium
GATGTTTAGGACCTTAATCATGGGATTAATGGCAGGTCCCGCGGTGTCCTTGTAGGGATCTCCGACGGTATCGCCGGTAACCGCGCTTTGGTGAGCAAAGCTTCCTTTTCCGCCCAGGTTTCCTTCCTCGATATATTTCTTAGTATTGTCCCACGCCGCTCCTCCGGTTGTCATCGAAATCGCCACAAAAAGACCCGTAATAATGCTTCCGACCAAAAGTCCCCCCAGGGCTTTGGGGCCCAATAAAAATCCCACGACGATAGGCGCGGCAACGGTTATAACGGTAGGCGCTATCATTTCTTTTATTGCGGCTTTTGTTACTATGTCAACGGCTTTACCGTACTCGGGTTTTGCGGTCCCTTTCATAAGACCTTTTATTTCCTTAAACTGTCTTCTTACTTCGTTAACAATTGAAACGCTCGCTTTTCCGACCGCTTCCATTGCAAGGCTTGCAAAAAGATAAGGCAAAGCGCCTCCTATAAAAAGACCAATTAAAACGCTTGGGTCAGATAAAGAAAATGTCCCCGAAAAGTGTGAACCGGGTTTTGTAAGCTCCTGAGTATAGCTTGCAAAAAGAACGAGTGCGGCAAGACCCGCACTTCCTATTGCATATGCTTTTGTAACAGCTTTTGTCGTGTTTCCGACAGCATCAAGAGGATCTGTAATGTCTCTTACTTTTTTGTCCATGCCTGCCATCTCCGCAATTCCTCCGGCGTTGTCGGTAATCGGTCCGAATGCGTCGATTGCAACGATAATTCCCGCAAGGGACAGCATCGACATCGCCGCTACCGCTACCCCGTAAAGTCCCGCAAGCGCGAAAGAGAAAAATATGGCACCCGCGATTAAAATAATCGGCGCAAAAGTCGATTTCATTGAAACCGCAAGCCCGGCGATAATATTTGTTCCGTGTCCTGTTGACGATGCATTTGCGATTGTTGCGACCGGCGAAAATTTTTTGGAAGTGTAGTACTCGGTTATAACGACCATTCCGATTGTAACTATAAGCCCGATCGTTGATGTAAGAAACAAATTAAGCGTTGATATTTGTCCAAGGCCCTGCGGAAAAATGCTTGACGTTAAAATATAGAAGCCGAAAACGGCAATTACCATTGCGGCAATAAGCCCCTGGTATAAAGCCCTCATTACGCTTTTTCCCGTGAGTTTTACAAACCACGTTCCGACAATTGACGCAACTATCGAGATAGCGCCTATTAACATCGGATAAAACAATACAGCCTGGTTAAACGGAAAAGTAAGCTGTCCCAAAATCATCGCCGCAACGGCCGTTATTACATAAGTTTCAAAAAGGTCGGCGGCCATTCCCGCATCATCCCCGACGTTATCGCCAACAAGATCTGCGATTACTCCCGGATTTCTCGGGTCGTCCTCGGGAATTCCTTTTTCGATTTTTCCGACCATGTCGGTTCCGACATCGGCCGATTTTGTAAATATCCCTCCGCCGAGACGGGCAAAAACGGAGATCAAACTTCCGCCAAAGCCGAGGGCAACTAGGGGCTGTAATGTGTTGGGGTCTACTCTTTCCAAGACCCAGTAAAATCCCCCGACCGCCAAAAGTGCAAGTCCCGCTACCATAAGGCCCGTTACCGCACCTCCCTGGAATGCAAGTTCAAAGGCCTGCGCAAGGCCTTTTTTTGCAGCCTGCGCAGTTCGTATGTTGCTTCGAACAGCTACGGTCATTCCGAAAATTCCCGCAACGCCTGAAAAAATAGACCCGACCGCAAAACCCAAAGCCGTAAATATTCCGAAGACAAGGAAAAGTATTATAAAAATAAGCGCCCCGATTGCGGCGACAACCGTGTACTGGCGTTTCATGTACGCACTAGCACCTTCGGCGATTGCGTCCGAGATGCTGTTCATTTTTGCGTCACCTTTGGGATGGGACAAAACTCTGTAGCTTAAAAATAGTGCGTAGAGAATGGACAGTAATCCTGCCCCTATGGTGATTATAAGCTTATGCGTAAAGAAAAACGATAAGTCCATAAATAAATTTTTCCGCCTTTGGGGCGGAACCTAAATATTATAAGGTAATAACCTTTCCATTTCAAGACTTTTTTTGTTGGGTTAAATTAATCCCGTTTTCAGCGAGGTCTTTAATAAGTTGTTGCGGACTTACGTAAAGAAAGGATTTTATTCCGTATTCATTCCCGCCTTTTACGTTTTCTTTTAAATCGTCTATAAAAATTATTTCGTCTTTAGAAACACCTGCTTTTTTAACAAGTATGTCAAAAAATTTAGGGTCCGGCTTTTTTACCCCGTAATCCGATGAAACTATTACCTCGTCAAAATACCGGGTTAAGTCATTAATCTCAAGAAGGTGGTTTAGAATCTGTGACACGAAATTGGAAAACAAAAATATTTTGTAGTTTCTTCTAAGTTTTTTGATAATTTCCAATATTTCTTGGTTTGGTTTATAACGTCCGTAAAGTTTTTCCCAGATTTCATCCTTTGTAATCCCCGTAAACATACTTAAATATTCGAACATTTGATCAATCGGCATTAGCCCCTTGTCCCAGATGTCGGTCAATTTTTTATAACCTTTTAATTTCTCCGGATCCGGATGGGAAGTTTTTTTTGCCCAGTTAGCCATGGGGCTTTCAACAACAACTCCCGCGTAATCAAAAACAATAACTTTAATCATCGGGTTCTAGTATAACAGAAGAAATTTATAATATTAATGCTATTTCTTGCCGACCGTCGGGGTGTTTTCCAGAGACCTCCACAAGTACCAGCATGCGAGGGAGCGGTTGGGTTTCCATTTTCCGGAAAGTTTCAAAATTTCCTTATCTTTTTCAATTTTATATAAAGTTTTGATAGCTTTTCTTAAGCCTGCATCGCCAAGCGAAAAAACGTCCGTCCTTCCAAAAGTAAACATCAAAATCATTTCCGCGGTCCAGTTCCCCACCCCCTTTATTTTTGTAAGTTCCTTTATGACTTCGGCGTCTTCCATTTTCTGCAATTTTCTTACGTCGATTGTTTTATCGACAAATGCTTTGGCTATATTTTTTATGTAGGAGGCTTTGCCGTAGCTCATCCCGGCACTTCTTAGTTTTTCGTCGCCCGTTTTTAAAAGCATCTCGGGCCGCGGAAATTTGTTTTTCGGAAAAAGAGAGAGGAACCTATTAAATATAGTATCCGCAGCCTTGTTGGACAATTGCTGTCCGATTATTGATTCTATCAACTCTTCGTACAAGAATTCGGAGCGGTCGGCACGTTTGGGCGGCGGTCCGTACTTTTCGACTAACTTATTGAGGGTTTTATCGTTAAACATGTG
>JAJYEF010000090.1 GCA_021785915.1 bacterium
GTGAACTTAGAACCCCGCCTTTTTTGGAAAAGAGAATCGCGCAATCAAAAAAGCTCGGAATGAACAAAGTCATAACGCCTAAAAATTTTAAGTCAATAGTAGACGTTGTCAGGGAACTTTCCAAGGAAAAATAAGGTATAATAAAGCTAATTTAGGTAAAAATTATGGCAAAAAAAGAAGCAAAAAAACAGGTACAAAAAAAAGTTAAGGAAGCCACAAAAGAAAGAGAAGTCCATTTTCCTCCTCGCCTTGTCGGGCTTTTGGCAGAAGAGGTGGCAAAAACCGTTGTAAGGACGCTTCCTCCTTTTGGCCGTCCCCGCAAAGGGAAGTCCAAGAAAAACGGTAAGAGTTTGGAGAATGCTATTTTTTTGGACACGTCCGCAATTATAGATGGCAGAGTGTTCGACGTTATTTCTCTAGGACTATTTAGGGGCGCTGTGGTAATCCTGGACAGTATTTTATTGGAGTTAAAGCATATTGCAGACTCCAAAGACTTAGTAAAGCGGGAGCGGGGCAGAAAAGGCATGGAGCTTTTGGAAAAAATCAAAAAAGTAAAAGGTATAAAGCTTGTGGTGATGTCAGACGAAAAAGAAAAAGCGATGGGGCTTGATAAACTTCCCGAAGTTGACGAAAAGCTGATACAGGCAGCAAAACTTAACAAGGCGCGAGTTATAACGTGCGACTATAACCTCGAGAAAAAAGCAAACATAGGAGGAATAACCGCAATTAACATCAACACCCTGGCAAACGTTCTAAAAGTGATCGCTGTTCCCGGCGAAACTTTGCATATTCAGGTCCAGCATAAAGGAAAAGACGCAAGTCAGGGGGTAGGGTATCTCGACGACGGAACAATGATAGTTGTAGAAAACGCGAGTTTTGATCTGGGTAAGGAGTTGGACGTTGTGGTTTCAAGGGTAATACAGACTTCGGCCGGAAGGATATTATTTTCAAAAAAGATTTCTTCCATCTAAAAAGGTGATACAATAACCTGCCCAATTATTGTATCACCGTTCTAGCTTCCAAATATCGATATAAAAATATCAATCTATATCAATACAATCGTTGAGTTTTAGCCTCACCTGTTTTCCTTGACAATGTTTTATTTTTTTGATATCAATCACAAATAGGTAATTAGTTTTATTTCCTGCCTAAAGGACTAATTACCCTTTTTCCAAGAGCATTGCTTATCGTACTAGGACTTATTAATTCAAGTAACGAAAGCGATGCTCTTCTTTTTTAACCGTCAAGCTCGCCCAGCCTTACGGTTTACAATAATACAACAGGTATGCTAATCCCTTTTTCCAGCAGCTTTTTAAACTGCTCTCTTCCTTGTTTAACCAATAAATCTTGTTTGTAGTCAGAGATAGTTTTAACCTCTTTTTCTTTCCTTGTTAAAAAATTCAATTTCATACTGTAGATGGATTTTATCACAGCTTGTCAATAGTGTCAAACCTATAGCAAAAAAATGGCAAAAAACAACCAGCCCCATAGTAAAATTATCATTGTTTAGATTGATTTGACAACCTAATTTTTTTAGATAAAAAAATGTGGATAACTTTTGGATAACTGACAAAATTTGTTCAATCGGGCATTTATCCACACGAAATTTATTAGAAATGGCATTAAATCTGTTCGAATTTTTTTGGAATATTTAGTGTTTGTTAATTGTTAAAAATTTAACAATTTCCTTCTCCCGCGCCGAAGCTCTCGTCTTAAACCTTCCTTCTTCAGTCTGCTTTTTACTACCAATTGTCTATTTAGCTTCGCTTAGTTTTAATATGGAGGATTAAATATCCGAATATAAATATCAGTAAGGCAAACCCGAGGTATTCTAAGTACTGGGGCAGGAATACGATCGCAATTTTCGCGTTCGGATCGCTGGTGTCCGGGCTATTAATTACCCAGCCGTTTGCCCAGTTGTCAACCAGTATATGTTGGTTTACGGGAGACGAGTAGAATGGTGCAAGAAAGGTCTTGATTGCGCACGAAAGACTGGAGCCGCAATCAACATAATAAGCTTTAAAGCCGGCCTCAAAGCTCTCGTTAAGCGTAAGAACCGTCGGTCCGGAAACTTTTGCAAGATAAAAATCAGGATCATACTCGGAAAAATTCGTGATTATCCCGCCGAATGGGTTTTGTCCCAAGGTTTGGCTTTTGATATTTTCCAAAAATGAATAGGGAATGGGAATAAACTCGACGGAAGAAAGGTAGTTTACCGAAGGCGAGCCTTTTATCCCTAGATTTTCAAGGTTTATATCATATCCTATGCCATTTGCGTCCATGGGCGGAAGGAGATAGACGTTGTCTGCGAAGTTTTTAGTAGCTGTAAGGTTAACGTATATATCGCATCTTCTGGCAGTATAATCGGAAACACAGAGCGTAAGCGGAAGGCCGTCTTGTGTTTTAGTGTCAAGAATTACCAAGTATCCTTGGTTGTGCGGAAGATTGGGGTAGGAGAAGTGGTCGCAGAAGCTTCCGAGAGTCGAAGTGTATTTAACGACCCTGGCGCCGTTTATCGTAACTATTTCTTTTTTAGCCTCGTTTTGCGAAGGATTGCAGTCGTTTGTAAGATTTTTGGGGTTTGTAAGTTCGACCCCCGGATTGTAAGCTACGTTTTTAGGAATATAGAGTTTGCTAAAGGAGATATTCGCGACTTTATTAAACATACTGTTTATAAGGCTTTTGGAAATGTTAAGTGATGCAACAGACTCCGAGTAAGACGAGGAAAAATTGGAAAGGAAATAGGAATTATTATTGTCGTTTGGCGGGCTTATAAATACTTTCAGAGCCGTCCTGCTTGAGCTTTTGGAATTAAACGGATAGGTAAAACTAAGCTTATTTCCCTGAAAGCCTGTAGGCAGGTAGGAAAGGCAGGATTCGCTCGCTATGTCATATAAGCACGATGTTACTCCGGCACTGCCTGAAAAACTGAAGGAGAAATTGCTTAAAATATCGGCACCTTGCCCACCGAAGTTTGAAGGGAAAAGAAGGCCATAGGGGATAATAATACAAATTGGACCCTGTCCTGTCAGCTTGATCCCTCCCCGGGTAAAGCCTGCGGTAGGGGAAGAACCTGTATCACTGCAGGAGGAGAAGAACGGGTTCATATTCCCGAACGTGTTGGAAATGGGAGTTACTGCTTTTTGGTCGAAGAAAGAAATCGAGTTATCACCATTGTCAAGAAGGGTTTTTCCCGCAATAACCGGAGTATTTTGGGTAAGGTCACCAAGGCTAAACAAATCTTTTCCGTTAACGGAAACAAAAAGCGCGGAACTTTGGCTTGGGACATCT
>JAJYEF010000014.1 GCA_021785915.1 bacterium
ACTTTCACGCTTGTGATTCTTATTACATTTTTAGTGTGATATATATCGCAGACAAAGCATCTTCCGATCTGGTAAAAATAACACCATGATACAAGCTGGGACAAGTCCCGGCGGCGGTCACATTAAATCCCCGCCGGGATTTTTTTTGGAAAAAAAATTTAGGCTAAAACCTGTCTCAGCGATCGAACCTGGAAACGGGAATGCCTTATTAACCTATAAAATCTTCAGCACGAAGCACAAGGTGTCAATATATACATTGACAGGAATATACGCATATAGTAATATATAGTTATCATGAACATGGATCATTCAACTCTGGCCGTAATTTCGGAGATAAACAGGTTTAATATCGTCGAGTATTTGTTGGGCGGGCCAAAGCCCGTGGGCGAAATTTCGCAAAAGCTTCACATGACCCAGCCAAAGACTTCAAAACACCTGCGGGTTTTGGCAGATGCGGGGGTAGTGGACGTCCAAATTAAGGCTCAGCAGCGCATATATTCGTTATCGCCCCAAAAGTTTGAAGAAATTGATGAGTGGATTTCGCAATTTAAAAAACTTTGGGAGCAAAGACTGGACCGACTTGATAAAATGTTCAAAAAGGCTCCCGGCCCGAAGGGTACAAATGAAAATAAATTTTGAAACAAAACTTTATAAAATTAACGATTGGACAATTTTGCATCTTCCGGCAGAGGCAAGTGCAAAACTACCGACACGCGCTATGACAATGGTTTCGGGAGAACTTAACGGTGTTGCCTTTAAAACCTTACTCGAACCGGACGGAAGATATGCATCTGATAAAAAGCCAAGCCATTGGTTTAGGCCCGATAAAAATTTGCTCGACAAAGCACATGTTAAAGTAGGAGACACGGTAAAAGTCTCACTCGAGCCCACAAATGAATGGATAGAGCCTGACGTCCCCGAGGATATGAAAGAAGCTCTTAAAACTTCGGCGAAAGCGGAGTTTCTTTGGAAGGATATTACCCCAAGTGCGCGCTGGGACTGGGTCCGCTGGGTAAGGGCAGTTAAGACGCAGGAAACCCGGGAAAAACATCTGTTGGTTATGCTTGACAAATTAAACAAAGGAATGCGAAGACCGTGTTGCTTTAACCGTAATTTATGTTCGGAACCCTATGTTTCGCACAACTGGGTATTGAACGAGTCCGATTAGGAGGTGGATTGTTTGCAAAAAATAACGCCGTTTTTGTGGTTTGAGGATAACGCCGAAGAGGCGGCAAAGTATTATGTTTCGGTTTTTCCGAACTCAAAAATAAAAGAGGTAATTAAGTATCCCGAAGCTGCGGAAGAAGCTTCCGGACAGCCTTCCGGTTCGGTTATGACTGTAACTCTTACTCTAAATGGAATGGATTTCCAGTTTTTAAACGGGGGAATGGTTGAAGGATACAACCTTTCAACTTCAGGCTCGGTTTCGTTTGTTATTCATTGTAAATCTCAGAAAGAAATAGACAAGTACTGGAAAGCCCTTCCCGCTGTGCCTGAAGTAGAACAGTGCGGTTGGTGCAGGGACAAATTCGGAGTGACGTGGCAGATCGTACCCGATGTTTTGGGGAAGTATTTAACCGACCCGGACAAACAAAGAGTTGAAAGAGTTACCGCATGTTTTATGAAAATGAAAAAATTCGATATAAAAGAACTTGAAAATGCATACAAAGGGGGTGAGTAGTATGTTAAATTTTAATTCGATTTTACTTTCAACGGAGAATGTAAAAAAACTTTCGGATTTTTATTCAAAAGTGTTTGATAAAAAACCCGATATGGATGAAGAAACTTATAAAGGATTTTTAGTCGGAAATTGTTTCTTAAGTATAGGATTCCACGATAAAGTAAAGGGCAAGAGTCAAAATCCTGAAAGGGTTATCTTTAATTTCGAGACAAACGACGTAAAAGGTGAATTTGAAAGGATCAATAAGTTAGGCGCAACTGTAATTGCTAAGCCATACGAAATGAAGCCGGCCTGGATTGCGACATTTGCTGACCCTGACGGGAATTACTTTCAGCTTATAACACCTTGGGACGGAGGTGATAAGTAATGGGAGACACATATAAAGAATTAACGTTAACTAGAATTTTTAACGCGCCAAGAGATCTTGTTTTTAAACATTGGACAGATCCTGATCTGGTTGTAAAATGGTGGGCTCCGAACGGAGCAACAAACCAGATTAACGAATGGAGCGCAAAGGCCGGCGGGAAAATCGATTTAGTAATGATTGCCGGAAAAGACTTAGGGCCCCTGGAGGGACAAAAATGGCCGATGCAGGGAGAATTTAAAGAGGTTGACGCTCCACAAAAGCTTTCGTTTACGGCAAATGCCGTACTAAACGGAAAAGAAATTTTGCAGCATTTAACATCCGTAACATTTGAAGATGTTAGCGGCAAAACAAAAATGACCGTTCACATTCAGGTTACTAAAGCGGTTATGCCGCAGGCACAAGGAGCGCTTGCAGGAATGGAAACGGGCTGGAACCAGCAATTAGACAAATTAGCTGGGAGTTTTTAATGGTAACTTAATTAAGAAGATCCTTAAGCAGTTTGCACTTTTTTTCTTAATCAAATATATTGTTTGTATGGAAGAGCAAAGACCGGACTTGCGGGTTATAGAGGGAGGTTTATCAAAAAATAACGTCGACAAGATTTCCGATGATCTAATTCATAAAGAAAATAGCGGTGAAAGGCAAAGTTTTTTATCTGCCGTAAGAAAAAAGTTGTCAAAGTTTATCAAAAAAATTTATACAAACCCCGAAAATATTCCCCCTGCCGGAAAGGCATTTTAAAAAACTTATTGACAAAAGTAAGACGCTGGTGTATCTTTTTGCAAAATGGCGTCGATACAGGAAAATCCATTCACTTCATATCCGCAATCAGACATAAATTTTTTGGCCGCGATGAACGATCTTATAACAAGACCTATAACACCCGAAGAAAAAGCGGGCGCAAGAGAAATTTTTAGGGGGTTTAGGCAGCTGGAAACGTTAAAAGAAACACGTCGTTACGAAGATTTACTTCATAAAATTAAAGAAAGGGGGGTGGAGGCAAGAGCAATGAGAAAGGATAAGGAAGATAAGCTTTTCGTTTTAACAGCAGAACCTATTGATCTTTTAGTTATTCAAAAACTAAGAAGAACAAGCATATTGTTTTTAGGTGACAGGCTTATGAGGTATGACCCGTATTTTTTTTACGAGTTATTTCTTGTTGATCTTCCTAAATCTATTTACGGAGACGGGAAAGATATGCCCTCTACGGAACACATAAGAAATTCCACAATCGTTAGTGTAGCAACAAAATACGATTATACTTCTAAGTATAATCTAAACACTCCGTCGTCCAGAAAACAGTTCGAGGATGTTATGGACTCTCCCGAAAGAATAAAAACGGTAAGATTTGTCTGTGATGGGGAAGGGGTAAGCTTTTCGCTTTCCCTGCCAAACCCCGAATCAAACGATAAGTACGTGGAGTTTTCATTTCCCTCAAATAAAACTATCGTACCGCAAACCCTGGACCTTCTTTTGGGAATCCATAAAAACGGAAAAAAGATTAGTCCTGCCAACAAGAGCTTTGCTGTTGCGTTTGCCGATTCGATAAATTATATTAGGGAAGAGTTAAGGGTAAGGTAATAGTTCCGTTTTTAGCCACGGCCTTATCCTTTTTTAAAGAATTCAAGCATAGACGCGCTTTGCGAAACCTGCTGCGTCAGATAGGGCAAGTTCCACAGGTTTTCTATCGTTTTAAGTAGAGAATAGTGGGTGTAGAAGATTTGAGATTTGTAGCCGGTTTTTACGCTATTGCCAATTAAAAGAGTTGCAATTCTATTATTAAGCGTGTCTCCCTCGTCCCATGTAATAAAAAGCACGGAATTCTGTTTGGTAAAAGCCTGCGAATTCAATATGATCGGAACTTCGTTTTTTAACCACGCGTCGCCGGTTGCAACCGAACAGTCGTGCATATCGTTGCATAAATTCGGAGTTATCCAGATAAAGTCGGGTGTTGTATTTTTGGTTTTAAGGTCTGTCGCAAGTTGACTCAAAGGTACGATGTTGGCGCAAACTTTCGGGTTATCCTTTATATCGTTAAAATATATAAAAGGATTGTGTTTTTGCGCATAGGTCGCGGCGTTTCCGACAAAACAGCCCGAAGAAGGCATAGATTCCATATATGCCTTCCACGAAATATTTGCTCTGTCAAGCTGGTCGACAAGGTTTTTCTTGTTTAAAAAACAGGTTTGACAGTCGGAGTTAATTCCGTAAGTATCGCCTGCAAGTAAGGCTATATAATTAGGAAGGCTGGGATTTGTGACCGCATGGTAATTTTGCGCGAGTCCGTATTTTTGTATTAGCGAATTAATAAATGGCGCTTCGCTGTTTCCGACAATAGCCGGATAGGGCTTATTTTCCATAACGATAATTGCTATATGTTGAATTGAGAGGTTGGAAGACGAATTTAAGGCCTTTGCTTTATTCGCGAAATTGTTGACAATCCGGCTTGGCAAAGGCATATCGGGTCTTGTAAGAAGATATAAGGAAATTAACGCAAGAATTAAGGAAAAAATATAAATGATTTTTTTAGGAGTCATACGAAGTATTATATACCCGAAGACAACTATTTTTTTCTTAAATTTTAGGTTGTGTTAATTTTTTTAGGCACTAAAGTAAGAAGCGCAATAATTCCTGCGAGAGCAAATACTGCACCGAAAACAAAGACGGAAGTATGGCTTATGTTATCCCAGAGCTGCCCCGCAATGATACTTGCGAAAAGCCCCGAAAGCCCGACTGCCGTTGCGTACCAGCCGACACTAGAGGCCCGTAGAGGTTGGGGGACGAAGTCGCTTGCGAAAGCCTTTCCGACCGACCGGAAAGTCCCCTGGAAAATTCCGTAGAGAAAAAATAAAACCGCGATTAGTATCATGTTCTTATCTATGGCAAAGCCTAAATAGGTAATAAGGTAAACTATAAAAGCAAACAGTAGGACGTTTTTTCTTCCCAACTTGTCGGACAAAAAACCTAAGGGATAAGATGCAAGGGCTGCTATTAAATTAAATCCTGCGTAAATAAGTATCGTGTCTTCAAGGGATACGCCCACGTCCCTTGTCCTAAGAATTAAAAATGCGTTGCTTGAGTTTCCCAGACCGAAAACCACCGTGACAAAAAGATAGTTCCAGTAAGCCTTGGGCAAATTCCTTAAAGTCACGTTAATCCTCTTCTTTGTTACTTGAAGAACGTCTTTTTCCTTAATAAGGATTATCATAACTACTGCCAGAAGACCCGGGATTACTGCAAGGTAAAAAATATCGCGGATGTTGGCTTTTAGAACAAACAGGATAAAGACAGCAATAAGAGGTCCCAAAAATGCGCCGAGGTTGTCTCCCACTCCTTCAAGGCCGAAAGCTCTACCTCTGGATTGGTTATCCGCTGAGGCGGCAATCAAAGCATCCCTTGGTGCAGAACGGGTTCCGGTCCCGAACCTGTCGAAAAACCTCGCCCCCAAGACTCCCTGCCAGGAAGCGGCAAATCCTATCAAGGGTTTGGAAATTGCGGAAAGGGTGTAGCCAAAGATTGCGATCGGTTTTCTCTTCTGGAGTTTGTCGGAAAGTGTTCCGGAAAATCCTTGAACTATGTGTTGTGTTGCAATCGCGACTCCTTCTACAATCCCGACGATTCCTCCGCCTGCTCCTAAAGTTTGCGTTAAGAATACGGGCAGAACAGGGTAAAGCATCTCCGTAGAGATATCGGAAAAAAATGAAGCGAATGCCAAAAGCAGAGTGTTCAGGGAAAGTCCGGAAAAATATTTACCGAAATAATTTTTCTTCACAATTGAAGTTTAACATAAATATTATGTTATAATCATGCATTAATTGTGCCTTTATCTGTTGAATTTTTTCATCCGAAATATAAAAAATGGGAGAATGTAACCACTCTTTTACCCGGTCAACCGCCGGAGACCGTGCGCCAACACATGCCCGAAAGGGAGGACGGGAAAAGGATTTATGCAGCCGAATGCGATCAAAGCGATAGGTTCTCTTCACTTTTTACTTACAAAATTCCCAATGGAACAAAAATTAATGAGATAGATATCGAAAGCCCTCAAGTAATTAGGGAAGTATCGGTTTTAACAATTGAAAAAGGTAAAGCGCTTTATTATTCGATTAAATCAAGCAGGGAAAAACCAAGGCTTGTAGTAAGGTTTTGGCACTATTAGAAACTTAAACTACCTTTTCAAAGAAATCCCTCGTATCTTTCACGTCTTTGTCTATCTGTGTAATTAAAGCTTCTTCCGAGGAGAATTTTTTATTTTCCCGCAGTTTTTTAAATAGCATCACATTTACCGTTTCCCCGTATATGTTTCCCTTAAAATCAAGTATGTAAACTTCTGCTTTGTAATCTTTTTCATTGTAAGTTTTGGCAGAGCCTATAAAGGTCGCCGCGTGGAAACTATCATCATTAACGGTTAATTCGGATACGTAAATACCCTCGGGTATTTTTTCAGTCAATAAAACGTTAGCTGTAGGGAAGTTGAGGCGTTTGCCCCGCCCCTTTCCTTTAATCACCCTTCCTGTAAAAAAGTATAGAGCTTGCATAAGTTTTTTTTATTCTTTTCCCATTGTCTCCAGACTTTCCCCTTTGGGGTTATGTTTGGGAAGCATCAGCGCGGAAATTGCTGCTATAAAGATAAATACAAGGCCGAAAGTAAGGGCAGTTCTTGACCCTTCCGAAATGCCTTTTCTTACATTTGCGCTTGCAACAAGCGTGGTTTTTTGGGGAATATTCTGGTAAATAGTATTTAGGTTATCACTTTCAATGTCGTAATGGCTTATCCTTTGTGTTAGTATTTGCTGCTGTATGGGAGGAATTTGCGGGTTTGCTTTTATGCCCGTCACAACATTAAAAAGGAGGGCTGCCGAGAATATGCTTCCTATCACTGCAACCCCCAGGCTTGCGCCGATTTGCCTGAAGGTAGTACTGGTTCCGGCAGCCTCGCCCGTAAGGTTAACGTCGACGGAGGAAATCACAATATTATTCAGCTGTGCCGAAGCAAGGCCAAAGCCGAGGCCAATTAGAATAAGACTTTGAGACAGAGTGGCAAGGTCGGCATGCGTAGTAACATTTTGTATTAGGAAAAAATTGCCGATAGTTAAAATCGCAATCCCCAGAAAGATTACCCATTTTAAATTTATAACTCGAGCAATATATCCCGAAGAAGTGCCTGCTATGAAAATGCTTATCGACATCGCAAGAAGGACAAAACCTGCGGAGAAAGCGCTGTCGGTTAAAACATTTTCAAGGTAAATTGGAAGTATAAAAAACGTCGAAAACTGCCCGAACGCAAGTACGAAAAGAGTTATAAGTCCGAATACGAATCCTTTGTTCAAAAACATCTGCGGCAAAATAAGAGGGGACTTGCCAAATTTTTCGAGGCGGAGTTCCCAGATTATAAAACCTATAAATAAGGCAGCAGAGATTATTAAAAGTACGGGTACGATGCTTAAGTTTGGAAACGGCCAAGTAATGCCCAGCAGCGAGGGGACTGTTTTAGGCGTCAGAAAGCCAAGTACCGGCCCTTCAATAATTGCAAAGTCAAGCAGGAATAGCCCGAGGCCCGAAACAAGCGAGCCTATCATGTCAAATGATTTCTTTTTGCCCCTCGAGTCCATAATAAAGATAGACCCGAGTATTGCGACAATTCCTATGATTATGTTTATCCTAAGCGACCAGCGCCAGGAAAGATAGGTTGTAAGATAACCTCCTAAAATAGGTCCGACGGACGCAGCGGCTCCGGCGACAGAACCCCATATGCCGAAAGCGAGGGCTTTTTCCCTTCCCTTTGGAAAGGTCGTGTTCAAAAGCGAAAGCGCGGAGGGAAGCATAAACGCAGCGCCCACGGCCTGTATGATTGCCCTCCCGATAATTATTGTCTGTGCGTCCTGTGCGGTAGAACCGATAAAAGAACCCGTCATGAAAATAAGGATGCCCGAAATAAAGGTTTTTTTGCGTCCCCAGATGTCGGCAATTCTGCTTGCGGTAATTAGGGATGTTGCAATTACCAAAGCATATCCCGAAATTATCCACTGGATGTTTGCAAACTGGGTATGAAGGTCACGCAGAATATACGGAATGGAAACGTTAAGGATGGTGTTGTCAACAACTACAATAGCAAGGCCAAGCGCAATATCCAAAAGCGCCAGCCATCTGTACTTGGGGGACGAAAATTTACTAAAAAAGCCCATTAATCCATAGTACAGAGGTAACAAAAAGCATGTCAATAAGCAGGAAGGCGTCAGGGAGTTTGTGTCGGCGATGGAGCAGTCGTAGGAGATGGTGTAGGGGTTAAAGATTGCGTTGGAGTAGGAGTTGTAGAACCGGTCGGGGCCGGAGTCACTGTTAAGGTAGCGCTCGGGGCGGGAGTTGGCGTAGGAGTAGTAGAGGATGCGCTAAATACAATACTCGGATTATGGTTATTTGTGTCGGTAACAGTAAAGTTACTCGAAGTATCCTGTACGCTTAATGTGTCTGTGCCCGCATTTTGCGAAGTAACGTTAAAAGTAGCCTGTCCGTTTTGCGCCGCAACCGTTACCGGCGGAGCCGATCCGTTAATAGTTAAACTTGAATCGTTTGAGGTTAACGAAAGCTTAATGTTGTCGGAAGAAACGCTTGTTTGCGTGCAGTCGCGAATGGCAACGTTAAACGTCACGGTTGCGCCGGTGTTTGCCGAAACAGGAGAAGCAGGATAAACGTCCGAGTACCAGAAATTCGGGACACCCGCCGCGGTTGTACAGTTTGTATTGCCCGTACTGTTGCCGGAAAACGTAACGCTTGGATTATGGTTGTTGATATCGGTTATTGTAAAATTACTCGAAGTATCCTGAACACTGAAGGTGTCGGTTGTAGAATTCTGCGAGCTTACGGAAAAACTTGCCACTCCGTTTTTAGCCTGGATTTTTACAGGCGACGGCGAACCGTTGATTCTGGCTGTTGAATCGCTTGATAAAAGCGTTATTGTCAAATCATCGTTAACCGGGGCAAGGTTTACTTTGCAATCCCTAATGTTGACAATCAGCGTTATCGAGCCCGTGCTTGTAGTAATAGGAGGGTTTGGGTAAACGTCGGAATACCACGAATTTGGAGTGCCTGCACCCGTGGTGCAGTTAGGATTTGACGGGGCATTTGTAGTTGTGGTAGTCGTAGTGGTTGTGGTAACAGGAGGTGCGGTCGGAATCGGCGCAATTGTCGGAAGTGGGGCAAAAGTCGGGAAAGGCGTTGGCATCGTAATGGGGGTGTTTTTTTGGGAGCCGGTATTATTGGTTTTAACGGGCGGCACGGTCGGAAGAACAATTGTCGGAAACGTATTATCGGGTTTGGTCGAATAAAAGACATAGTTGTTGGAATCGGTTGTATTACTTGCGTTCATTTTCGATAAAAGATATCCTCTGTACCACATCGCAGCCGTTATAAACGCGACTATAAAGACAAAAATTGAAATCAGAATTTTGTGTCTGTATAAAAATCTCAGGAAGTTTTTCAAAGGTTCGAGTCTCGGATCGGAAAGTATGGGTAGTTTTGGAAAATGTGGCAGTTGGGGAAGGCCGGGTAAACGGAATTTTGGAAACTCGGGGAGCTTAACTTGAAAAGGAGGGTTCATATCAAAAATTATATCACTTACAGGGGCAACAAAGCGGGGTTAAGTCTTAGTTGACAACGGGCTTTTCTGGTAGTATTCTATGCGCGTATGGCCCGCGATGACAGTAAAAGCACTAAAGAGAGGGTCGAAGTTTTTGACAAAGAATGGGACTGGCGTTATCGCAAAAGACATGACGACGGCAGTTTCATTTGGGGCGTTATTCTTCTTGTCGCGGGGTTTTTATTTCTTCTTAATTCTCTGGGTATTGTTTCATGGAACGTCTGGAATTATATTTGGCAGTTTTGGCCGGTAGTACTTATTCTTTGGGGAGTGCAGGTTATTTTGGGCCGTAATCCGTTTTCAAGGTTTATAGTGGGAGTTCTAGCGCTTATTATCGTTGGCCTGATAGTAATCTTCGGAATTACTAAAGTAAACCCCGCGTACAAACAGAATTTTCCGCCTCAGGTAAATAACGTAATCAACCAAATGAACAGCTTACAGCAGAAAGGAAACCTGAAATGAACGGGAGAATATTTTTAGGGATTATACTTATCGCAATAGGCATCAGCGCTTTGACGAGCATTCCAATAATTAGTTTTGTTTTTGCAATTATCGTAATCTGGTTGGGCGTCAGGATAATATCGGGCGGCACGCACGGCGAATTTATGCGCGACTGGGAGCGCGTCAGAAAAGTAAAAGAAGACGGTTTGGACGAAACGCTGATATTTTCAGGATCAAGAAAAGTTATAGAATCTGATGACTTTAAGGGAGGAAGGGTAGTATGTGTTTTTGCGGGGGGAGAATACGATTTGTCGGAAGTTAAAACAAAAGAAAAAGAGCTTGATATAGAAGCAGTAGCCGTTTTAGGCGGAGTAAAATTAATCGTCCCCAAGACTTGGAAAATCAGGGTAAACGCAACGGGAATAGCCGGAGGAATAGACAATAAAACTAGGCCAACGGGAAACGGAGGAGTATTGGTAACTCTTGACGGAGCCTCGGTCTTAGGCGGGGTAGAGATAACCAACTGATCCACTTACTGCATTTGACATCAATTTATTAAGGGAGTAAAGTTTACTTGCTATGTTTAAATCAATACGGGCGTTTTCTGGAATTTCGGTAAACGATATCAAAAAAGCCAAAAAGTTTTACACGGAAACGCTCGGACTTAGTACCGAAAGCGAAGAAATGGGCTTAGGGCTTTTACTTCCGGGCGGCGGAAGGCTTTTTATATACGAGAAAAAAGACCATAAGCCGGCAACTTATACGGTGCTTAATTTTGTTGTAGACAATATTGATAAAGCAGTCGACGGGCTGACAGAAAAAGGAGTTAAATTCGAAAGGTACGAGGGCTTTCCTTTTAAACAGGATAAAAAAGGAATTGCCCGCGGACTTAAGTCTAATATGGGGCCCGATATTGCATGGTTTAAAGACCCCGCCGGGAATATCCTCTCCGTTTTGCAGGACGAATAATTAAGTAACTTCAATTTTGATACCCAAATTATCTCCATCTCGGATTTTTTCTTTAATTCTCACACTAGATTTTATCGCCAATACGTAATTTCCCGACTTTGCGGGGAAAAGGGTAGAGTCCCATTTGGTATTTCCGGTTCTTGCCTGAACTTTAACGAATCCGTATTTATTAATTCTTGGGGCATGATTATTTTTTATCTCATTCGTTAATTTATTTGTAAGGCTTACGAAATACCAGTTAGCTTTTGGGTCTTTCCAAAGCTTTGCACTAAATTCGTAGGTTTTTTTCATGCTTTTATTATACAAAATTAGCCTTGACAAGCGGGTAAATTATTGTTAATATTTAACCAAATGGTTAAATATTCCAAAAAGCAAAATGTGTATCTGGATCAGATGTTTGGCGCTTTGTCCGATGAAAAAAGACGCCAGATATTAGAAAAAGTCACCAAAGCAAAAAGGCTTACGGTTTCAGAAATAGCGAAGCCCTACGTAAGGGAAAAAGTAATGAGTTTTCCGGCAGTTTCCAAGCACATCAAAATTTTGGGCCAGTCAAATTTGATAAGAATTGAAGCAAAGGGCAGGACAAAAATAGTTATGGCAAATCCGGGTGCGGTAAAATGGCTTGGGAATTTCTTTAATTTCTACAACAAAAAGCTTGACGGAGTAGAAAAATATTTAAAAGAGACCACCCCTTAAAAACCAAAAAACTAATTCTGCTATAATTTCTTCAGGCTATTTTAAGCAAAAATAACCATTATTAAAAAAAGCACGATATGCAGCCTTTTAAAAAAGGGAACAGGATTTTAGAACTGACCCTTCTTATTTTTTCGGGGTTTCTTATTTTCGCCTTTCCGGCGTTTGCAAACACCGCCTCCGTTAACACCAACAATTCAAGTCCTAACGCCGACGGACAGACCGTTTCCGTAATAACTATAGACGTATACAACAGTTCCGGAAGCGCGGTTGGGGCAGGGGATAATATTACCATTACCAACACAAATTCCGACTCGGGCCTTAATATCGTCCCGAACAACAACGGTGCATGCGCAGGCTCGACAAAGACAAGCGCTCAAGCGGCAACAGGGTCGGACGGGTCTGGGACTCCCGGAAACGAGGTGCAGTTCGGGATTTGTTCGACAAACGCCGGTACGGATAGTTTTACTATTTCCGATTCAACGGGTAATTTGGCAAGCATAAGTATTACATTTGTCGCGGGCGCAACGCCCACATTTACCCCGACCCCGACTCCGCAGGGTTATTGCGGCGACGCCTCCCCCGGCTCAACGCCCACACTTGATTCTGCTGTTTCAAGCGGGAACGACCAGGTTACTTTAACATGGACAGACGCACTTGACCCGGTAACCAACTATTCGATAGCGTATGGGGTCCAATCGGAAAAATATACATATGGGAATACGGATGTGGGCGGCCAGGGGACAACATCCTATACGGTAGGGTATCTGAATTATGGTACTACCTATTATTTTGTTGTCGCGGCAAACAACGGATGCGCTTCCGGCGCCTACTCTAACGAGGTTTCCGCAACCGTCGGAAGTTCCTCTTCGACTAACTCGACTGCGGCAACTACAAGTACTGCCAACAGCCAGAATGACATAACTCTGCCGACTCCACTGCCTACCGCAACTCCCGCACCGACCCCGACTCCGACCCCTGTCCCGGCAAAACCTCTTATCGGAATAAATTTAAACGGCAAGACGCTGGTCGGGGGAATGGTAGTAGGCTTTGGAATAGTTATCCTGGCAGCCGCCGCATTTTTGATATTTAGGGGAGAGAAAAGCTTCGGCTCCTTTAGAACAAAAAGGAAGATTTCCTTTAATTTGAAGCAGAAACTAGACACTGATCAAAAGTCAGGAGAAGACTTTCAAGAAAATCTCCCCGGAGAAGATAACGGTCCTGCGGGAGAGGGAGATATTGACAATATATCGTGAAGTGATATAATGGGTTTATGAAAAGGCGGGGAATTCCTGTCATAATCTCAATTTTAATCTTAATTTTAATGTTTGCCGTTTGGAAGATAGCTTTTAATTTCGGAAGTCTAACCGCAAGCTTAACAATCAGACAAGCGTCACCTGCGCTTCTTGCAAAACTTATGCAAAGCGATAATTTTTACGGCACTTACCCTAAAACAATGCTTCTTGTAACTGGCAAAGTAAAGTCTGTATCCATTGAAAATGGAAATAAATTAGTCGAGTTTAGTACAGCTAACGGTCCGAGCGTTTTGCCAATAGTTACGTGTAACATAGGCAAAAATATTGCAAGCGTGAGCGCGGGACAGACAATAAGCGTATTATCGGTCGCGCATGATGCACAGCGTCAGAATGTTGCCGATATCTACATGCCCAGCTGTTTCCTCTTAAAAAATCCGCAGTAAATATAAAATTTTCACTTTTCGTTTAATTCCTACATATTAAGCGTTTGTTTTAGCTTGTTTGATATCTTTATTTTTCAAAAATCCGGATATATAATCTATGCGGCCTTTATGAAAAAGTGGCTGTTTTTTTTGGGGTTATTTCCTTTTTTTATTCTGCAACAAGCACTTGCAGCACCTTCTTCTACTTCCTCTTCTCAGATTTTGTTTTTTTACGGACAGGGGTGCCCGCACTGTGCGGCGGTCGAAACATACTTTGAACAAAACAACCTTTACGGCAAATATCCGATTGTAAGAAAAGAGGTTTATTTTAATTCCGAAAACGCCCAGCTTTTTACAAAGACCATGCAGGAACTCGGAGTTCCGGCAGATTCTGTCGGGGTTCCGACAATTGTAATGGGTGACAAAGTAATAACGGGGGATACGCCGATAATAAAAAATTTTGTGACAGATGCGAATGCGTATCTTGGAAGGGCAAGCCCGTCTTCGACGCCCGCAATTACACCCGCGCCCACCAAGCCCGATCTGACACTTGCCGCTGTTATAGGCGCAAGCCTTGTTGACGCGATTAACCCCTGTGCCTTCGCTGTCTTGATAATACTTATGACGACGATTATTGCCTCGGGAGACGCAAAAAAAGCGCTTTTTGCAGGCCTTGCTTTCTCAACTTCTATTTTTATTTCATATTTTTTAATGGGTATTGGGATTTATAAAGTTTTAACGTTCGGCAGTCTTTCTCTAATATTTTTCAGGATTGTCGGAATACTTGCTATTATTTTGGGACTATTTAATCTTAAGGATTATTTCTGGTACGGCAAAGGTTTTCTTATGGAAGTGCCTTTAAGCTGGAGGCCGAGTTTAAAAGGCCTTATCAAGTCGGTGACAAATCCCCTCGGCGCATTTTTTGTCGGCTTTTTGGTGAGCTTGTTCTTGCTTCCCTGCACGAGCGGGCCTTATATAGTAATTCTGGGGATGATGGCAAGAAAGTCTTTGCAGACGCAGGCTATAATGTATCTTTTACTTTATAATCTGATTTTTGTTTCCCCGATGCTTGTTATAACTCTTGCTGTATATAAAGGGTTCAGTCCCGAAAAGGCCGAGGAAATGAGATTAAAGAGATTGAGGCTTTTGCATCTGATAGCCGGCGTTATTATGCTTGCGATGGGTGCGGTTATTCTTCTTGGATGGGTTTAAAATTGACAAAATTTCCGCGATTTGAAAAACTTACTGTATGGAGCAAAGTGAATATCAAAGTTTTCAAGTAGAACATAAGAAAACCAAAAACCGCAGACGGCCGCTTATATTATTGCCGCTTATAATTTTGGGCATTCTTATTCTTGTTGCTCCGGCTTTTATTTATTTTTTTGTCGCAAGGCCTTTTGTAGTCAGCGGAAATTCCATGACACCGGCATTTGTAAACGGTCAAAAATTTATCATAAACGTCGGCCGCGCGTTACCGGCCCATGGGAAAATTGTTGTTGTAAATTCTCCCTCGGACCATAAAGCTTACATAAGAAGGATAATAGCAATACCCGGTGATACAATAATGGTTAAAAACGGAAACGTATATTTAAACGGATATATACTTAACGAAAGCTTATATCTTACTCCGGGGACAAAAACTTTTGGCGGGACATTCTTAAAAGACGGAGTAACGTTAAAACTTCCACCGGATGAATATTTTGTGATGGCGGACAACAGGTCTTCAGGTAAGGATTCAAGAGACTGGGGTTTTGTTAAGACGGGCGATATTATAGGAACGCTTGGCAAATGTTACTCAAATTGTTCCTCAAAATAAGTTTGTATTAAATTTTCGTGTTTTGAATTAAAATTTTTGGAGCATCTTTTCGGCTTCATCTTCTTGAGAAACGCTTATAAATTTGTCCCTTGCCATTTCCCCCAAAACTATCTGTGCCTGTACGATTGCCGCTTTTTTGTCGGCGGCAAAATAACTCGGTGCGTCGATAAGTCCTATCATAAACGCCGCCTGTGCGAGTGTTACTTTGTCCGGAGTAGTATTAAAGTAAGTTTTACTTGCGTTATAAATCCCGTATGCATTTTTGCCGAAGTATATGCTGTTTAGGTACATTTCAAGAATTGTTTCTTTGGGGAAGTTAAGCGTTATAAAAGGGGCAAGTAGTTTAGTGTCGATATCCGTTACAAGGTTGTCCCGGTCCTTAAAATAGGCGTTTTTTCCAAGCTGTTCGGTTATTGTGCTTGCACCCTGTCTTTGTCCAGTTGAAATTGTCATTGCTATGGCGCGTATGGTTCCGGCAAAATCTACTCCCCAATTGTTGTAGAAATGTTCGTCCTGCGAAGCAATTGCCGCCTCCTGAATAAAAGGGTTTATGTTGTTAAGTTTAACGCTTTGGACATTGTCTTTCTGGTTAAGCGAAGAAATAGCCAAAGGGAGTTGTTTTGCAAGGCGGGACTCGCGGGGAAATAAAGCCAGAAAAAATGCGACAGCTCCTAAAAATAAAACAGTCAAAATAATAAGCAGTTTTTTTATAATGCTTAAGCCCCGTTTTTCGTTATTCATGAAGCTATTATACCAGCAGCTACAATTTTAATGCTTAATTTTCTTTTTAAAGACCTGCATGCATTTGTTATAATTAACAACATGAATCTTTCGATAGGTATAGTCGGGCTTCCCAACGTAGGTAAGTCAACACTTTTTAATGCATTACTAAAAAAACAGCAGGCGTTGGTTGCAAATTATCCCTTTGCAACGATTGATCCAAACGTCGGAGTCGTAAGCGTTC
>JAJYEF010000015.1 GCA_021785915.1 bacterium
GGCGTTGAAAACGTAAAAGACATGATGGACTTAAGAATTGGCGACAGGCTTGGAGGAGGAACGCAGACCGCCGAAAGCTGGAGGCTTAAGCTCTTCAGGAAAAAAATAGAGGAACAGTTAAAACCGGCGCCGTTTTCCATAAACGACCTTGTGCTTAACGGAAACGACGTTATGGAAATACTTAAAATCAAACCCGGCCCCCGGGTCGGACAGATCCTGCAGGCTCTTTTTGAACAAGTCGATGAAGACCTTACCAAAAACAACAAAGAATTTCTTACAAAAAGAATCATCGAGCTTGGAAAAGAGCCGGCAAAATAATATAATAATTTTATGGATAAGAAAAAGCTACAAGAAGACCTAAAACAGGCAATGCTTGCAAAAGACGAGTTAAAGACTTCTGTTTTAAGAATGTTACTTTCGGCAATCAATTATTACGAAATACAAAAGGGCGGCGCGGGGTATGAAGCAAGCAAAGAAGATGTTATAACCGTGATAGGAAACCAGGCAAAGCAGAGACGGGATTCAATTGAACAGTTTAAGGCAGGAGGAAGGCAGGAACTTGTAGACAAAGAGACAAAAGAACTGGAAATTTTGCAAACTTATCTTCCCGAACAAATGAGTGAAGCTGAAGTTAAAAAACTTGTGGATGAAGCAGTAACGCAATCGGGTGCATCTACAATGGCAGATATCGGAAAAGTAATGGGTATTTTAATGCCAAAAGTAAAAGGCAAAGCCGACGGAAGCCTGGTGAGCAGATTAGTCAAAGAAAAACTTACTTCCTCCTAGCCCTTTTCTCCCAGAGTTCCTGCCAGACTACCAATAAGGGTGATGCATTAAAGATTGACGAATATGTTCCCGATATGATACCAACCAAAAGAGCTACGACAAACCACTTTATACTTGCCCCGCCGAAAATAAGAAGCGCGACTAAAACCAGCAATACCGTGAGAGAAGTATTTAACGACCTGTCTAACGTTTGGAGTATCGAATCGTTTACAACTTCGGCAAAGTTTTCTCCACCTACCCTTCTTAAGTTTTCTCTGATCCTGTCAAAAACGACGATCGTATCGTGGACCGAAAAACCTATTACGGTTAACGCTGCTGTTAGAAATAAGCTGTCCACCTCAACCCCGAGGAAGTGTCCGAGGATTGAAAAGATCCCCAAAAGTACCAGGACATCATGAATAAGCGCGATTATCGCGCAGACGCCGAACCGAAAGCTTGATGCGGGCTTCGGAACTTTTCTAAACGACCAAGTTATGTACAAAACTATAAGAAAGGACGCAAAAACCAAAGCTTTAACGGCATTTACTGTTGTCTCCGAACCAATTGTTGGCCCTATGGTTTCGTAGGAAGACTGCTGGAAATCTTTGTATTTGTTTTTTAAGGCGGTTGTGATGGTAACGTCGGTTTTCTGGTCTACGGGCTTTGATTTTACCAAAACGGTGTTCCCGGAAGGCTCGGTGCTTAAAACCTCTATTTTATTTTGCGTGAAGGTATTTTTTATCGTACTTACTTCCTGAGCCGTGACGTTTTTCTGAAAAGAAAAAGTAAAATTTGATCCTCCCGTAAACTCAATAGATAAGTTAAGCCCCCAAAGCATCAGCGATATAACACCGGGAACAATAATTATAAGAGAAAATAAAAAATACCAATATTTTTTGCCTATTATATTCATATTACTTATATACAAGTCTTAAGAAAGTTCTTGTCACAACAATTGCCGAGAACATCGAAATTAAGACGCCTATTGCAAGTACCAACGCAAATCCCTTTACGGTACCGATACCGAAAATATATAAAACCGAACTTGTTATAAGCGTTGAGATATTTGAATCCCTAATCGAGGTCCAGGCCCTTGAAAATCCTAATTCTATTGCCGTATCCCTTGATTTACCCGCTCTAAGCTCCTCTTTCATCCTTTCAAAAATCAGGATGTTTGCATCAACCGCCATTCCGATTGAGAGGATAAAACCGGCGATGCCCGCAAGAGTCAGAGTAATTCCGTAAGGAGTAATTGAAGAAAGCTTAAAAATGGAAAGCACAAAAAGCGTATAGAGAAATAGCGCAACGCTTGCTATTGCCCCGAGCCTTCCGTATAAAATTGTCATGAACGAAACGATTATTATAAACCCTAAAATTCCCGCAAAAAGGCTTTTCTGCAAAGAAGAAACACCGAGCGTCGGAGCAATTACGTTTGACGAAAGTACTTTAAGCGGCACCGGCAACGCACCCGCGTTAAGCTCCAGGCTTAACTGATTTGCAGTATCCGTTGTAAAGCTTCCGTTTATAACCGCGTTGCCGTCGGGAATTTCCTGCTGGACAGTTGGCGCTTCGATTAACTGGTTATCCAAAATTATCGCAAGCCTTTTGCCTACATCCCTTTTAGTAATCTCCGCAAATTTTTTTGCACCCGCACTCGTAAAATTTAAAGCGACTTCCGGCTGGCCCGTCTGGGAATTAAAGTTAACACTCGTTGAGCTGATATCCGCACCGCTTAAATTGGTTTTCTTAAAATATGAGCCCGAGACGTTTGCTATCTGTCCCGCAGGGGCTAATTTTGCCGCCTGGCTTGAGACTTCTTCCCAGAAAGTAAGCTGAGCAGTTGTTCCTATAAGACTTCTGACTTGGTTTACGTCGGTAAGGCCGGGCAGCTCAACCGTAATCCTGTAATCGTTATTGTTTAAAACCGTCGTCTGGATAACCGGTTCTGAGACTCCAAACAAATTGACCCTGTTTTCTATTACAAGCTTTGCACTGTTTAAAGCAGAAGCCCTTTCCGAAGAAGCAATATCTTTCATATCCGCCTGCAGGGTAAGACTTGTTCCCCCCGATAAATCCAGCCCCTCCCTGAAAGTAAGCGGTTTATTGATGTTTAGCTTTTGCAGGATTATGTTGGGGTCGAAGTTAAATGTTTTTCCCGCCAATTTCACGTTATGCAAAACAGGCAGATTAATGAATACTGCCAGTATCGTAAATACAACAATCAACCATAAAAGAGAACGCGGTTTTCTCATAGATTTAATTTATTCATTATGACACTGAGAAATCGAACGTGTCATGAAAGCATAGCTTCTTCATCCCCCAGAAGCATAACTCTGGAGCTCGAAAGTATTGAAACAATAAACGGATCCCTTTTTTTCTTTCGGAAATCAAATTCTTCCTCGCTCATTACAGTATAGTTAATTTCGGTATTGAGTCTTTTCTCCTCTTCTCTTACCAAAAGTGCTAACTCCGGCAAAACTACATTTCCTACTATTAAAAGGTCCACCTCTTCGGGTTCATCTTTAATCCGTCTTAAAAACCTTCCCGAAAACATCGCGAATTTAATTTTTCCAAGCTTTACCCTGTTTTTTAAGATATCCGCTCCAAGACCTATCTGTTTGGAACCAAGTTTAATAAGGTCAAAATAAAACGGGTAATTTTTTGAAAGCGAATAATAGACTCTGTTTGCGCGCGGTTCTTTTACGAGGATCCCTTTTTTTTCGAGGAACGCGAGTTCTCTTCTTACCGCATTTATCTCGTCTCCCGTCCTTCGTACCAATTCCCTTACATGGAACATTTCATTATAATTGGCAAGGAAAACGTTTAATAATTTTACCCTCGATTTGGAGGTGATTAAATCTGAAAACATAAAGTGTTCTATTTAGTCTGACCCCTAATATACAACAACAGATAAAGATTAAGCAAGTGGCAAAATTGAGGTTATTTTACCGTTAGGACACCCTCGGGTATGGGAAGAACTTCAAACCAGATCATACCCCTGTCGAATTGAATTTCTTTGCCCGAAGAATCTCTTAGGATAGTTCTTGAAGTCCTCGAATCTTTTTCCCATGTACCATTTATTTGTTTCCCGTCCTTAAACACAACCGCCTTGCCTGTTCCTTTATCACCGTACAAAAGATGGATATTATTTTCGTATCCGTCATTTGCGCTTGATTCCCTCATGTAAAGTACGACTATATTTTTTGCCTCTATTTGTTTATTGGTATCTCTGTCGATATGGGGCTGGCCGGCAATAAACCTTAGATACATGTTAGTTGTAGGATCATATTTCCAGTCCACAATATAGTCCTCTCCCGCTGACGGCCAAAACTCTAGATGGATCGTCTGGGACTTAGGCCTTTGAGACAAGGGCGCATCGCTTGTAAATTTATAGGGAACAAAAGTCGTGTCCCAGGAAGTGCCATTTTTATCAACATTTGTCAAACCTCTGTTTGTTGCGGCAAAACTCCAGAGCTTATCAACTGTAGAATACATCGTATGCTCTGTTGCAACCGCGTGTCCTTGCCTATTGTAATCCCTCCAGAAGGTCGGAAAACCTATGGAGAACTGATTTAAGTCGTTGTAGCCCGTCCAGCCGTATTGTGTCAGCTGGGACAAAGCATCTGCAGGCCCCGGAGCGTTAGCGCCTCCGACATGCGTGTATAAAGGAGAATTGCCGTATTCGGAAGCAAAATCTATAAAGTAAGTTCTAGCCGACCTGATGGGCCCTATTTCTCCCGCATCCTGGCAATAGAAAATTGCCAAAAATCTCGTAATTCCGCCTTCGGCCACGGCTTCATAAACGGCATCCGCTTTCGAAAGGCCCGACTGCGGCCTTGCTTCCGTCTGGTTTTCGATCATGACTCCAAGAGGCCTGTGTTTTTGCCACCATGCCTCCTGCTGCGTAGAATATAACGCTCCGTTAATGGGACATGCCTGAGTTTTAGGCAAACTCTGATTAAATGCCATCGTTCCGTCAACTCCCGCCGTCGGAGCTGTTATTGGAGTGGCCGGTGCTTGCGAAGAAACTCTACTAGAAAAAAACAAATAGGATGCTCCCGCGGAAATAAAATATAATCCGACCGCAAGAAGTATTACAATTAATTTATTTCTATTCATAAATTTATTGTGCAGTTTTTAGTGCTCTTTTTTCCTCCTCGGAGAGTTCGTGTTCTACGCCTTTTCCTTCCGAAACTTTTTTAGCGTACCACCTTGTACCCGCTCTCGAAAAAAGTCCGGAGATAATCACTCCGGTATCATTACTGTCAACCAAGGAGAGTATAAAACTCTGGTCTCCGCCGGTATCCTTAAAAGGATTGAATCTTACAAGCCCGACCTTCTGAATATGTACTCTTCCCTCTTTCTCTAATTTTACAGAATAATCCTTTAAATAATCAATATCCTTTTTTTGAAGCTCAACGTCTTTTAAAAGATCCTCAAGAATTGCCCTTAAGCTTTTCGGGCTTACGCCCTTGGTAAGACTATTATAATGGTGAAGGAGTCTCCAAAAAAATATTGAAAGGGCTACAAGCCAAACAAAAATCACCGCAAAACCCAAAAACATTAAATTGTTTGGCATAATATTTATTAATATTAGCCTCTTGACAGCCTCCATGTCAATAGTGTAATCTAGCCTCTATCATGGCTAAGAAAAGGAAAACAAGAAAGCAAAAACAATTAGCCGACCAGAGACATACTTTTACTCACTCGACCTCCTATGCTCCTGCTCCCTCTTTGAATGCAGCAACGCAAACTTTTAAGACTCCTTTAGCTTCAGAAACTCCACAGATAAGCGTAGCCGCATACCCTTATTTAAAGAAAGACCTTTCAAAAACTGCAATATTAACCTTAGGAATTCTAATGCTACAAATTTTGCTTTTCATGGCTTTAAAAAATCACGTATTCGTAATCCCGGGATTAAGTTATTAATTTGAAAGGGGGTGAATAGAAATTATGGCATCAATGTATTGCGTAAAATGCAGAGCAAAAAGGGACGACCCAAATGCAGAAAGGGTAACCATGAAAAATGGCAAACCTGCTCTTAAGGGTAAATGCCCCGTCTGCGGTACAGGAATGTACAAGATTGGAGCTGCCTAGTTTTCTTGAAAGATCCTTCGAAGGAATACTATCCTTCAAGAGATAATAGAAAAACCCCGCCTTTTTTAGGAAGGGGTTTTTCTATTTTTGGAGCGTCAACTATTCGCAGCAGGGGTCTTTATAGCCGCAGTTTTTGCAATATGCGTCCCTTGAGCCGGGTATATCACCCATTGGATTTCCACAATTAAGGCACGGTTGAGTTCGCAAACCGGAAGCTTGAAGATAGACCCTATAGGGTTGATCTTTGAGAATAGATGATCGGGATTGATTTATTATTCTACTTTCAATTTTCAAATTTATATCATCCATATCCTATTTTCTACTTTCCTTTATAATGAACCAGCCTGTAAACTTGTACTACCGACACATTCCATTCGCCCGCGACATCGGCTCTTCCAAAGCCCGCTATCTCCCATAACGGATTTCCCAAAGGATGGCACGGAAGGCTTTCGCAAACAACCATCAATTGGTTCGTAACGGTTTTTCTCAGGGGGTCTACTTGGGCATCCTGTATGGTTACCGGGGGATTCCCCCAGATTGTAAAGAAATACCTGTACGCATAATCCGAATTGCTTCCGGTAATAAGGGCAAAATTAAACGGTTTGCCGTCTGTTTTTGAAAGAACAAATTGCGAAATAGTTTTCATCTGGTTTAGCTGTCTGTTAGGCTGGTACCTAAAGGGGACTCCCTGTAAATTTAATAAAGAAATTGCGATAAAAATAACGCCTGCACTTACTAAAAATACTCTATTTTTATCAAACTTCCCAATCTCGTCTATTAAAAATGCCGTTAGAATAAACGGCAACGGAAACATAAAGGCAAAATAGTATTCGTAGATTGCTTTTTTATAAAGCCCGAAAAGCCCTACACCAAGAATTATCCAGATAGACAAGAATAGATATTTGTTGATGTCTTTATTTCTTAGTTTTAAACTTTGATAAAGCCTAAAAAGCAAAACTATTAAGCTTAAAATTCCGATTACCAATGCGAATAAGCCCCATATATCCAAAAGCGTTTTGTTAAACAAACCAAACTGGTCAACTTGAGGATACGCAAAAACAAGCCTTGCGAACAAGCGGAAGAAAACGTCATATATACTTGCAAAAAACCCGGAGCTCACTCCCGTATCTCCTGAATGAGCAACAAAGTCAATTATATGTATAAAGTCGGGAAAACCGTGCCTTAATTCAAACGCCAGAAAAGGAGACCAGCCTATTACAAAACCCGTAAGTAAAACGGCATACTCTTTAACAAGCGTCTTAATCTGCTCCAACAGTTTAAATTTGGATCTTACTAACTCCGAACACAATATGTAAACGAACATAATTGTTGCTAAAAATAGAGAAAGATAATGAAGCTGCATCGCAATTCCAAGAAGTATTCCCGCAGCCAATACGAGCTTATTGTTTTTGTGCAGCGAATTTCTGTATAAAACATACATAATAAGGAGGGCGAAAAACGGCAATGGATTCGGGTTCCATGAAGAACGTGAATATGAAATCACAATCGGCGAAACAGAATATAAAAACGCCGCGATAAGTCCGACTCTGGTATTAAAAATTTCTGAAACAAACTTATATAAAAGCCAAACTGTTGCTATTCCGAACAAAGCGACCATTACGGCCGGGCCTACTGGATTATAATTAAAAAGCCACAAAAACGGAGCCATAAAATAATAGTAGATCGGCCCTAGGAAAAATCCGCCTACGGAAGAAGTCGGTCCCAGCAAAGTCAGATGCCCGTGCAAAATATTATAAACGACCAGAACATCTCTTCCCTCATCCCCAAGGAAAGTCATGTAGTCTTGGATCCTGTACAACCTTAAAAAAGACGCAAGGAAAAGAATCAAGATTATCAATTTATTGTTATAAATCTGGGATCTAATATTAGAAATTTTAAATTTCATCACTGAGGTTTTTTCCGCCAAATAATAAACCTGTATACGGTAAAATTATATACCAAAAGTATAGCGGTACCGGCTAAGAAATAAATGAAATAATATTTTCTTCCCAAAAACTGGTCGCCTAAGAATATTACTCCCGTTTGAATAAATATTACGCCTACGGCAGATGTCGCATAAAAGTGCAGCATTTTCCATAGATATTGGGCGAAACCGTTGATCTTTTCGGTTTTAAAGGTCCACAAGTTATTCAAATTGTAATTTGAAAATATTGCAACTACAGCCCCTAGAAGATTGGCAATCGACGGGTTATATTTTAATACGTCTACCAAGGTTCTTAATATCACGGCTTGCAGAATAAATCCTATTCCTCCGACTACGAGAAATTTTCCGAAAGGTCCGTAGAAAACCTCCTTTGCCCGCACTTGTATTACAAACATTAAAGTTTTAGCAATCGTTTCTGCGCCCGGAATTTTTGATTTTCCTTTGGTCCTGTCTTTTGCTTTAAAAGGTACTTCCGCGGTTTTGTATCCATCTATAACTGCGTTGTATAAAAATCCCACCTGAAAAGTGTAACCCGTAAATTCCTTAAGTTTGTCTTTCTCCTTGAGAAAAACCTCCTTTTTTATCGCTCTGTATCCGCCTGTCCAATCATATATACCCTTTCTCGAAAATAAAAACCTAATAAACGTATTGCCCCAAACAGACATTATTCTTCTATGAATTCCCCAATCAGGAGGAATGGATCCGCCCTTGCTGTAACGCGTGCCGATTACAAAGTCGTAACCTTCGTCAATTTTTTTTAAAAAATCAGGGATTTTTTTAGGATCGTGAAAAAAATCACAATCCATCTCAAATAATACATCAGCACCCATTTTCTCAATTGCGTAGGTCATTGCCCTAACGTAGGCGGCTCCTAAACCTTCTTTTTTACCTTCGATTATTTCAAGGTTTTTATATTTTCTCATGTAACTTTTAACTATGCCACCTGTACCATCGGGTGATCCGTCATCGGCTATTAGAAGCTTCATTTCGTAGCTCTTTACTTGCGGGAAAATTTCTTTCTCCAGGGTTTCGATCATCGGCTCGATATTTCCTTTTTCGTTGTATGTGGGAATTATTACGACTGCGGTCATGGATTAATTATTTCACAAAGATTTAAAATATTCTATTGTCTTTAGAAGTCCTTTCTCAAGATCAACTTTTGTTTCCCACCCTAGTATTTTTTTTGCCTTCGAAACATCGGGTTGTCTCACCTTAGGATCATCCTGCGGAAGATTTTCAAAAATAATTTGTGAAGAAGAATTTGCAAGCTTTTTAATAAGTTTTGCAAGTTCCAGGACCGTCTTTTCATTCGAATTGCCCAAATTGATTACTTCTCCTTTTGAGTTGTCCGAAAACATGGCAAGCTTTAAACCCTCTACCATATCATCAACGTAACAAAAGCTTCTAGTTTGCGTACCATTACCGTAAACCGTCAGAGGCTTTCCGCTAATTGCCTGAATAATAAAGTTGGAAACGACTCTTCCGTCGTCTGCTTGCATAAACGGACCGAAGGTATTGAAAATCCTTACGATTCTTGTGTCCAGATCAAATTTTCGAAAATATGCCATTGTTATCGCCTCGCCGAAGCGCTTTGACTCATCGTATACAGACCTGACCCCATTTGGATTAACGTTTCCAAAATAATTCTCTTTTTGAGGAGACTCAAGCGGGTCACCGTAAACTTCGGACGTCGAAGCAAATAAGAACTTGCTATTTTTAATTCTGCTTAATTCCAAAAGCCGGTGAGTTCCCTCGGAGTTTGCCATAAGAGTTTCCAAAGGAAAACTCATGTAGCTTCTGGGGCTTTTTATATTAGGAGAGGCCGGTGATGCGAGATGAAAAACGTAATCAATGTTGTCCTTAAGCTGTAAATGTTTAGTTATATCCTCTTTGATAAAAATAAAATTAGGATTACCGATAAAACGGTCGATATTTTTTTTGTCGCTTGTAATAAAATTGTCTACGCAGATTACCTTGCAATTTTGATTAAGAAGACTTTCGCAGAGGTGGCTCCCTATGAAACCAGCTCCGCCGGCAACAAGTGTAGTTTTCATAAGACTACTTTTTTGACTTTTCCCTTTCCAGATCGGCCCTTACCATCATCTCTACAAGCTGCTTAAACGATGTCTTTTTCTTCCAGCCGAGCACTTTTTCCGCCTTGCTGGCGTCTCCTATCAAATAGTCGACTTCCGCAGGACGCATATATTTGGATTTATTTGACACAACATATTTTTCCCAATCATCTATACCAACAGTTTTGAAAGCAAGCTCTACGAATTCTTTTACGCTATGATTTTCTCCGGTTGCAATTACGTAGTCATCGGGTTTTTCCTGCTGGAGCATAAGCCACATAGCTTCCACATAATCACCGGCGAATCCCCAATCCCTTTTTGGCTCTAGGCTTCCAAGCTCCAAATTTTTTTGTTTTCCTAGAGATATTCTTGCAACAGCATGTGTAATCTTACGTGTAACAAATTCAATTCCCCTACGCGGAGACTCGTGGTTAAAAAGTATTCCGGAACAAGCAAATAAATTATAGCTTTCTCTGTAATTTAATGTAATATAGTGGCCATAGACCTTTGCGACACCGTACGGACTTCTCGGATGAAAGCGAGTGGTTTCTTTCTGCGGGGTCTCGGTGACTTTACCAAACATTTCCGAACTTGATGCCTGATAAAATCTTATTTTGGGATTAACAATCCTTATTGCCTCAAGCATCCTGGTAACGCCAAGTGCGGTGAATTCCCCGGTTAAAACCGGTTGCTCCCACGAAGCTTTTACAAACGACTGTGCGGCCAGATTGTATACTTCGTCTGCCTCCGAAATCCTGATCGCATCCTGGAGCGAACCTTGGTCCAAAAGATCACCGGATATAAGTTCCACCTTGTCGTAGATATGTCTTATGTTGCCTGTATTTGGAGTACTGAGTCTTCTTACCAATCCGTAAACCTTATAATTTTTAGATAGCAGAAGCTCTGCCAAATATGAACCGTCCTGACCGGTTATGCCCGTAATAAGAGCGCTTTTCATATTGTTATTTTAGATTATATTCCTCCAATAGTCCAGAGTATCTCTAAGAGTTTCTTCTAAGGGGATTTCAGGCTTCCAGTTTATAGCTTTTTTAATTTTAGAAGAATCGCAGGTAAGCTCCGGATCATCCACCGGTCTTAAAAGTGTTTTGTCTGTTTCAACGGAGATTTTTTTATCGGAAAATGAAAGAAGTTTATCCAGTATGTCGGAAATTTTGTAAGACCTTCCCGATCCGATATTATAAACATCTCCAATTTTACCTTTTTCCATAAGAAGATGGTACGCTCTTACAACGTCCCTGACGTCTGTAAAGTCACGCTTTGCCTTAAGATTACCTACCGGTATAACCGGATTACGTTTATCCTTTTCAATTTCCGCGATTTTTTTTGCAAATGACGAGACTACAAAATTATCCGACTGCCTCGGACCAATGTGGTTAAACGGTCTTACAATAATCGTTTGCAAAGCATACGTCGTAAAATATTGTTTGCCGAAAAAATCCTGCGCTACTTTGGAAACCGCGTATGGATTAGTGGGATTTAACGGCGTGTCCTCGTTAATGGGAAGATATTTCTCATCGACGTGCCCGTAAACTTCCGCGGAAGAAACTATTAAAATTTTTGTGCCAAGCAGCTTAGTTTGACGGATAGCTTCAAGAATATTCAGCTCCGAAGAGATATTGTTTATTACGGCTTCCGTAGGTGAAGAAAAACTTTTGGCCGCCGATGCGAATGCAGCCAGGTGATATACAATATCAGGTTCTGTTTTTGAAATTAACTTAGAGACCTCATCCCAATTTCTTAAATCGATTTTAAAAGTCTCGATTTTTCCTACGTTTGCTCCTAACATACCGAGGGAATTATCCGAATAATAAGTGCCCAAGATCTTGTCTTTGGTATTCTTCAAAAGAAAATCTACCAAATAGCTTCCTACAAACCCAGTGGCTCCTGTAATGAGGATCTTTTTGTTCATAAACTATCTTCCGACGCCCACGTAGTTAAATCCAAGATCTCTTAAGGTTTTAGGCTCATAAATATTGCGCCCGTCAATTATATTTAAATTCCTCATTAATTTTTTTATTCTTTTAAGATCCAATTCCTTAAATTCATTCCACTCTGTCAGTACAATCAAAAGGTCTGCGTCCTCGGCGACCTTATACATATCAGTTACAAAATTTATTCCGGGCATTAACGCTGTTGCATTGCCCATCGCCACGGGATCAAAAGCCGTAATTTTAGAACCATCGTTCTTAAGCCAAGTTATTACATCAATTGACGGTGCGTCACGCATGTCATCGGTATTGGGTTTGAAAGCAAGCCCTAAAACTCCGATTTTCTTTCCTCTCAAGTCTCCCAACATTCCCCTTGCTTTTATTACAATATCTCTTCTTGCCTGATGGTTGACATTTTCAACCTCCTCTAAGAGAGAGAAAGAATAATTGTGATCCTTCGCGATAGAAATTAAAGCTTTTACGTCTTTTGGAAAACAACTGCCTCCGTAACCCGCTCCGGGATAAAGGAATTGATTGCCTATTCTTCTGTCCATTCCGATTCCTTCCAAAACTTTTAAAGCGTTCGCCCCTAAAAGTTCGGACAATCTTGCTATAGAATTCGCATACGAAATTTTTAAAGCAAGGAAAGAATTGGCTGCATATTTTATAAGCTCCGCCGTTTCAAAATTTGTAATTAAAACCGGCGCTTTAATAGGTTCGTGTAATTTGATTAGAATTTTCTGCGCTCTCGGATCTTCAGAGCCTATTACGACTCTGTCTGGGTTCACGGTGTCAGATATTGCGCTTCCTTCGCGTAAAAATTCTGGGATTGAAGCATAACTTACCTCCGCTCCTTCCGGTTTTGTCTCCTCAAGAATGAGTTGCACTTTCTTATTGGTTCCAATTGGAACTGTACTTTTCGTAGCTACCACGGTATAGCCTGACAGATTTCTTCCTATTTGCTCGGCAACCCCCAACACCGCACTAAGATCTGCATCTCCCGTCTTTATCGGTGGAGTTCCCACCGCAATAAAGACAACGTCAGACTCGGGTATTGCGGGAGCATAGTCCATTGTAAATTCCAGTCTTTTTGCCTTAATATTTTTCTTGACCAACTCCTCAAGCCCGGGCTCAAAGATTGGGATTATTCCTTTTTTGAGATTATCCACCTTTTCCTTGGTATGGCCTATTACATAAACCTTATTGCCAAAATCGGCAAAAACAGCGGCGGTTACCAAACCGACATATCCGTGACCTACAAATGTTATTGTCATATATGCATTCTTTCTATTTGGTTTACTACCTCTCTTAAACCCTGGTCAAAAGTTGACATCTCGATACCAAGATTTCCTATTTTAGCATTTTTAAGGTTCAAGCAAAAGGGTCTGGGAGCTTTGCCGGCAAAATATTCTTTTCTCGTGGTTTTTGAAATAAGTTCCTTTTCCAAATCGAACTCTTCGGCAATTTTAATAGCAGCGTCGTAGGGCGTTAAAGCCTGGCTGCCGACAACATGAAATATACCCTTTTCCCCTTTTTGAATTAAGATGTCAAGTGCGTTAACAAAATCATCTATAAATGTCGGGACCATTATATGGTCCGTTACCATATTAAGCTTAAAGCCTTTGCTTAGTTTATCAGCAATTGCTCTTACGAAATCGTTCCTTTCAAAAAGCGCCCTATAAGGATAGGCGAGCCGTACAATCATGTATTCAAGTCCTGAATTTTGGACGATCTTCTCTCCCTCATACTTTGTTTTTGCGTACCAGTTGATGGGGTTTGGTTTGTCATCTTCGCTATAGTGTTTTTTTGTTCCGTCGAAAACAAAATCTGTTGATATATAAACAATTTTTTTATTTGTTTTTTTACATGCCTCAACTACATTCTGCGTTCCAAAAGCATTAATTCCGTAAGCAGTCTTTTCTTCAATAAAAGCTCTTTCCATTTCTTTCTCATTTTTAAGGCTCAAGATTTCTTTATCGCGGTACATATCCTGTTCGCAAACGTCTACGTTTGTTTTTGCGGCCATATGTAAAACAAGTGGCGCTTTGGAGACTGAGATAAAATTTAAAATCGCTTCTCTGTCTAAAATATTAACTCCGTTTTCCTGGTTTATAAATTCTAATTCGTAGGAATCACCAAGAAGCTCTGCAAATCTTGTACCGATAAGACCGGTTAATCCGGTTCCTATAACTTTCATAAAACCCCATATTGTTTTTTATAATATTTTTTATACTCGCCGTTTTTCACGTCCTCCCACCAGCGCCTATTTTCAGTATACCATTTAACCGTTTTTTTAAGCCATTCGTCAAATCCGTATAAAGGCTTCCATCCAAGCTCTTTGTTAATTTTAGTCCAGTCCAATGCATATCTTCTGTCATGTCCCGGTCTATCTTTTACAAATTCTATCGACTTTTCGTCTTTTCCTAAATTATCCAGTATTTTTTTTATAACCTCCAAATTATTTATGTCTTGTGTTAACCCTCCAATACAATAAGTCTCTCCGAGTTTTCCCTTTTGAAGTATTAAATCTATAGCTCTGCAATGATCCTCAACATACAGCCAATCCCTTACATAAAGCCCGTCCCCGTAAACGGGCACTTTTTTCCCTTCCAGCAAATTGGTTATCGCAAGGGGTATGAACTTTTCCGGGAACTGATACGGTCCGAAATTATTAGAACAGTTTGAAATTGTAACCGGTAAACCGTATGTAAAATAATAAGCTCTAACTAAATGATCTGAACCTGCTTTACTTGCTGAATATGGACTTCTGGGGTTATAAGTTGTTCGTTCATTAAATTTATTCTTATCTTCAAGTTTAAGGCTTCCAAATACCTCATCTGTTGAAATATGATGAAATCTTTTTACCTTGTTTTTTAGGGCACTATCCAAAAGCACACGGGTTCCCAAAACGTTGGTTTTAACAAAGTCTGAGGGGTTTAAAATAGACCTGTCGACATGGCTCTCCGCGGCAAAATGCACAATAGTGTCGACCCCAGCCATAACTTTTTCAACCGAGTCCTCGTCGCAAATATCCCCTTGCACGAATTCGTAGTTTGGATTATTTTCGACACTCTCAAGATTTTCCAAATTTCCCGCGTAAGTTAATTTATCAAAGTTTATAACCTTATCCTGAGGATGATTTTTAAGCCAATACAATACGAAGTTTGAGCCTATGAATCCGGCTCCTCCGGTTACTAAAAGTTTCATCTATTTAAGCTCTCCGTTTTTTACTTTTTCCGCAACCAGGTTATTGGCGCGCAAAAGTTCGTCATGGGAAGTGCCCGCGTCAATCCACCAATTTATTAAATGACACTTCAAACTCCCTTCTTGTACGTAAAAGTTATTTAAGTCGGTAACTTCCAGTTCTTCCCGGTCCGAAGGCTTGAGTTTTCTTATAAACTCAAAAACCCTTTCGTCGTACATATAAATTCCTGTTTGGGCAATATCGGACTTGGGCTTTTCGGGCTTTTCCTCAATTGAAATTACATTCCCGTTTTCATCCCTTTCTATTACTCCGTATTGCTGGGACTGAGTAGGCATCTTGACTCCGAAAACTATTGCGCCTTTGTCCATTGCTTCAAATTCCTTTATCGCGGATTTTAAATCAAAATTAAAAATATTATCGCCTAAAACTACGACTATCCGTTGACCCTTAGCAAACTCTTCCGCCAAAAACATAGCATCCGCTATTCCTCCTTTAGGGTTTTTTTGTACGGCATAGTATAGTTTTACGCCAAAATCCTCCCCCGCTTTTAAAAGATTGGCAAAATGTCCTGCATGGTCGGGGGAACTGGTAAGAAGGATTTCTTTTACCCCTGCCTTAGCGAGCGCTTCAATAGGATAATAAATCATCGGCTTATTGTAAACCGGTAGCAAATGCTTGTTTGTTACTAATGTCAGCGGACGAAGTCTTGTTGCAAGACCGCCTGCAAGAATTATACCTTTCATAATCCCCCGCCCTCCATTATAAAAAACAATATAGATAGTCCCAGAGAGCCGATCAGAATATATTCTATCATAATTTTGTTTGTTAATTCATGATTTATGAAATGATGAAAGATCCCCCATAAAACATAGAGAATAATAGTTAAAGATATTGTAAATATTTGCAATTTGGAGTTTGGAGAAGCCATCAAGGTTACAAGAAGCCCTAATCCGAAAATCAAGAAAAGTACTATGTAATATCCAATATGTTTTTTAAATTTTTCTACCATCTAGAGTATTGCTCCTCCCCCAAGTATTAAAATCGCTATGAATAAAATCGAGAAAAATATAACATGGTCAAGATTGTGAC
>JAJYEF010000016.1 GCA_021785915.1 bacterium
GGGGAAACGCTTAGAAGCGAGGTTAAGAAAACTATCGGCAAAATATAAGCTTTTTTCATACTCACACCCCCTTTCGTACAAAAAACTGCCCTTTCGGACAGTTGCCTACAATTACAAATTTATTTCCAATAATATACGAAAATAAGTAGAATATGTCAAGGGGAGAAATATTTTTTCTGATTATATGTAATTTGAGAGTGTATAGATTTTAAGAGACTACTTTAATACGTAAAAGCTATTTTTTGTAGTACCCTTTTTATCCAAGAAACCTTTTTCTGAAAGTGATTTAAGCAGGTTGAATGCTTGTTGTCTGGTTATCTTTAATTCTTTCACCAAATCCGAAGATGTTATTTCTTTATATTGTCTGACAATTTCTAAAACCTGTTGCTCTCTTGGGGAGGGTCTTATATCAAGCGTTAGTTTTGTTATGCCTTCCTGAACCCTTCCTAAAGCACTTTGAAGGGAGTATTTAACTCCGTCTGTGAAATACTCAAGCCAACTGGTTTTGTCACCTTTATCAGCACTATGTAAAGAATCCGAATAAAGGGTTCTATCAACGTCATAATAATCATCCAGTACAAAGTATTTGTTTATTTGATAATTTGCCGAAAGTAGAATCAGCGCTGTTAAAAGCCTGCAAATTCTTCCGTTTCCGTCTTCAAATGGATGAAGATAGACAAACTGATGATGGAATATTCCTGCTTTTAAAATTGGAGAGGTGTCAGTATTCTTTAACCATTCAGTTAGTCCATCTAATGCGGTTTTAATACGTTCTTTATCATGATAGGGAGGATTATGTTTGATAATTATTTGGTCAGGTTGCCTCTTGCCAACAATTATAGGCACGTTTCGTATTTGTCCTTTTATGTCATCATTCACGCCATCCAAAAGTTGTTTATGAATATCAAGTATTAAACTAAGATTGAATGCTTCATTTTTTCTGCTTTCAAGGCTTTTAAGAATTGAAAAATAATTAACAACTTCTTTTTCGCTTCTGTTTGTCGGTACGCGGTCGCTTAGAAGTAAGTTTGTTACTTCTCCAACAGATAAAGGATTCCCTTCAATACTGTTTGACGCATAGGAAGATTCTATCAGGTTTGTTCTTTCTAGGTTAAGTTCCAGCTGCTTTGGTATTCTTATTCCCTCAAGTTGTCCATAGAAACGTTCAATTTCAGTTAAATTTGTCAGAAGTTTGGAAGTGAGGCTAAATTTGGGATTTAACATGATTTTATTATACAAATTGTCAAGTTAATTGTCAAGTTAATTGTCAAGGCTATAAAGGAGAATAGCTGTTGACAAACAAAGAAATATCTGAAAACTGGTACTAGGGCTGTCCAGGACAAGGACTTGACAAGGAAAAATATATAAGTTAAATTATTTATATCCCCCTAGGGGGATATATTATGGATACAGATACTTCGGTACAGTATTTTACGAAAAAAGAAAGAAGACAGTATTTTAAGGATCAGGAAAGATTAAAAAAAGTTTCTGAAAAAAGAAAAAGAAAAATTATAAAATCGGTAAGCGTTTTGGCAGTTTTATTGTTTTTGACTTTGGGCGGAGCTTTTCTTGTAGTAAACTCATCTAAGCCATTGCCTGGTCAGGCTGTTGCGGTATTGGGAAGAGCCCACGTTCCTGTAGGAACAAAGGTTACTTATAACTCTAATCCTCCGACATCAGGGGATCATTATGCGACTCCGCAAAACGGAGGAGTTTATAATAGCCCTATTCCCGACGGTTACCTTATTCACAGTTTGGAGCACGGATATGTTATTATTTCCTACAATTGTGATTTTGGGAAAAATAAAAATGCATGTTTGTCTTTTGTAAATCAATTGAAACAAAAAGTAGATAGCGACTCCTGGAAATTAATACTTATTCCACGTCCTGTTCTGGATGCAAATTTTGCCTTGACTGCTTGGGGAAGAATTGATAAATTTAATACAACAGCAGCAACGATGGATAGAGTTAACTCTTTTATAAATGCTTTTAGAGGAGCAGGTCCCGAAAATACCCCAAACTAGCCTTATTATGAAAAAGCTTTCGGCTTTACGAATTAAAATAAGCACGTTTATGTCGTCGTTTCTGTCTATTTTTGGACTTGCCGGTACTACAGGTAGTACTGTTTGTCAGACAACATGTGTGGCCACTTCGGGAGTTATACCCTTGATCGGCGTTTCTTTAGCTGCAACCCCGTTAGTTTTATTGTGGAGATATCACGAAGCCATATGGATTATTGGATTATTTATCTTCTTTTTAGCTTTTTTGAACTATATGTTAGTTAAAAAGAATTCCGGCTTTACCGATAATTTACTGCTTTTTATAAATCTTGGGATACTTTTAGTTGCTTTTCCTTTTTTTAAGGGAAAATTCTTTTCGGAGACTATATCTTTGGCAGGAATAATATTTATTTTCATCGGACTAATGGCAGGTTTAGTTTATATAGTGAATGGAAAAAAATTTTCTAGAGGCTTATCCTTGCTGTAATAGTTCTGTCAAAAGTCTACTATTGTAAGTGCCAATAAAGCGTCATTTTGCCATTGGGATGAAATATAAAAACTCCATTTGCTCCGTCTCCCGTACAGTTTCGGCAAAAATACGCTTCCCCCTCTTCAGCAGCTCTGACAACAATATCGCCGTTGTTATACATATCAAAAGCGGGATGGTCTTTTCTACCATAATAATTCTTACTGTAGCATGTTTGTCCAAAACCTTGTGATATTTTAAGGTTATTTGTACTCATGGGCCATGCAAAATTACCGGTACCGGTGGTTGTTATTCCGGACGGGTCATTCCCGCAACCTGTTTCCCAATCCACCCCGGTTGAGGTTAATACATTTGCGGGATTTTCGTAATTAGAATAGTAAACGTATTGCGAAAGAGAAGTAATATCATAAACTCCAAAATGAAGATGGGCGCCGGTAGAATAACCCGTGTTTCCCATAAGTCCTATCGGGTCGCCTTTATTCACATGACGAGGTTCGGTGGAGACAAGAATATTTGCTGCCTGTTGTGTTCCTTTTAACTCCTGCATATATTCGGAAAGGAGCTGTTGGTATACGCTTTCGGAATTTTTAGTAGTTGCCAGTAGATCCTGCTTTGCCTGTTTTTCCTGGTTAAGTTGGTCGGTATAGGCTTGTAGTTTTTTTTGTAAAAGTTCTGTTTGTTTTTTCTTGTCTTCAAGAATTGACTTTTGATTTACGTAATCAACTTTTGCCTGCTGCGTATCGTAAACAAGTTTCTTGTCGTGAGCTTGGGCGATTTTTAGGTAATTGAGTCTACTAAAGAAATCCGAAGCATTCCCAGATGTAAGTAAGATTTGAAGAGGTTGGATGGTTCCGACTTCGTATGTTACTACAATCCTGTTTACGAGAACGGATACGGATTTATCTAAAGTATTCTGCAAGCTTGATATTTTCTTGCTAGCAGTATCAATATCTAAAGCAATACTTATTATTTGTTCTTTTGTCGCTTCAATTTGATACCCGGTTAATTTTATCTGGTTATCCATTATTGATATTTGTGATGATAGGGTTTTTTCCTGTCCCTGAAGATCATTAATCTTATTTTGGGTATCGTTTATTTTCTGCTGTAAGTCTTGGATCTTTTGAGTTTGGTCAGTCTGTGATTGAGGCGTAGGGGTCTGCCCAAAAACAAACGATAAACTTAGGGAAAATATTGTAATCAAAAAGATAAAACTTAATAAAAATAAAGTAATATTTTTTTTCATATACTTACTCGACTTATTTTTCCTACTTGACAAAAAATAACAAACTGTTATATCTTAATTATTATATCCCCCCAACAGGGATAACCTTTAAAATAGCACATGGCTAATAAAAATAAAAGCATTAAATTAAAACAGGACTTATTAACAGTTGCTAAGGACGCAAAGGAATTATTTAATTTAAAAACTATAAATTTAAATTACGTTTTAGTTCTTCTTTTTATAATAGCCGCTTTCTTGGTTGGTTTTTTAGCTAACCAATTAAGAACTGCAAAGTTAGCTCAGACCCAGACACCGGCTCCTACTCAGCAAGCCGCAGTTCAGCAGCAAAGCGGAAATCAGGCAGAGCTTACAAAAATACAGAATGAGGTAATTAAAAAGAGTTACACTTTTAAAATAAAGTGGGGAAATTTGGGACAAAGAATGATTGCGGACGGGGTTATCGACAAGCAAAAATTTACTAAGGCTGTTACGGGAAAAGACAGCCTGCCTCAAGATCTTGACAAATATTTATCTAGCGATCAGAGTCAAATCGAATTGACTCCGCAAAACGCACAGTTTTGGGTTGATGTCTTATGGGGTTTGGGACTTGCCAATAAAACTCAAATTCTGGAAGAAGGTCCTATGGTTGAGGGAGGGCAAACTGCCAACTTTGCTTCAACCGGCGGCTGGACAATCGGAGCCAAGAACCCCATGCAGATTTACGCCAAGTATGACTATATTCCGCTAACGGACGCACAGACACAAAGAGTAAAAGATATAGCTTCGGGAATTTACCGCCCTTGTTGCGATAACCCGACTTCTTTTCCGGATTGCAATCACGGCATGGCAGCCTTAGGGCTTATTGAACTTATGGTTTCGCAAAACTTTTCAGACAACGATATTTACAAAGCGGTTCTTGCTTTTAATACTTATTGGTTTCCACAGACTTATCTAAATACAGCTTATTATTTTCAGCAAAACGGGAAAGATTATAGTAAAGTCAGTGCAAAAGAAATTCTCTCTAAAACTTATTCAAGCGCCAGCGGCTCCCAGGTAATAACGCAAAAAGTAGGCAATCTTGCCTGGCCTGCGCTTCAGGGCGGAGGAAGTTGCGGAGCATAATAACCTAGTTAATTTGTTTATTGTTTTGATATTGTTTACAAATGTAGTTCTGTTTATCTTTATAGCTTAACAACTACCGTAAATCCTTTTTCATTTCTTCAAACTCCTTTTTGTTAATTTCACCTTTAGCGTATCGCTCTTTTAGCATTTCGAGCGGTGTTTTGTCGCCCTCGTGTTTTCTGGATTGCCCAAGATAACGGAGTAATGCAATGACTCCAAGAATAATAAGTATCCAAAAAAACAGCATTGGCAACCACCCCAAGACACCAAAACCATTCCAGCCTCCCATCATATTATTCCAACCGCCATAACCCATCATAGGATTACCACCTCCTCCCATCATTTGCATCATGCCCATCATTGACAAAAAACCAGTGCCTTGTGAGGAAGTATCGCAACCACTACCACTTTTACCCCAAGCAACATGCATTTGTTCCTCACCAGACTCACCCATCATGGCTTTCATCATATTATTCATCGCGATATGTCGAGATGTGTCTCCGATTGCTTGGCCCATAAAATATTCACCGATTTTCTCAAAGTCGTTATCTTTCAGACTTTGGCAGGTAATCGTTTTATTTTTTAATTTATCCAAGAAATCTTTTCCCTCTTTTTCCTCTTGTTGCTGGGTTTTTATATCAGAGCTGCTGATGTTTGTGGAAGAGTTTGGATAGCCCATCATCCCCTGAGCAAAGGCCAAAGAGGGTGTGGTTGCCAAGGTTATAAGTAATAATAAAAGGATAAATAATCGCTTCATATCTTATCTACTCCTATCAATAATCTCTCTTGTTATCGTGTCAACCTCTGTGGGAAGACTGTCAAGATCTGCTTGAGGAAAAAATTGAGGCAAAACAATTGGCCTCATACCTGAAATATAGATTTTTCCACCTTTTTGATAGACATTTATCTTACAGGGAAGACAAAGACCAATTCTTATATCAGCCTTGAGCACTGTATAAGCACTTTTGGCGTTGCAAATCTCGATTATTTTGAATGGCTCAATCTCAAAATTCTTCTCTTTCAAAGTAGCAGTAACGTCATGGATATGAAGCACCTTGAAGCCCGCAGTCCTCGTTTCCTTTTCAACTGCCGCTACTGCTTCGTCAAATGACCTTTCTGTTGTTACTGTGTAGTCAAAATTCATAGTTTACTCTTTCTTAAAGACTAATACCATCAGACCGTTTTCAATTCTTCTGCAAAAGCTGTCAGCATCTCCTTAGCAAGCTTTTTTGCATCATCAACAGGTAGGTTTGCGAACACCTCCTTTATGCAGCTTTTCATCATAGGCATACCCATCATGTTCTTTCACCCCCCCTTTCTGTTTTATTTTGAGAATTTCTTTTATACCCTTCCAAAAACCTATGAATAAGTTTATCTGTATATGCGAGGGATAACACCGCTGACTTGAGGAAGTCCATACCTTCTTGGGTGATTGTGTAAGTCCTTCTGTCTGGGCCGGACTCGTTCTTGCTCCAATCAGACTTCACCCAGCCATCCATCTCCATCCTGCGAAGTGTCCGGTATAAGTTTCCAATGTCCACCTTTTCACCACACTTGTGTTCCAACTCTTCCATCAGGATATACCCGTGTGAAGGTTTTTGCGATAACAGAAGTAGAATACACGGTTCCACAAAACGTTCTATGTTGCCGAAATCTCTTGACCTAAAAGAACAACCACAAGTCCTACACATATATGTAAATATCATATAGCATGGCTTCTCGTTTGTCAAGGTAAATTTTGCCAATCTAATTTTGGGTATTGACATTAAGTAGAAAGCACTGTACATTATCTATATCCCCCCATAAGGGATATAAGTTGAAGCTATTTTGTGAAATACTTATGATAGAGAATTATCTAAAAACAATCTTTCTGGCAGTAGCAATAATTTTTACTTTATATCTATTGATTGTTACATTTGACCACATGCCCCTTTTGGGCATAATATTTTTATTTTGTATTTTCATGTTAATATTTATGAATAACAGAAAAGTTACCCATAATAGAGATGCTATTCGTAAATTAATATAATAAGAGAAGGTAAGATGGAGAAAACAATGGAATCTAAAATTTATACTTGTCCAATGCATCCGGAAGTTAGAGATGAAATTGCCGGTACATGTCCTAAGTGCGGTATGAGACTTGTTGAAAAGAAGATGCAAATGGCCGAAGGAAAAATAGAGCACAATCAAATGGGCTATGGCGGTCATACCATGAAGCCTACGGAAAAAATGTCTTTTTGGGAAAAATTCAAAATGAGCATGACTATGACAATGGGGATGGACCATACAGGTCTTGCCGGAAGAGAAATGGCAAGACTTATGGAAATTGACATTCGGCAGAAATTTTTCTTTGCGTTAATTCTCTCTATTCCAATAATTGCCTACTCTCCTTTGGGAGTAAAAGTTTTAGGTATTCATCTTCCGGCTCCTATTCCGGTTCCCTGGCTGTCATTCTTTTTAACAACTCCTGTTTTTTTCTACTCCGGATGGATATTTTTATATTCCACATATAAAGCGCTGCAGGAAAAAACGCTTAATATGGCTGTTTTAATTGCTGTTGGAATTACTGCGGCTTATGCTTTTAGCGTTATTTTAACGCTTATCGGAAGTTCGGATTCATACTACGAGGCCGCAGCTCTTCTTATCACTTTTGTACTCTTTGGGCATTGGATGGAAATGAAATCAAGAAGAGGCACAACGGATGCTCTACAGGCCTTATTTAATTTGACTCCTCCTCAGGCAAGGTTGATTAGAAATGGAAAAGAAGAGCTGGTTTCTACATCGGAAGTTAAAGTAGGAGATATTTTAATCTTAAAGCCGGGAGATAAAATTCCGGTAGACGGACAAATTTTAGAAGGTGAAACCGCAATTGATGAAGCAATGCTTACCGGCGAATCCCTTCCTGTTCCCAAAAAAATAGGGGATAAAGTAATCGGGGGTTCAATTAACCAGTCCGGTTCGGTCAAATTCAAAGCAACTAAAGTAGGGCAAGATACTGCTTTGGCGCAAATTGTCAAAATGGTCGAGACGGCACAAAATTCCAAAGCTCCCGGACAAAAGCTTGCGGACAGGTTTGCTAAATACCTGGTAATTGTAGCCGTCGGAGGAGGACTTTTAACTTTTGCCGTTTGGTTCTTAATTTTGGGGCAGCCTATTTTATTTGCTCTTACTTTTGCTATTTCAACGGTTGTTATTGCCTGCCCCGATGCCTTGGGCCTTGCAACCCCCACTGCGGTTGCAGTTGGGACCGGTCTTGGCGCAAAACATAATATTTTAATTAAGGACGCGCCGACATTGGAGCAAACCTCAAAAATACAGGCTATAGTTTTGGACAAAACAGGAACGTTAACGGAGGGAAAGCCCAAAGTAACAGACGTACTTACCGTAAACGGATTTTCGGAAAATGAAGTCTTGAGTTTGATTGCAGCAGCCGAAGCAAAATCATCGCATCCTTTAAGCAAAGCTATTTTGGACGAAGTCGAAAAAAGAAAAATCAAATTTGCTCAAGACACTGAAAAATTCCAAAATATCGCAGGTCACGGCGTGGAGACAAGGGTTTTAGGAAAAAATGTGTTGGTTGGAACAGTAAAGCTTATGAATGACAGGAAGATTAATATCTCATCCATTCAAAAACAGGCCGATGGCCTTCTTTTAGATGGGAAAACCATTATGATTCTTGCAGTAGATGGAAAAATGTCTGGAGTTGTTGGAGTCGAAGATCCTATTAAGCCTACTGCAAAACAAGCAGTAAAGAAAATGAAAGAGTTGGGTCTTGAAGTCGCTATGATAACAGGCGATAACAAAAAAACTGCCGAAAGAATAGGAAAAGAAGTTGGAATAAGCCGCGTTTTTGCAGAAGTTTTGCCCGAGGACAAGGAAAAATATGTAAAAAAACTTCAAAACGAAGGGAAATTTACCGCAATGGTCGGCGACGGTGTAAATGACGCACCCGCTCTTGCACAAGCAGATATAGGAATTGCCATTGGAGCCGGAACAGACGTTGCCTTAGAAACCGCCAAAGTTGTCTTAATGAAATCAGACCCCGCGGATATCATAAGGGCGATCAGGCTTTCCAAAGCAACCGTTAGGAAAATGAAACAGAATCTTTTCTGGGCTTCGATTTATAACCTTCTGGCAATTCCCGTTGCAGCAGGAATCTTGTATCCGGCTTTCAGAATTTCTCTAAGGCCAGAAATCTCTGCGCTTTTAATGAGTGTTTCATCAATTATTGTTGCTACCAATGCGGTTTTACTTAACAGATCCGAAAAAGATCTCGTAACTGTTTAATTAATAATAAAGGGGGTGAATTTTATATGCAGTATCTAAAAACAAACGAGCAAAGCAAAAGCGGATATCACTTTGAGGAAGAAACTTGGATAGTTGATCCGGTGTGCGGAATGGAATTAAAGTTAGGAAGAGAAATTTTTGAGTTAGAATATGACGGCAAAACTTACTTTTTTTGCTCGGAAAACTGTAAAGAACATTTCAGAGTAAATCCTCAAAGATACATATAAAAGAATAACGTTATGAAATTTTTTTATCCGCGCATAAACATAAAGCTTTTAGTTTTAGAGAGGGGGCGATAATATGAAGCCGATATCTTTCGCAAATGCTTTAACAGCTGTTTCAGTTATTGCGTATTTGGTTTGTGCAGCTTTAGTTTACACAGTGCCGGATTTTGTGTTTTCTATCACCCAGAGTTGGTTTCATGGTTGGAATCTTGAAGCTGTTAAAGCGGCATCCCCTGCTCCCCTAACATCCGTAGTATTTGGGGCAATAAGTTTTGGGGTATTTATTTGGGTGTTATCCTATTTTTTTGGTAGGCTCTATTTATACTGGACTAAAAATACATAACCCTATTAAGGTGGTGATTACTTATGTTTGGTTTTGGAAATGATGACAAAGTTAGGGATCCCGTTTGCGGGATGAAGATAGATGGAAAGACAGCTCAATTTTACTATAAAAACGGAGGTAATAAGTTTTACTTCTGTTCTCAAAATTGCAAAGATATATTTGTCAATGATATGCAAAAATCTGCAAAATCTCAAAGTAAGGGTTGCTGTTAAGACAGAGAAAAACACCGATTAAATTGGCTCTTGACACAAAAATATCTAGATGATAATGTTATAGATATCCCCAATGGGGGGATAGGAGATATAATTAGATTATGAACCTTTTGGTTAGTGCATCCTTTATTGCAGCGTTTTTTGCAGGAGTGGCTGCTCTTTTTGCGCCTTGCTGCATTACCGTACTCTTGCCGACTTATCTTGCTTCTATATTCAAACAAAAAACAAAAGTTTTTTTAATGACATTTGTTTATTTTTTGGGACTTTTGGTCGTTTTTATTCCTCTAGGTCTTGGAGTTACCGCCCTATCAACATTATTTAGTAGCTACCACAATATTATTTATTCAATCGGGGCTATTTTTCTGATATTTTTAGGGCTTAGTCTTTTGCTTGGAAGACAGTTCAGTATTCCCTTTTCCGTTCACCCGCAGCTTAAAAGGTACGATTTTCCCTCTGTTTTTATTCTTGGAATTTTTTCGGCTTTTGCTACCGTCTGTTGTGCACCTGTTTTGGCAGGTGTACTGGCCTTATCCATTCTTCCCGGTTCCGTATTTTTGGGAGTGGCGTATGTTCTTGCCTATGTTTTAGGAATGGTTCTTCCTCTTTTTTTAATAGCAGCATTTCTAGACAAAATTAATTTTACGCAAAAATTCTTTGTTTTTAGAAAAGTTGTAAGTTATAAACTTTTAGGACAAAAGATTTTTCTTCCCTTTTCTAATCTTTTTGCAGGCCTAATGTTTTTTATCTTGGGAATAATAATATTATTTCTTTCACAGGAAAATTCTCTTACAACTCACGCAGCGTATCAGGCAACTCTTAATGTCTTCACGGCAAAACTTGTTGATTCGATAAGCGTTTTTACTAGAATAATTCCTCAGCCCGTATGGGCTCTTGTTTTTGTCGGAATATTCCTTCTAATAGTTAGAATAGCAATAAAAGAATTTGTTGATGTTATAAAAAATAAAGGAGGTGAAAATTAATTTGAGCAAGCAAACAGCTATTTTAGTGGTAGCGACTTTCGTTTTTGTCTTGGCAATTCTGGTTGTTAAGAATCTGAATTCAAATAACAATGTTGTTACAAATCAGGGGATTCAACAGGCCCAGTCAGGAGATCCGATGCACGGAGGAGTTCAGCCTACCGACTCAACGCTTTTTGATTCTCTTGTCGGTAAAAAGGCTCCGGACTTTAACCTTACCAGCTATGACGGGAAAAGCTATTCCCTAGAGAGTCTTAAAGGTAAAAACGTTGTTTTGTTTTTCAGCGAAGGGTTAATGTGTTATCCGGCCTGCTGGAATCAAATTGCCGCTTTTGGGACAGATAGCAGATTTAATAACGGGGATACAATTGCGTTAACAATAGTAAACGATAATAGAAACGATTGGCAGAGTGCTATGCAGCAAATGCCAAATCTAGCTAAAGCAACAATACTTTTCGACACGGGCAGGACTGTTTCCCAGACTTATGGAGTATTGAATTTGCCTTCTTCAATGCACAGAGGCCAATTTCCCGGTCATTCCTATGTCGTTATAGACAAAAATGGAATAGTAAGGTACGTATTTGACGATCCCAACATGGCAATAGGGAATGATAATCTAATTACACAAATAAGCAAGTTTTAGCCATGAAAATAACAGGAATTGGAAATTCATTCATTTTCGGCTTAATAGCATTCAGTGTGTTAATGGGTATATATTTTGCGGTTTTGACCTTTGTTTCTGGGTGGAATTATGCCATAACTCAATTTACATCCTATTGGTATTTCATAACAACTTTGGCGGCAGGGTTTGGAATTCAAGTGGGGCTTTATGCTTATCTTAAAAACTTTGCAAAGAATCAATCAGGAAAGATATTAGCCACTTCCGGAACAACCTCAACCGCAGCCATGATATCCTGCTGTTCTCATTACGTTGTAAACTTATTGCCAATACTTGGGGTAACTGGTCTTATCACTTTTGTTGCCCAGTACCAGGTACAGATTTTTGGGGTAGGTATTGCCTTTAATATTTTGGGAATTTTATATATGTTAAAGAATCTAAGGCGCTTAAGATTAGCATATGAGTAATTCTTTTGTTAAAAAATATCTTATTTTTTTATTGTTAGTATTTATTTTATTTACAGGTTATATTTTTATAGCTAATAAATCCTCGCAAAACCAAAGTTTAAACCTGAATAATAAAACATATGAAACAAAAAATAGCAGCCAAGGGAATATAGAAGTTGAGGTTACTCCAAAAATTTTATCTTCAACCCAAAATTCTTCTTTTGAAGTTGGTATTAACAATCATCAAGTGGATTTAAACTATAACTTGGCAAAAATTGCGGTGCTTACAGACGATAAGGGCAAAAAATATTCTCCTCTTTCATGGAACGGGCCCGAAGGAGGACACCATTCAAACGGGGTTCTCGTATTCCCGCCCTTATCAAAAAACGCAAAATCTGTTAATCTACTGCTACCAAAAATAGGAGCAATTGACAGGACATTTAGTTGGAAATTATATTGACAAAACCTATATTATTGTTGTAGAATAATTATATCCCTATAAGGGAGATATTATGTACAGACCTAAAGATACAAAGGAAAGAATACATCATAGATTAAAAATTTCAAAAGGGCACTTGGAAAAAGTCATTAAGATGATTGAAAATGATGAATACTGCATTGATGTCATGCACCAGATAAATGCTGTAGAAAGCGGATTAAAAGAGACAGGCAATTTAGTTTTAGAGAACCATCTAAAAACCTGTGTTGCCGACGCAATGAGAAAAGGTAAGCAGGAAGAAAGCGTTAAAGAAGTAATGAGTGTCTTCAAAACCAAAATTTAACCCTCTTGCCAATTGATATTTAAAAAAGTGAAAGATAAAATAGGTGTATGGGGGATATCCGGAATTCTTCAAGTTTAGATAACAAACTTAAGTTTGGCTTTGTTCTTAATACTGGGTTAACTATTCTTGAGTTTATAGCTGGGTTTTTGTCCGGCAGTCTAGCTCTTATTTCGGATGCCAGCCACAACCTAACTGATTCGTTGACACTTTTAATATCTCTTTCCGCTAACAAAATCGCCAAACGAGAAGCTAACGCAGAAAAAACTTACGGATATGGGCGCGCCACTATTTTTGCTGCATTTATAAATTCGGCAATTCTTGTTGTACTTTCTTTTTATATATTTTACGAAGCGTATCAGAGGATATTAAATCCAAAACCAGTTGAAGGAGGTTTAGTGGCATTAGTTGCTTTCATAGGTATTATTGTTAATGGGACAATTGCCCTTTTGTTTATAAAGGATAAGGATGATTTGAACGTCAGAAGTAATTATATTAATATGTTTTTTGATACATTGTCGTCTGTGGGAGCTTTGGCAGCAGGAGTTCTTATTCTGGCTACTTCTAAAACAATTTTCGATCCAATTATAGGTATTGTTATTGGAATAATGTTACTTATAAGCGGTGCCGGAGTTCTAAAAGATGCTTCCCATATCTTATTTGAAGGAGTTCCGGAGGGGATAAAGTTTGACGAAATAAAATCAATAATTTTGACTTCTCCCAAAGTAAAAAATGTTGACGACTTGCATATTTGGGCTATATCTTCTCGTTATGCCGCGCTTTCCTGCCATATCGTTATTGAAGATTGCGACGTTGAAGAAAGCGTGAAAATTATAAATCAAATTAAACAAGAGCTCAGGGAAAAGTCCAAAATTCAACACTCAACCATAGAAACAGAGCTGATAGAGTGTACACCGGATTAGTAGAAACTCTTTATTAAAGAGTGCTACAATATGTAGTAGATGAAACAAAAAATATTGAGCGGACTTGAGCAAAAAATAATGGAAATCGTCTGGGAATATAATGAATGTTCAGTCAGAGATGTTTTATTAAGGCTTGAAAAGAAACATAAACTTGCTTATACGACTATTGCCACGATTTTGCAACGGCTTTACAATAAAGGTCTGGTTACAAAAAAAACTACAAAATCGGGTTATGTTTATTCCTATAAAGTCTCCAGAGAATTATACACAACGAATGTAGTCAAGAACTTCATGAAAAAAGTCGTTGACTCATTCGGTGACACAGCTGTTGCTTCTTTTGCGGAAAGCATAGAAAAATTACCTACGGAAAAACGCAAATATCTACTTAAACTGTTAGAAGAAAATGAGAAAAATAAATAAAAACCTTTTTATATTTTCGCTTATTACGTCTTTTTTGGGAATTAGTATTATTTCGATAATTTATAAATTTACGCCTGCATTTTTTATACACACAGTCTATTATTGCCAGTTTTTAATAGACTCTTATTCTATAAAAATTCCCCATGAGCTTAGCTTTTTTATTTCCCTTTTTATCTTACTTATAAGCTTTTTTTTCTTAATTAAAGTTTTTATGACTTTTATAAAAATAAAAAGAATGAGGAACCATTTAATTAAAAATGAAATAAGAGTTAATAAGGTATTATCTTTAGCACAAAAAATAGGCCTTAAGAATAAAGTGTCAGTTGTTGAAGATACGAAACCTTTTGCCTTTTGTTTAGGCATCAAAAACCCCCATATATATCTTTCTTCAAAAACAGTCTCTATAATGACCACAAAACAACTTAAGGCAATTTTGCTTCACGAAAAATACCACCTCGAGCGCGCGGATTCACTGATTTTATTCATAGGATCCTTACCGGAGCTTCTTTTCCCTTTTCTTCCTCTTATTCCAACCTTTTTAAACCGCTACAAAATTGAACGCGAGATAGAAGCTGATAAACAAGCAGTTCTAGGACTTGGTACAAAAAGGCCGGTAATTGAGGTCTTGAAGATATTTTTGGAAAATTCCTCCGTTTCGCCTTCTTACATATCTTCAATATCGAGTGTGGGTACGCTGGAGGTGAGAATTCAATCTCTTTTGGACAAAACGACGACTTATCCAAAAATAAAGATAATGGATTTTTTGATTAGCATAATTTCTTTAAGTTTTATTTTCGTAAGCATTGTTATTCCGGTTCAAGCTACTGAGATTCACGCAAAAAACCAGGATGCCATAATGATTTGTCCAGAGAATACTAAATGTATGAACCAGTGTAAAAATAATGAAGGGTTCATTTATAAATCCGATATGTCTTATCCATATACTCCCGTAAGATAAAAATTTTTTGCCACTTGACAGGACATAAATTTATCTACTACACTTTGTAGTAATATGCCAAACAAAAAGGAACTGCCTAAAATTTCGGTTGACTTAAATAAATTAAGAAATATAAAAACAAATCAAATTCTCGTAGTTTTACTTATTATCGCCGCATTTTTAATAGGGGTTTTATTCACAAAAGTCCAATATCTTGAAAAAAACCAAACCGGAAGTCTTGCAACGGTTCCTAGTCAGCAAACAGCGGCTCAACCTAACCAGCCACAAGCTGCAGCTCCCGGACAAAGGCAAAACGTTGACGTAGGCCACTTACCTCCACTCGGAAATAAAGATGCTAAAGTTAAAATTGTTGAATTCGGTGATTTTAGATGCCCTTTCTGTGACCAGTTCTTCAAAAATACAGAACCCCAGATAAAAAAAGACTATATTGACAGCGGAAAAGCAGTATTTTACTTCCGACACTATCAATTTCTAGGACCGGCCTCTGTTGTTGCCGGAAATGCCGCAGAATGCGCTAACGAACAGGGAAAATTCTGGGATTTTCATAATTATCTTTATGAGAATCAACCAA
>JAJYEF010000091.1 GCA_021785915.1 bacterium
TATTAACAAGGTAATCGCGCTGACAAAGAGACAACCGTATAATTTATTGGGCAAGGGGCAGGGTAGCCAGTTTATAAGTTTTACGATGAATTACGAATACCTTTTATGGTGGAAAGGTTATCCGCCAACTTCAGAAAACGTAAAAACAAAGATTTTAATAGAAGAGAAAAACACGGGAATAATTGTATATAAAAGAATTGTGAATATAAGATGATATCCGTTGCGCTAATAATACAAAATGAGGAAAAAAATATCATAGATTGTCTTGATACGGTTTCATGGGCAGATGAGATAGTCGTTGTAGACGATTACTCAACAGACAGGACGATCGAGGTAATAAACAGTTTGCCTTACAAAAATAAGATTAAGGTATTCAAGCGAGAACTCAAAAGCGATTTTTCCTCCCAGCGCAATTTCGCTCTTTCCAAAACAACAAAGGAATGGATATTGTTTGTAGACGCAGACGAAAGAATCACAAAAGAGTTAAGAGAGGAAATTAATTCATTGCTTATTAATAAAAAAGGACATTCAGCGGCCGGTTTTTACATTCCGAGAAGGGACGTAATGTGGGGAAAAATGCTGATGCACGGAGAAACGGGACAAGTTTCGCTTTTAAGGTTTGCAAAGAGAAATTCCGGTATTTGGCACGGAAAAGTTCATGAGACCTGGGTTGTGGACGGGCCTACCGAAATTCTTGAAAATTATATTATTCACTATCCGCATCCGACCCTAGACGAATTTTTAAAAGAAATAAATTTTTATACTACTATAAGGGCAAAGGAGTTGTTCGACGAAAAAATTAATGTTTCGGGTAAGGATATACTTCTTTATCCAAAGGGGAAGTTTTTGCAGAATTACTTTTTAAGAATGGGATTTATGGACGGAGTTGAAGGACTTATTGTAGCCATATTAATGAGTTTTCATTCCTTCCTCGTTCGTGGAAAGCTGTGGCTTTTATGGAAAAAAAAGTGATTTTAATAAGTTTGGTAGCCTGGAGCATTTTGATTCTTTGTTTTTATTTCTATTTTCTTCTTTGTAAAAATAACATATGTTTGAACTTGCATTAGCACTAGGTATTTATTCGTATTCTATATTTTTGTTGGGACTTCTGGGGTTATTGTATAAAAGCACGGTAATTATATTCACTATTTTATTTGCTTTTATAGTAATCTTTGCAAAAAGAAAAAGTTTTGGAACATTCAGTTTGCCCAAGCTTGATAGATTTACTAAATTTTTATTTTTTATCCTGGCTCTACAGGCGATTATCAATCTTATCGGAGTGTTAGGACCTGAAATTTCCTTTGACGCTCTCTGGTATCATCTGACACTTCCCAAAATATACCTTGAAAACCATGCAATATTCCATATAAGAGGTTCACTTTTATACTATTCGGACATACCGAAAAATATAGAAATGATTTATGTGGCCGCTCTTTCCTTTGGTAACGAAATTTTGGCAAAGTTTGCACACTATATGTTCGGTATTTTAACTCTCTTGATTTTATATAAAACATCCAGGATATTTATAGAGAGAAAATACGCTCTTATAAGTCTTTTGATTTTTTATGCCAATCTTGTAGTTGGCTGGCAATCAATTGCGGCATATGTTGATTTAGGAACTACTTTCTTTACCACCGTTTCCCTTTACGCGTTTTTGCTTTGGCTTTCCAAAAAGAATCATAAGTACTTAATCTTTTCGGCAATAATATCGGGGCTTACGGTTGCTACTAAACTCGTTTCCCTTAACCTAATGGTTATTTATGTAATTTTAATTATTGTTGTGGGTTTGGCCGGCAAGGAGAAATATTCAAAGGTACTTAAAAACATTATAAGTTTTGGTATAATCTCAGCGGTAGTGGCATCGCCTTGGCCAATATTTGCTTTTGTTAATACGGGAAACCCATTTTATCCTCTTTTTGAACCGCAGTTTGGGATTTACTATAAAAATACAATCCTCGATATTTTTAAGCTGTTCCTTTTTTCTCAAGATCCTGTAAATCCTTTATACGCAATTTCAATTCCCCTGATTGTTATATATTTTTTCAAGTTCGATTTTAGGATGAAAGTAGTAACTGTTTTTTGTATGCTATCAATACTTTTATGGTATTTTGATTCCGAGATCGGAGGAAGCAGGTTTATCCTTCCTTATTTGCCCGCATTTTCATTATTGGTTTCCTACGCGATATCGTTTATTAATAAAAACCAGTTGAAAAAATATTTTCTGGCAATTGTGATATTAATAGCATTATCATCGATAGGATACCGCTTTTTGGCAAATTACAAGTATTTGCCCGTAATCTTGGGACGAGAATCAAAAGCGGAATTTCTGTCGGCGCACTTAAATTTTTCTTTCGGCGATTTTTATGATACCAACGGTTATTTTAAGAATAACATAAGACCAACGGATAGGGTCCTTCTTTACGGATTCCATAATCTTTATTACGTTGATTTTCCTTATATAGACTCAACGTGGGCGAAGAAGGGAGACTACTTTGATTACATAGCCGTTCAAAACGTAAATTTACCCATGAGGTTTTCAAATTGGAAGCTTGTCTACTATAATAGATTGACAAACGTAAAACTTTATTCAAACGGAGGGAAGGTATGGTATTACTAAAAGCGTTATTTGTCCTTTTTATTCTTTCTTTTCCGATAGCGGAAGTCGGAAGGCTCCAATTTCCTAACGGAGTGGCAATAATGCTAAATGATGTTCTTCTTATCTTAACTGTTGCGACTTGGATATTATTATTTATTAAAAACAAGCGGAATGCCTTTAAGGGAAATCTTAAAAAACCCATTTTAATTTTTTCCGCAATAGCCTTATTGTCTTTATTGTTGAATTCGCCCAGTCTGAATGCGCAAAGTTTCATCGTTTCTTTTCTTTATTTGGCGCGCTGGGTACTTTATTCGTGTTTATATTTTATTGTTTTTGGTTTCGATAAAAGTTTTAGGAAAAAGATTTCTTATATTATGTATCTTTCCGGATTCATGTTTGTTCTGGAGGGGTATGTTCAGTATTTTTTATACCCGAATCTAAGGAATTTATACTATTTGGGTTGGGACGAACACCTATACAGAATGTTC
>JAJYEF010000092.1 GCA_021785915.1 bacterium
TGGCTAGCCATTCGGCTGACTTTTCCGTAAAAGTCGGCTTTACATATTCCCTGAAAGGAAGATAATCGATAAGAACGTCTTTTACGTCTTCCCTGTCCAAAAGTCCCAAGGTTAAGATAAGTTCGCCCGGGAAAAAATCCTGGGTCCTTACGTGTAGGGTATTGACCCCCTCGACTTTTTTAAAATAGAAATCATAAAGCTCCGGCCAGATAAAAAAACCGTCCTCTATCATTATTCCCTCGGTTGAAATCCGGTAATGGAAGTCTTTAGGGGGCATATAGGAAAGTGCAAAAGTTACAAAAAGTAAAGCTACTACCACAAACATCAAAAGATATTGCGAGAAAAGGAAAAGGATTATCTCAACAAGAAGAGTAATTAAAAGTGCGGTCAGATAATATTGCTTGGTCCTTTTTTTAAATGGCCTTCCCGGAGCCTCCCATTCCAAAAGAGTTAAATGGCCGTTACCGGTGCGTTCAGCGAGCTCCTCTGGCTCTTCGTGTCGGACGTGTTCGGGGCGTTGAACATGCCGGGAATGTTCGGAATGTCTCTCGTGCTCTTTTTTTTCTTTCGCGGAGTCCATAATTTAACTTTAGATTATTGAATAAATTAAGTCAAGAAGCCTATTAAGCAAACCGGTATTAAGCCGCTATGGTGAATATAAGGCATTTGAATTATAATATTATTTGCAAAAAAGGAGAGGTGTCCGAGCGGTTTAAGGAGAAGGTCTTGAAAACCTTTATAACAGCAATGTTATCGTGGGTTCGAATCCCACCCTCTCCGCTTGAACCGCAATAAGACTTGAGCATTCCGCCCTGTTTTCTGCAGAGCATACAATTTCGGTCTATTGCTCTTTTTCAAAATCCGAAGGATTTTGAGATAATAATTAATTGCGATGGAGAATATTATAACCGTAAAAAATTTAACGAGAAAATTTAAGGACTTTACAGCGGTAAACGACGTTTCTTTTGACGTGGAAAAAGGCGATATATTTGCTTTCCTCGGCCCAAACGGCGCCGGCAAAACTACTACGATAAAAATGCTCACTACCCTGCTTACGCCAACGTCGGGAAGCATAAGTCTTAATGGCGTAGACGTTGTCCGTGACGCGGAAAAAGCGAGGAAGTCCTTCGGAATAGTTTTCCAGGACCCGAGCCTTGACGACGAACTGACGGCAAAAGAGAATATGGAATTCCATGCAGTCCTTTACGGAATAGACAAGAAGACAAGAAAAGAACGGATGGAAGAACTGTTAAACTACGTCGAGCTTTGGGACAGGCGCGACCATCTGGTCAAGACTTTTTCGGGCGGAATGAAAAGAAGGCTTGAAATTGCCCGGGGTCTCTTGCACCATCCTAAAATACTTTTTTTGGACGAGCCGACATCGGGGCTTGACCCGCAGACCAGAAATCATATCTGGGACTACGTTAAAAAGCTGAACAGATCCGAAAATATCACCGTATTTTTTACGACGCATTATATCGAAGAGGCGGACAGGTATACCCAGACGATCGCAATTATGGACCATGGGAAAATAATAACCAAAGGCACCCCGCAGGATCTGAAGAAAAAAACGGGCACCTCCGATTTGGAAGAAGCGTTCTTGAAGCTTACCGGTTCAAGCATCAGGGACGAGGACGCTTCGGGAGTCGATATGTTAAGGACCAGGGTAAGGGCGAGAGGAAGAATTTAAATATGAACGCAGTTTATATACTCTGGAAAAGAGAATTAATAAGATATTTCAGGTCCAGGGCAAGGATCGCAGGCTCGATGGGACAGCCTTTGCTTTTTTTAGTGGCTCTGGGTTTCGGACTCGGCCCGGTTTTTCAGCGCGCGGGACAGGGCAATTATTTTGAATTCTTGGGACCAGGTGTAGTTTCGATGGGAATACTTTTTACGGGGATTTTTGCGGGGATCCAGGTCATCTGGGACAGGCAGTTCGGGTTTTTAAAGGAAAGTCTGGTCGCACCGGTTTCAAGGTACGAGATAATGCTCGGGAAAACCCTGGGGGGGGCGACCGTTGCATTCATGCAAGGGCTGTTCGTGTTTATCCTGACGCTTCTTCTGGGAGTAAAAGTTTCCTCCTGGACGCTATTTCCGGCCGCACTTATAGCGATGTTTTTAATCGCGACGTTTTTTACGGCGCTTGGGATCGCGATCGCTTCGCTTTTTGAGGACATGCAGGGGTTTCAGCTTGTCATGAACTTTGTCGTCCAGCCGGTATTTTTCCTGTCGGGCGCACTCTTCCCGTTAAACGGCGTCCCTAAGTTCCTGCAGACCATAGCCGGAATCGACCCCCTGTCTTACGGTGTCGATGCGGTAAGAGCCGCCGTTGCCGGACAAAGTCATTTTGGATTAGGCATTGATTTAACAGTACTTATAGTTTTATCGTTGATCATTCTTTCGATAGGAAGCCTCCTTTTTTCAAGAGTCGAGGTATAAATATGAAATTTGAATTTTCCGCAGGGGGAGTTGTTTACAAAAAAAGCGGCGGGAAAACTTTGATCCTTGTTTCCCAACACTCGCAACACCACGGATGGGTCTTTGCAAAAGGGCTTATCGGCGACCATATAAAAGGCGAGTCAAAGGAGGAAACTGCGGTAAGGGAAGTAAAAGAGGAAACGGGAATTTTGGGAAAGATCATAAGACCGTTGACGCCCGTTGAGTACTGGTATGAATTTGGCGGAGAAAAAATCAAGAAGAGAGTGTACTATTTTATAATGGAGTACGTAAGTGGCGACACAAAAGACCATGACTTTGAAATGGAAAATGTAGAATGGCTTGAAAAAGCAAGGGTCTTGGACCGCCTGACTTTTCCCTCTGATAAGAAGGTGTGGCAAGAGGCTTTAAAATTGATATAATTACGCCGTGGAGGGGTCGCCTCACAAGGAGACTATCCTCATGGAGGGGTCGTGCCGGTCGCGGCACTAACCTCCTCGCAGTACTCGGAGGGGTCGCATAGCGGACTAGTGCGCTTGCTTGGAGAGCAGGTATATCCGTAAGGATATCGCGGGTTCGAATCCCGCCCCCTCCGCCCATCTTGACTTTATTTTAAAAATACTACACACTTAATGTAATATGCAGT
>JAJYEF010000017.1 GCA_021785915.1 bacterium
AAATCTTTGGGGGCGAACATAGTCCGTACAAAGGAGGACGAATTATAAAAAATATCGGAGCAATAATTCTCGCTGCAGGTAAGGGAACCAGGATGAAATCCAGAGGAATCAATAAGGTTGCGATGCCTCTTGCGGATAAACCGATGATTTTACATACTGTTGAACTCCTGAAGAAAATTAAAGTTAAGGAGATTATTGTCGTGGTAGGTTTTGCGAAGGATTCGGTAGTAAAGATCTTGGACGGAGGGGTAATTTTTGCGGAACAGAAGAAAAGGCTTGGAACCGCACATGCGGTTGCGATAGCGCTTAAAAAACTAAACAAAGACATAGACGAGGTATTAGTCTTAAATGGAGACGATTCGGCATTTTATACAAAAGAAGTTATAGGAGAACTTATAGGCAAGCATTGTAAAGATTCGTCTTCATTTACTTTTTTAACTATCAAGACTGATAATCCCAAAGGTTTGGGAAGGATAGTAAGGGATAAAAATGGAAAATTGTCCGCGGTCGTTGAGGAAAAAGACGCGACCCCAAAACAAAGAGGAATAGAAGAAGTTAACCCTGCATGTTATCTATTTAATACCGATTTTTTAAGAAAGTATATTAAAAAAGTTGAGAAGAGTGCTGTTACAGGTGAATATTACCTTACAAGCCTTATAGATTTGGGAATAAAGAATAAGGAGAAAATTGAGACCCTGAGGGTAGAAAACTTGGTATGGCGGGGGTAAACACGCATGATGAGCTACGAGAGGCAGAGAAACTCATAAGAGAAAAGCACATCGCAATCACTACTTAATTTTATTGAATATATCCCCCCATGGTATTATAATTGACTTCATGGCTCAGCTTTTGGGATTTACCCTTCTCTCTCTTTTTATCACCCTGGTTTTGATAGTGCCTTTTATTGATTTTTTATACAAAATTAAGTTAAGAAGGCAGGAACAGCATACGGTCGATTTGTTTAACAAACCTACACCTTTTTTTGATAAATTCAATGCTTGGAAAGTCGGAACACCTTTTGGCGGCGGAATTCTTATAATCGTCGTTGTATCAGCCTTATTTTTATGGTCTTTTGGCGTTCTTAATCTATCAATAAGTGTCTGGGAACTTTTTGTAATACTTTTTACTTTTATAAGTTTTGGGGCTTTGGGGCTGTATGATGACATAAAAAAACTTGTAAATAACGGGGAAAAACACGGATTTTTTGGATTGAGATTTAGGTACAAGTTTTTGTTACAGTGCGTCTTGGCTTTAGTTCCGGCAATAATTTTATTTCAAAATTTGGGTTACAATTTTCTCTTTATCAGGGGAATAGGATTAACCGATATAGGGCTTTTGTATATCCCATTTGCTGTTTTTGTCATAGTATCCTTTACCAATGCGTTCAATATAGCCGACGGCCTGGACGGGCTTGCGTCGGGGCTTCTTTTAATAAGCCTTGTGTCTTTTCTGGCGATTTCCTACACGAATGTAGATAAAGGCTTGGGGCTTTTTATTTCTTTGCTGATGGGAAGTGTCATGGCATTTTTGTATTTCAACGTTTATAAGGCAAGGCTTTGGTTGGGTGACGTAGGGTCGATGGCGCTTGGCGCGTCTTTGGCAATAATTGGACTTCTAACCGGTAAAACCCTGGCAATGGCCGTTATAGGAGGGGTTTTTGTTTTGGAAGCGGGTTCTTCACTGCTGCAGCTTATAGGAAAGAAATATTTTAACAGAAAAATTTTTCCGGTTGCTCCGATGCATCTTTACTTTCTTAAAAGAGGATGGTCGGAACCTAAAACCGTTACCAGAGCCTGGTGGTTGGGATTGGTATTTGCTATTTTAGGACTTTACCTCGCATTCATTAAATGATGAAAAAAACTGATCTCGTCCTTTTATTTTGTGTCTTATTTCTTACTTTTTTTGGTCTTTTTATGATTTACGACGCTTCGTCATACGTTGCTTTCCGGGATTTCGGGGATAAATACCATTACGTAAAAGACCAGATTTTTTGGATAATTTTGGGGCTTGCAGGGCTCGGTTTTTTTTCGAGATTTGATTACCACAAGTTATACAATTTGGCCATCCCCATAATAATTGTGGCTATCGGCTTACTTTGTCTGGTTTTTATACCGGGAATAGGAGTAAAGCTTTTAGGTGCAAGACGATGGATAGATTTAAGACTTTTTTTATTACAGCCATCTGAATTGGTTAAGCCGGCACTCGCGATCTACTTGGCAGCCTGGTTCTCGAATAAAGAAAAAGGGCGTTTTTTGGAATTTTTAATGCTCGTTTTTTTTATAATAGGGCTAGTGGTTCTGGAGCCTGATTTGGGAACGGCTGGAATAATTATGTTTGAAGCGATGGTAATGTACTTTTTGTCGGGAGCAAAAACAATTTATTTTGTTGTTTTGGTTCCGGTTGCGGCAATTTTAGGGTTTATTTTGGCAAAACTTGAACCTTATCGGGCTGCTAGACTTACTTCATTTTTAAATGCCGGGCAAGATATAAGTTCTTCTTCTTATCATGTTAAACAAATTTTAATTGCGCTTGGATCAGGAGGTCTTACGGGGGTAGGCTTGGGAAATTCTCTGCAAAAATATGCATATCTTCCCGAAAACGTTACGGACTCAATTTTCGCGATAATCGCGGAAGAGCTCGGATTCATCGGATCAGTTTTTATAATTTTAGTGTTTGTTTTGGTAGTATGGCGCGGATTCAAAATTGCGAGTTCATCAAAGGATTTATTTGGAAAACTATTGGGAGGGGGAATAATAGCTTTTCTTGCAGGACAAATATTGGTAAATCTTGCTGCGCAGACAGTGCTTCTTCCGTTAACCGGTATTCCGCTTCCGTTTATTTCATATGGGGGTTCAGCTCTTATAATAGATTTATCTGCGGTTGGTATATTGTTAAACATCGCAAGACAGGGTAATTTATGAAAGTCTTGATAACCGGGGGACACATCTCTCCCGCAATAGCCGTAATCGAGAAGCTTAAAGACGAAAAAGTTTTTTACGCCGGAAGAAAATATACTTTTGAAGGCGATAAAGCTATATCTTTGGAATACCAGGAGATTACAAAAATGGGCATCCCCTTTTTTGAAATTTCGACCGCAAGACTTCAGCGCAGGTTTACGAGACATACACTCATATCGCTTTTAAAATTACCTGCCGGTTTTTTCTCCGCATATAAAATTATAAAAAAAGTTAAACCGGACGTAATCCTTGCTTTCGGAAGTTATGTTTCAATTCCCGTAGGCATTACCGGAAAAATTCTAAATGTTCCTCTTGTTATCCATGAACAGACTTTTGACGCAGGTTATTCCAACAAAATGCTTTCACGCTTTGCAGATAAAATTTGTATCTCATGGAAATCTTCTGAAAAATATTTCCCTAAAGATAAAATTGTACTGACAGGCAACCCTTTAAGAGAAGAGGTAATTAATGCGAGCAGGATAAAGCCAGAAAAGAATTTGCTTTATGTTACGGGCGGAAGCGCAGGTTCCCATTTTATAAATTTTCTGGTTGAATGCTCCATAGAAAAGTTATTACAGAAATTTACGGTAGTTCATCAGACTGGCGCTTCGCAAAAATATAGTGATTTTGAAAAGTTAATGAAAAAAAAGAACGAATCGAAAAACAGAAGTTTTTTAAAATACAAACCGTACAAGTTTTTAAATCCGGATGATGCGGCCAAAATGATGGCTAAGGCAACAATCGTTGTAGGAAGGTCGGGAATAAATACAGTCTCGGAACTTATTTATCTTAAGAAGCCCGCACTTTTAATTCCTCTTCCATTCGCACAGCACCAGGAACAACTTAAGAATGCAGAATTTATTAAAAGTTTAGGTCTGGCCGAGGATCTTAATGAGGATGTTTTATCCCCCAAAAAATTTACTGAAACACTTCTGGAGATGTATAAAAACATTAACACATATAGAATAAAAAGAAGTGTTCTCTCGGAAAATGCCGCAAAGGATATAGTGGCCGTATTGAGAAATGTTACATAACAAAAGACTTTCTAAAAACAGAAAATTAAAAAGAAGAACAAAAATTGCGGTCATGGGTTTGTTGGTTATTATTTCCGTTGTATTTGTTTCCGAATATTTATACCTGAACTTTTATTCTTCCAAAAATATGTATCTAAGTCCGATTCCTCAGGCCACACCTCAGAATTCAGGAAATTCATCTAAAGACATACAAAATCAGATCATTACCGGCCTTAATAGTTTGAATATTTCGTATACCGGCGTTACAAAAAATCAAGATGGATCATTTAACGTAAATTTGAAGGACTCGGGTGTTGCAATTATCGCCCCCAATAAAGATATCAAACTGCAACTTTCCTCTTTACAATTAATGCTTTCTAGACTTACAATAGAAGGAAAGAAGCTTAGAATTTTGGATTTTAGGTATAATCGCCCTTTTGTATCATTTTAATTTATGAATGACGGTAAAATAGTAGTTGCTATAGACATAGGAACCTCCAAAATTGTCGCCTTAATCGCAAAAGTGGATGAACAGGTAAATGTTCTAGGCGTGTCGGAAACTCCGGCGAACGGAATAAAAAAAGGGCAAATAGTCGATATAGACGAAGCTGTAATTTCGATAAATAATGCTTTGGAGGCGGCTGAAAGAATGGCGGGTTACAGCGCATCGCATATAGTAGCCTCAATAGGCGGAAGTCATATTGAATCACAAAACTCGAGGGGAGTTGTTGCTGTGGCAAGGCCTGAAGGAGAAATAACGGAAAATGATCTTACGAGAGTTTTAGATGCCGCAAGAGCAGTGTCGCTTCCTTCGAGTAGGGAAATAATCCATGTGTTGCCGAGGAGTTATATAGTGGACGGGCAGGAAGGAATCAAAGACCCGATTGGCATGACGGGGGTAAGACTTGAAGTAGAAACGCACATAGTATCGGCAAATTCGGTTTCAATTAAAAATATGGAAAAGGCTTTCTCGGAAGTTGGAGTAGATTTGGATGCGGTCGTTTTTAGCGGTTATGCAAGCTCGCTTGCAACTCTTTCCGATACTGAAAAAGAACTCGGGGTTGTATTGGTTGATATAGGAGCCGGAACAACGGATATTTCGGTTTACGTGGACGGGTCGGTTTCATATTCTTCGGTCCTTCCGATTGGCGCAAGGCATATAACAAATGATTTGGCCATAGGTTTAAGGATTTCTTTGGAGTCTGCCGAAAAAATAAAGCTATTCCTCTCCAATCCTCCAAGAAAGCAGGTAAGGATCAACGAAGAAGGGGTAGAGGAAAAACCCGAAGAACACCCAAGCGACGAAATCGACCTATCAAGTCTTAATCTTGCCGAGGATCTTAAAAAAGTTTCGAAAAAGACTCTTATAGATGGCATTGTAAGGCCAAGGCTTAATGAGCTTTTTACCATGATCGGAATAGAAATTAAAAAAAGCGGATTTGCAGGACAAACGCCGTCGGGAATTGTCATAACGGGCGGAGGAGCAAGGACGGTTGGTATTACGGATGCAGCCAAGAGAATGCTTGCTATGCCGGTTAGGGTTGCGACACCGATAAACATAAAGGGGATTATAGATGAGGTACAAAACCCCTCATTTTCAACGGTAATAGGTCTTGCAATTTACGGCGGAACAGTAGATGTCCAGAGTTCTCTTCCTTTTGGTTTTTCGCTTCCGAGCATTTCGGGTCTTAAATTTAACAACAAAATTCTGTCGAAGGCACTATCCTTTATCAAATCTTTCCTGCCCTGAGTTTCAACTTGCAAATTTCACTTGTATTTGCTAGTATGCCCATACAAATATGTTAATTAAACCTCAGACAACCAATTTTGCCAAACTCAGAGTTATGGGCATAGGTGGAGGAGGAGGAAATGCTCTTAATTCGATGATTTCGCAAAGTACTATTCAGGGTGTGGATTTTATTTCTGTTAACACTGATGCCCAATCACTCCTTCTAAACCAAGCGGCAACAAAACTTCAAATCGGCGAAAACCTGACAAAAGGCTTAGGTTCGGGAGGCAATCCCGAAATCGGTCAGGAGGCTGCAGAAGAGTCTTACGATAAAGTTAAAGAATTGCTGGACGGAACTGACATGGTTTTCCTAACGGCAGGAATGGGCGGGGGAACCGGAACAGGAGCAACGCCGGTAATAGCAAGAGCAGCAAAAGAAGTCGGTGCACTTACCGTTGCCGTGGTGACCAAGCCGTTTGCATTTGAGGGGACAAGGAGAATGGTTGCCGCTGAAGACGGAATAGAAGAGTTGAAGGATAAGGTCGATACATTAATTATTATTCCGAATCAAAGGATTTTGGATGTAGTTGATAAGAAGCTTTCGCTATTGGAGGCATTTAAAGTAGCGGATTCGGTTCTTACCCAGGGCGTGCAGGGCATTTCGGACCTTATTACGCTCCCGGGCCTTATAAACGTTGATTTTGCAGACGTTAGAACTATTATGGCAAACGCCGGATCTGCGCTTATGGGAATTGGAACCGGTGTTGGCGAAAATAGGGCCCAGACAGCGGCAAGGTCGGCGGTTGCTTCGCCCTTATTAGAAATTTCAATGGACGGAGCAAGGGGAGTACTATTTAATATTATAGGAGGACCCGACCTTACGATGAGCGAGGTAGACGAAGCGGCTAAAATTATTGCTTCTGCCGCTGACCCCGATGCAAATATAATCTTCGGAGCAACAATCGATGACAGTATGCACGACCAGCTCAAGATTACTGTTATCGCAACGGGATTTGACTCTACAAGGCAGACCCTTAAAGAATTTATGACTCCCACCGTAAACAGGGTTATGGAGAATTCACAGCAGCAGCCAGAACCGTCCTTGGTTAATGAGCCCCCCATTCCTTCAGATGAGCCCCCAATGGAAGACGAGGACGACACATGGGACATTCCCGCGTTCCTCCGTCAAAAAAACTAGCTTAGGTTGTAAAATCAATCTAAACTTATTTATTGACTTGACAAGCTTCATCTTATTTGTTAGTATATTTATTACTAAATCGCCCTGTGAGGTCTTATGACATTTGCAGGGCTTTATTTTTTATTATAGACTGTCGTAGTGAAACAAAAATGCGTAATATTGATTGACGGAAGCAATTTCTATTTTAAACTAAAAGATTTAGGCCTTAATAATCTTCTCTCTTTTGATTTTAGTAAATTCTCTCAATTCCTTGCCCGTTCAAATAAAATAATGGGTAATTATTATTATGTCGGAAGAATAAGGCAGGATGGTTCAACAAAAACTGAAAAATTGTTCAATGCGCAACAAAAACTTATAGGTCAGTTGAAGAAGCATAATGTTACCTATAAATTCGGATATTTGTTAAAAAGTAATGGGGCTTATCACGAAAAGGGTGTTGATGTGCAATTGGCAGTAGATATGTTGGTAACAGCTTATGAAAATATTGCAGATAGAATAATTATTGTTTCATCAGATACTGATTTAGAGCCGGCGATTAAAAAGACTAAGGAAAAAGGGAAAATAGTTGAATATATTGGTTTTTCTCATAAAGCAAGTGTTGCAATGGTAAGTGTTTGTTCGGAATCAACTTTGCTTAAGAAAGAAGATTTATCAAAATTTGTAATATAATTTTTAAGGTTCTTTAGTCATTAGACAAGCTTGAGAAAAAAATAAGCTTTGAAGTCAAAAACGGACATTTCATAAACATCTCCACAGTTGTTGGAAACTGTAATTAATTATCTCACCCCAAAATTGCCATATATAAAAAAGGAAAAAATGTACCTGCGGACGGGTACATAAAAATGAAAATTTTGAGGCTAAAATTCTCCAAAGTTCTGCTCTTCTATATCTATATATTATATATAGAGGAATAAATTTAGAAGAACTATTATTCATAAATAACAAATATAACTGCCAATATGATCTTGTCGTAATTTAAATGTAATACATATTGCATTAATTTAAAATTTCTCCATTTGTTGATTTTCTCGCTCAAGTACCTATAATATTATTGTACTTTGTAACATAAAAAGACATTCGCCATTATCAAAATTTTTATAAATATTTATATTGAAAAAGGATTCTGATTTATAAATGCGAATTTTTTAATCGGAAGAATTAAGGCATATTGAATACCCCCCGCATTTAAGTTAAAATTATCTTTATGTTTAGTGCGTTTAAACGGGTGTATTTTTTGTTATGAGTAAGGATAAAACTCCAAAAAAACTTCAGGAAAGCTTTACAAGCGTTTCATCGGAAGTAGATTTTCCCAAGCTTGAGGCTGAACTTCTTGAAAAATGGAAAAAAGATAAGATTGTTGAGAAATACCTCAAAAAAAACGAAAAATCTGAAAAAAGATATTCATTTTTAGACGGACCAATTACGGCAAATAACCCGATGGGAGTTCACCATGCATGGGGGAGAACTTATAAAGACTTGTGGCAAAGGTTTTGGAACATGAGGGGTTACAGGCAAAGGTTTCAGAACGGTTTTGACTGCCAGGGCTTATGGGTGGAGGTAGAGGTTGAAAAAGAATTGGGAATAAGAAACAAAAAAGATATTGAAAACCTAGTTCCGGGAGACAGGAAAAAAAGTATCGCAAAGTTTGTCGAGCTTTGTAAAGAAAGGGTACTTAAATATTCAAAAATTCAGGCAGAGCAAAGTCAGAGACTGGCCGAATTTATGGACTGGGATAATTCGTACTATACGATGTCCGACGAAAATAATTACATGATCTGGCATTTCCTTAAAACTTGCAATGACCGCGGCTGGATTTACAAAGGTGTTGACAGCGTTCCGTGGTGTCCAAGGTGCGAAACCGCTATTTCGGAACACGAGATACTTACGGAAAACTACAAAGAAGTTACACATAAGGCAATATACTTTGCGTTGCCGATAGTGAATAGGGAAAACGAGCACCTTCTTGTTTGGACGACGACTCCGTGGACGCTCCCTGCGAATATTGCAGTTGCGGTAGATGAAACATTGGATTATGTTTTGGTTGAGGCTGAAAATGGGCACAGGTACTGGGTTGCCAAAGAAAGAAAAGAACTCCTTGGAGAAAATGCAAAAGTTAAAAAAACCGTCAAAGGAAAAGAATTAGTGGGTCTAAGATACCAGGGTATGTTTGATAGCCTTTCAAAGGTCAAAAAAGTTGCCTCGGAGAACAAAGACTTATTCCATACGGTAATTGCAACAGACCCTTTTATCATGCCGATAACGACAACCGAAGGAACAGGTCTTGTCCATACTGCGGTAAGCGCAGGGACCGAAGACTTCAGGCTCGGAAAAAAGCTCGGGCTTCCAATGGTTCCCGTTATAGAGGATAACGCCGATTATATGGATGATCTTGATTTTCTGTCGGGTCTTAACGCAAAAAAACATCCGGAAGTTATTCTTGATTATCTGCAAAAGGAAACAGATAAAGGAAAACCCTGGGTATTTAAGATAGAAAATTATACCCACAGATATCCCTCTTGCTGGAGATGCAAAACCGAGCTGGTCTGGAAAGTAACAGAGGAATGGTATATTGCAATGGATCTTCGGGAGAAGGGATCTGCAAAAACGTTGAGGGATCAAATGAAAGATACCGCCAAAATGATAGACTGGCGACCGTCATTCGGCCTTGACCGGGAACTCGACTGGCTTTCCAACATGCACGATTGGCTTATAAGCAAAAAGAACAGATATTGGGGATTGGCACTTCCTATTTTTGAGTGCCAAAAATGCGGGAATTTCGAGGTAATCGGAGGAAAAGACGAGCTTAAAAAAAGAGCAGTTGAGGGATGGGATAAATTTGATGGTCATTCTCCCCACAAACCTTATATAGATGAAATAAAAATTAAGTGCTTAAATTGTGGCGCTTTGGTTTCCAGAATAAATGATGTTGGAAACGTCTGGCTTGATGCGGGAATTGTACCTTTTTCAACATACGTTGACCCTAAGACGAAAAAGTTAAGCTATATTACAAACCGCAGGTATTGGAAAGAGTGGTTTCCGGCAGATTTTATTACGGAATCTTTTCCAGGACAGTTCAAAAACTGGTTTTATTCTATGATTGCAATGTCGACGGTTCTTGAGAAAAAGAATCCGTTTAAAACGGTGCTTGGTTTTGCGTCGATGTTGGGAGAGGACGGGCGTCCGATGCATAAATCCTGGGGTAATGCTATTGAATTTAACGAAGGAGCGGATAAAATAGGAGTCGATGTAATGAGGTGGATGTTTGTAATCCATAATCCCGAGCAAAATCTTTTATTTGGCTTTAGGACTGCTGATGAGACAAGGAGAAGATTCCACTTAATACTTTGGAATGTGTATAATTTTTTTGTAACATACGCCCTTTTGGACAAATGGAAACCTGCTACATCACTTCGTTCAATTCTTAAACCTCAAAATGTCCTCGATAAGTGGATTATTTCAAGAATAAACAGAACGGTAAAACTTGTTACGGAATATCTGGTTAATTATGACGTTCAAAAAGCCTCAACGGAAATCGAGACTTTTGTAAGCGACCTTTCGCTTTGGTACATAAGAAGAAGCAGGGAAAGGGTCGGATTATCGGCAGAAGATAATAAAGATAAGGATAATTTTTACGAAACTTCGTATTTTATACTTGTTATTCTTTCTAAACTACTGGCTCCGCTAACGCCTTTTATTTCTGAAGCGATATTTACGAATTTGACTAAGGACGAATCGGTGCATCTTACCGATTGGCCCGATTTTGATGCCAAGCTTATTGATGAAAAATTGGAGGAGGAAATGTTAAGGGCAAGGCAGCTTGTTGAGGTGGCTCATTCTTTAAGGAAGCAATCTGAAATAAAAGTAAGGATTCCAATAAAGCAGATGACTTATTCGGGACCATCGGTAATTTCCGGGGAAGTTTTAAAAATTGTCAAGGATGAGATAAACGTTTACGATCTAAAATTTGAAAAAAAAGAAGAAGTATACTCGGTATTTGCCAGAACCAGCGATGATAACCTGGATTTAAATTTCGGGCTTGCAAGAGATATAGTGAGAAAGGTCCAGGAGGAACGTAAAAAGATAAAAACCGAACCCTTTGAAAAGGTAAAAATTTATATCCCTTTTTGGCCAAGGGAGCATGAAGACTACATTAAAAGAAAAGCTTTAATAAGCGAAATCGTTGAGTCTGATAAATTCTATGTTATAAAAGATGAATAGAAGTTTCCTAAATATTGATTGGTTATTACTTACTCCGGTATTTATTGTTTTAATTATCAGTCTCGTAACACTTTTTAGCATCGACAGTTCGTATTTTACAAACCAGTTAATTTTTGTCTTTATTTCGATTTTTGCTTTTTTATTTTTCTCACATTTTAATTATAAGGTTTTAAGGCTATATAGCCTCCCGATATACGTACTGTCTATAGTCGCTTTGCTCTTGGTCTTTTTTTTAGGCATAGAAAGCAGGGGATCGCTTCGATGGATAGAGGTTTTAGGGCTTAGAGTGCAATTTTCCGAGATATTAAGACCGTTTTTGGCAATAAGCTTGGCAAGTTTTATAGTCGATAAAAAAAAACTTGATTTTAACTCTTTTTTCCAGGTTCTTATTCTTCTGGCCCCGGTAGTCTTTCTTATTTTTCTCCAGCCCGATTTGGGAGACGCGGTGATTTACGTTTCGGTCGTATTGGTAACTCTTTTTTATTTTGGGTTTTCATTGAAATATTTTCTTGCGTCCTTTTTGCCGTTTTTTCTGGCTATCCCGGTTTTGTGGAACTTTTTGCATGATTATCAAAAGCAAAGGATTTTGACTTTTTTTAATCCCGGCAAGGACCCATTAGGAACTTCGTATAATGTTATACAGTCGATAATTGCGGTAGGCTCGGGAATGATAATCGGTAAGGGACTAGGGCTTGGGACCCAATCCGGCCTTAAATTTTTGCCTGAAAGGCATACGGATTTTATATTCGCAACCATTTCGGAGCAGCTTGGTTTTGTGGGCGCGGTGATTATCCTTATTTGTTTTGGTTATTTTCTTTATAGGATTTATAAAACTTCCGATAATTTGGACGATAAATTCGCCAAAACCTATTGCGTTATTGTTTTTTTTGTCTTCCTTGTTCAGGTTTTTGTGAATATTGGTATGAACATAGGTATTCTGCCGATTGTCGGAGTAACACTTCCGTTCGTGTCGTATGGGGGAAGTTCGCTTTTGTCAAACTTTATTTTCTTAGGATTCCTTGCTTCAATCAGAAAAACATTTAAAAACGATACGGTGCTAGAAATAAAGTAAGTTTTTTGTTATAATTTATGCTTATGAAATACGCTGTAGTGAAAACAGGGGGAAAACAATATAGAGTTTCCGAAGGAGACGTGTTAAGCGTAGAAAAGCTTAAAAACTCAAAAAACGGAAAAGTCGTTCTTGAAGATGTGCTTTTGGTGGTATCGGACAAATCGGTAAAAATAGGAAAACCCTATATAACGGGCAGCAAAGTTGAAGCATCTCTTATTGAAAACATAAAAGGGGATAAAGTAAGAGTGTCCAAATTTAAGTCAAAAGTAAGATATAGAAGAGTAACAGGGTTTAGGGCTGATTATTCAAAGATTAGAATAGAAAAGATTGTTTAGATAGTTTGCCCCAAAAGCATCATTTTAAATTGATAGGCTTTGATATCTTGACATATTGTGAAAAGTAAAGTTAAAATAGACGCAGTTTTCACGAAAGGCTGAAAGTATGGCACATACAAAAGCACAGGGAGCAGTAAAAGGAAACAGAGATTCTATAGCGAAGCGTTTAGGCGTGAAGGTTTATGGCGGGCAAAATGTTTCTGCAGGAAATATTATAGTAAGGCAAAAGGGAACAAAATTTTATCCGGGGAAAAATGTTTCGATGGGGAAAGATTTTACGCTTTTTTCTTTAGCACAGGGAAAGGTTTCTTTCAAAACGTTACGTGGTAAAAAATTTGTGGAAGTTTTAGCCGCTTAATTCGCGGTTGTTATAAATGGATAAACAGGAAAAAATATTTGAACTTGAAATCAGTCTTCTTCAGGCAAATCCTCTCCAGCCAAGGGGTATAATTGTTCCCGAGTCGTTGCAGGAGTTGGTAGATTCCATAAGGGAGCAGGGGATTCTTGAGCCTATTGTTGTTGCAAAAACGCCGGCAGGTTATCAGATCGTTGCAGGCGAACGAAGATGGAGAGCCGCCAAAATACTCGGTCTTGAAAAAGTACCCGTTGTTATAAAAGAGACTACGCCTCAGGGAATGCTTGAAATGTCAATTGTCGAAAATGTCCAGAGGGAAGACCTAAACCCCATAGAGAGGGCTCAGGCATACAAAAGATTAATAGACGAGTTCGGACTGGGCACTAATGAAGTGGCAAGAAAAGTAGGTAAGAGCGCACCGACAATCTCAAATACAATAAGGCTTTTGTCTTTGCCGGATGCGATTAAAGACGCATTAGTCGCAGGGGTTATAACCGAAGGCCATGTAAGGCCTCTCATTTCGCTTGGGGATTCAAAGTTAATGCTCGAGCTATTTAAAAAGATTCTTAAGGAAAATAGCACGGTAAGGGAAACCGAGGAAATGGCAAGGCAGGCAAAGGGTGAAATTGAAAAGCGCGAGCCCCGATCCAAAGTGCATAAGCTTTGGGTTCCGGAGCTTGACGAGATGGCGAAAAATCTTGAGCAAAAACACGGACTGCATAAAGTGGCGATTTCCCAGTCAAGGACCCAAGCAAAAATTTCGATATTCATAAAAGGGGACGTGGACATAACCGGGCCGAAAGTTAAACAAATCTACGAACTTCTTACTAAAGAATAGCTCTCATTTAATAGGGGTTTTTAATAAATCCCATTTTATTAAGCGGCCAGTAAACAAAAAAAGATTCCCCAATAATTGCGGATCTGCCTACAAAACCCCAGTCTCTTGAGTCCGAACTGTAGACCCTGTTATCTCCCATAACAAAATAATCATTGGGCGGAACCGTGATTGTTTTATCATTTGGTAAAAATTGTCCTCCATAGGTTTTTACGTCGGGTTTTAAAAATTTGTTTTCGTTAAGAAGTTTACCGTTTAGGTAAACGTTGCCATTGGAAAGCCTTACGGTATCTCCGGGGGTACCGATTACCCTTTTAATGTAATCTTTGTTGGGTTCGGGAGGCGCCTTAAAAACTATTACGTCTCCAAGCCTGGGGTTTTGAAAATCAAGCACCACGATATTTGTTAATACATATTCTTGGTCAAGAAAGTTTGGGAACATAGAATCACCTTTAACCTCAAAAGGTCTGAAGAGAAAAACATAAATTACCAGAAAAATTGCCGCTGCAATAAGGAAGGTTTGGACAGTGTCTAGGAGGAAAAGGTAAATTTTTCGCAAGTATTTCATCAATACTTCATTTTCCCAAACAAAGCTTCCTTTGTCAATGAGGCTATTATGTGGTATATTACGCGTTATAGGACTTGTAGCTCAGCGGTAGAGCGCTTCGTTCACATCGAAGAAGTCAGAGGTTCGAATCCTCTCAGGTCCACTCAAAATGAACAAGATATTGCTTATAATTTTAATATTTTTTTTAATCTTAATTCCGGTTTTACTTTTTGTCGCCAAAAACGACAAGACGTTAATTTCAGGCAATAATACTTCGTCGACGGGTTCTACTCAGTCTGCAAACTTTATAAGCCCTAATAGTTTGGGATTTCCTTCGGGTTTTTCCTTTGTCAAAGCAGATTCCGGGCCAAGCGAAGGACTTGGAAAAAATGCACTTTATTATGACTATAATCCACATGCTCTAAGCGGGACAGAATGGGTTGCTACAAAAACGGTAAATTCAGATACCGAATATGCGGCGGCGATTAAGAGTTTTGATATATACTATAATTCAAAAATATACAAAAACGGCTGGATGAACGAACTGAAGGTGAACGGACACACTTTGCAACCTCTTGCCGCAGACAGTACTTTAGGCAGGATATATGGCTATTTAAAATACGAAAACGGAAATGTACAGGTTGCTTTAATGTATAGCCAGAAAGCAAGCGACAGCTATCCCACAACAGTCCAATTCAGGGTTTTCCTCAGCAGCACACAACCCCTTAATAAAATTGTTAAGTAGAATTTAATATAAACTTAATAACATCACATTATAATATATGCCTAAAATTATATTTACGTCGATGTTTTATAATAACAATAAATACCTACGATACAACTTATTTCACGTGTTAAATAAAATTAAATTATGTTAAAATTCAATTTA
>JAJYEF010000093.1 GCA_021785915.1 bacterium
ATTATATAGCACTACCCGGCCTTAGCTATACGGAGCAGCCGAATGTACCGGCGCCAACCCTAACAAATCCCGCAAACTATTACAATAAGCTTCACCTTGTTATAAACAATGCAAATTATCCGGCCGATACAGTTTTTGCCGTACAAGTTTCCTCCGGCTCCGCCGATTTTTCACAAAACGTTTTTTATGTAGAGGCCGACAACACGCTTGGTGCCAATATTTATTTTCAAAGTTATACGTCCTGGGGAAGTACAAGCGGGATAGACTTGGTAGGACTTAATCCGGGAACAACCTATTACGCAAGAGTAACCGCAAAAAGAGGGACTTTCCAGCAGGGACCATGGAGCGCCACGGCAAATGCCGCTACGGTAAATCCTACCCTAACGTTTAATGTACAAACTTCAACCCAGACATCCCCACCCTTTTCGGTTAGCATAGGAACAATTACACCGGGGACTGTTGCGACTTCACAAGACCAGATAACCGCGACTATCAGCACGAATGCAACAAACGGAGGGCTGGTTTATATATATGGCGCAAACAACGGACTTAAAAGCACAAATGCCGCAAATTACACAATCACAAGTTCCACCAACGACCTCTCAACAGCAATTGAAGGCTACGGCGCACAGGGCACAAGCGTAACACAAACTACGGGAGGACCGATGGAATTCGATTCACCTTATAACGGCACGGGCAACAACGTAGGGGTTATAAACACCAGTAAAATGGTGCTTTCGGACTCAAGTAATAACCCTGTTTCCGGCGGGCAGACAAGTTTCGAACTCAAGGCAAAAGCCGGTGCGACAACCCCCTCTGCCAACGACTACACCGACACACTCACTTTAATCGGGACCGGATCTTTCTAAAAGCTTGTCAAATAAGCCTGAATTAATACTTGACAAACTCCGTGAAAAATGGTTTGCTTATATATAGTAAACATTTTAAGATGCGACTAACTAAGGTTAAAATAAACGATTTTAGAAAACCGAGGACTTTATTAAGTGCTTTATTAAACATCTCGCTTTTGCTTCTTGTTCTCTACCCGCTTTTACAACCACAGTTTGCCGATGCAACCGTAACCGAAGGTTTTGTAAGATTTGACAGGCTTTCAACCGGCTCGGCGGTTTCGGGAACCGCTTGCCTTAAATCAACGCTAACTACTCAAACAAATGTTGTTTTAGTATTTCCCGTAGGCTGGACAATTTCACAAACCGCAGCCAACTGGACAGTAACAACGACTAATTTGCCGACCGATCCAAGCGGCGGAGGAGCTGCGACGACATGGCCCGGAATAGGTACGGCCACTTCCGTAATCGGACAATCGGTTGTTTTTCCGGGCACTGCTCTTACGGCGGGCACTTTTTACTGCTTTAACTTTGCGGGAGCTTCTTCGACAGTCGGATCTGCCGGGAACGACCAAACCGGACAACTGAATACAGAGGGTGGCAATCCGTATACCGACACGCTTAATTATGCAACGTCGGTCGTATCCTCCGGCGGTGAATTAATTACTGTTAATGCCTCGGTTTCGGCAACCATGACTTTTTCTTTAAGCTCCAATTCAATTAATCTTGGGACCCTGTCAACCAGTGCCGTATCTTCCGGCAACGTGACAGAAACTGTAGGAACAAATGCCAGAAACGGTTGGGTAAGCTGGCTTAAAGGAACCGAAGGTACAACCACCTTAGGCGCGCTTCATTCAACAACTGCGAATGCGGACATATCTGTTCCGACAGGTTCTTATCCAAACGTATATGACCTTTCCACTACGACAGGCTATGTTATAGACGCGGTTTCAGGAACAGGCTCTCCAGCCATCGCAACGGCTTACAATGGTGGAAATGCTACATCCGGAGGAGTAAGCACAACACTGTACGAACAAATGGCTTCAAACACAGCGCCGACTGCCGGGGATACTGTAACTATAAACGCAAGGGCCAAAATTTCTGCAACCCAAGCAGCAGCTTCAGACTACACCGATACCTTAACAATAACTGCCGCAGGTTCGTTCTAACATGAAGTACGGAAGAAAATTATTGCTTCTGCCCGTTGCATTAATTGTTTTAGTGGGATTTTTTGCAGCTTCCCTTGCGTTTGCCCAGACTCCTACTCCTGCCAATTTCGACGTTACGGTTTCACCCGTATTTTTTGATTTAACCGCAAACCCGGGCGATACGGTCAATGCCAAAGTAAGGATAAGAAACAACACGACCTCCCCGCTTCCCCTTAAGATTACGGTTGAACAAATGACGGGCGATGCAAACGGTAATCTTACTTTAAAAAGTACCGCAAACGACAATTCGCTTTCGTGGGTACATTTCACAAATGGAAATACAATAGTTGCAAACCCGCTCGAATGGACAGACGTTCCTTTTACTATAACAATTCCCAAAACCGCCGCCTACGGCTATTATTATGCGATTTCCTTTGCGCAGGACAATAATTCTCCTCTAAGAAGAACGGGCGCTGCCATAACGGGCGCGGCTGCGGTGCCAATACTTCTGGACGTAAAAAAAGCCGGGGCAAAAGCCGATGCTACAATCACCAACTTTTCGACAAGCCAGCAGGTTTATGAATATCTACCGGTTGACTTTAACGTAACAGTTGCAAATTCGGGAAATATTCAGGTACAACCCCATGGAAATATATTTATCTCAAACGGCGCGAATAATAATATTGCGACACTTGACGTAAATCCAAACGCCGGCAACATAATCCCTGGCACAAAAAGAGTATTTACGCCGTCCTGGAGCGACGGATTTCTGGTCCAGGTTCCCGTCATGGAAGGCGGAAAACCAAAGCTCGACCAAAACGGAAAACCGGTCTACCAGCTACAGATAAACTGGAACAAACTTACAAACTTTAGAGTTGGCAAATATACGGCTAACCTGATTTTGGTTTTTGACAACGGCACAAGGGACGTTTCTCTTGAAAAAACGATATCCTTCTGGGTAATTCCCTACAAGGCAATTGCTGTAATGCTTGTTATAATTTTAGTCGTGATCGCCGGAG
>JAJYEF010000018.1 GCA_021785915.1 bacterium
TAAAGTTACCCGTTTCTTTTTTTGCCTTTAAGTTTTCGTCTTTCATCCCATCACCATCCCGAGCATGTAAACGATTGTGAATATGAATATCCAGATTATGTCCAGGAAATGCCAGAATAAAGTTAAGAGGGTAAGCCTTTTAACATTTTTAGGCGTTAGGCCGAGCCTTCTGATCCTAATCAAAAGTATACCCATCCATAATAAGCCAGCCGTTACGTGCAGGCCGTGGGTCCCGACAAGAGTAAAGTAAGAGGACAAAAATCCGCTTCTCGTAAAACCGTTGCCCCGGCTTATAAACTTTGCAAACTCGCTTAATTCAAGGCCGACAAAGCTTGCCCCGAGCAAAAAAGTCAGCATAAAAAAGGCGAGCACTAATTTTTTGTCCTGTTTGTAAGCAGAGATTATTCCAAGGCCAGCGGTAAAGCTGCTTGTCAAAAGAAAAAGGGTCTCAAGCAAAACGAAATTGGGGTCAAACAGCTGGTCGGCCGAAGGCCCCCCGAAAGTATTCATATGCAAAACCGCATATGTTGCAAAAAGCGACGCAAACAATACGCAATCGGTCAGTATATACACCCAAAAACCGAAGTAGCTCTTGGAGCTTTCAACATTTAAAACGGTCTGGTTTTTATTTTCTTTATCCATTTTTTGCCAGCCTTTCTTTTTCAAGCCTTTCAACCTCCATTGCTGGTACGGTGTACTCGGTGTTTTCCTCCAAAGACCTTGCTACGGCAAGAATAACTATTCCGATAAAACCTACAATTGCAAGCCACCACATGTGCCAGATTATGCCAAAGCCGAAGAGAAAAGCGCCAAGCGCAATGAACATTCCCATCGGAGTATTCTTGGGCAAAGTTATATCTTCGTAATGTTTTTTCTCATTTTTTTTGCGGTGTTTCATATCCCAGAATGCGTCTCTTTCATAGACCTCAGGGATGACCGCGAAATTATAAAAAGGAGCGGGGGACGGGGTGGACCATTCAAGCGTCCTCCCGTTCCAGGGGTCGCCGGTCGTGTCGCGGTTTTTGTCCCTGTCTTTAATGCTGACCAAAAGCTGCAGGACCTGGAAAAATACGCCAAGCGCAATGATCCCGGCGCCGATGCCGGCTACGATAAAAAGACCCTGCCAGCCGGTTGAAGCCGAGTAGTGGTCAAGTCTTCTTGTTGCTCCCATAAGCCCCAATACATAAAGAGGCAGGAAAGCTGTCAGAAAACCGACAAACCAGCACCAGAAAGCGTATCTTCCAAGCCTTTCGTTGAGTTTAAAGCCGAAGATCTTGGGGAACCAGTAGGTGATACCGGCGAAAAATCCGAACACGACCCCTCCAACTATCATCGTGTGGAAATGCGCTACCAAAAACAGGCTGTTGTGGACCTGGAAGTCAATGGCGGGGACGGCCATAAGAACACCGGCCGCGCCCCCGATTGTAAAAGTCACGACAAATCCCAAGAACCAAAGCATCGGGGTGGTAAACCTGATTCTCCCCCCGTACATCGTAAATAACCAGTTGAATACCTTAACTCCCGTCGGGATTGCTATTATCATCGTCATAATTCCGAAAAATGCGTTAACGTCGGCTCCCGCTCCCATCGTAAAGAAGTGGTGAAGCCAGACGATAAACGACAAAATAGTTATGGCAATTATCGCAAGGACCATAGAAGTGTAGCCAAAAAGCCGTTTTTGCGAAAAAACCGGGACAACTTCGGAAAATATCCCGAAGGCGGGCAAAATCAAAATATAAACCTCGGGGTGTCCCCACGCCCAGATGAGGTTTACGTACATCATTACATTTCCGCCGAAACCTGAGGTAAAAAAGTGCATCCCCAGGGTCCTGTCCAAGGCAAGCATGCCAAGCGTTGCCGTGAGTATCGGGAAAGCAAATATTATAAGAACCAGGCTTCCCAAAACGCTCCAGATAAACATCGGCATTTTCATTAAGGTCATTCCCGGCGCGCGCATTTTAATAATTGTCGTAAAGAAATTAATTCCCGACAAAAGGCTTCCGATTCCCGCTATCTGCAGGCTCCATATCCAGTAGTCAACTCCTACACCCGGGCTGTATTTGAGTTCCGACAACGGGGGGTAGGCGAGCCACCCGGTTGCGGCAAATGAGCCTACGATTAAGGAAAGGTTTATAAGTACTACTCCTGCTGCATAAAGCCAGAAACTCACAGAGTTTAAAAACGGAAACGCGACGTCGCGCGAGCCTATCTGTAAAGGAATCGCAAGGTTAAATATTGCAAAGATAAGCCCCATTGCAACAAAAAATATCATAATTGTTCCGTGTGCGGTAAAAATTTGCTGGAAGTGGTTGGCCGATAAAAAGCCGCTATTTGCCCCAACCGATATCGCCTGCTGAGTCCGCATCATTGCCGCATCGGAGCCGGCCCTTAGAAGCATGACGAGAGCGACCACCAAATACATTACCCCTATTTTTTTGTGGTCAAGGGATGTAAGCCACTCGCGCCATAGCCATTTCCAGCGCTTTAGATATGTAATAAGCGCCGCTGCGCAAAGCATCCCCATCGTCATTACGGCCACGCCTCCCATTTGGACCGGGTCATGGACAAAAGCCGATAAAGTCAGTCTTCCGAATATATTCATTTAGTATTTCCCCGACGAGTTGTATTTTTTCAGTTCGGAATTGGTCGGAATAAGGTATTTATACACAATATCATGATATAGATTTTTATCAACCGAGGAAAACAGTATTTGACCCGTGTTAATTGTAGGTTTTGAAATTTGGTCATATTTTGCAAGAGTTAACGGGTTTGATGAATCTTTGACCTGTCTTACCCATGCGTCAAACTCCTGTTCTGTTGACGACTGGGCAATGAATTTCATTTCGGAAAATCCCGCTCCGCTTATGTTTGCCGACGAGCCGTTATAAGTGCCTACCCCGTTTGCCAAAAGATGAAGCTGGGTGGTCATTCCGTTCATCGCGTAAATTTGCCCGCCCAAACTCGGTATCCAGAAAGAGTTCATAGGGGCATCGGAAGTAATTTCAAAATCAACTGGAGTATTTTGCGGAAACTCCACGTAGTCTAAGGTCGCGATATTTTGCTGCGGGTATATAAAAAGCCATCTCCATTCAAGAGCGACGACCTGTATTGTTATCGGTTTGGTGCTGCTTGTTAACGGCTTAAAGGGGTCGAGCTGGTGGCTGCTTACCCAAGTAATAGCGGCAAGAATAAAAATAATGGCGCAGGGGATTGCCCACCAGGCTATTTCCAGGAGAAGGTTATGATCTTGGTCGGGGGTATATTTTGCTTTTTCGTTCCCTTCCCTATATTTGTATGCTATGAAAAAAGTAAGAATAAATACCGGTACAACTATTAAAAGTGCCAGAAATGACCCTATTGTTATTAAGCCCCGCTCTTTTTGGGCAATCAGGCCTTGGGGGTCAAGAACCGCTATGCCGCTTCTTCCCAAAAGTAATAAAATCAGAAGCATTACGGCCACCAGCGTGGGTATTATGAATAGGAGCAGCTGTTTTTTATTCATTATTTGTTATCTATTTAGTATAACACCGGTGATTAATCAATATGAATTCAGCGCTTTTTGCCGTAAAGTATCCTTAATTCTTCTTTTGCCTGTTCTAATGTTTTTTTCCTTTCGGGTTTTAAATTCTTGCCCGCCCTGTTTATATAAAAGTTGAGCATGCTCATCGCCGATTGGAAGGCCGTTGCCCTGCGTCTGGTGCTTACATCGGCCGATTGTTTTAAGCTAAGTGCTATTTTTTAGGATCTTTAAACGTGAATACTCCCTGTTCCAGATCAAGAGCAATGCTGTGTTTTGTAACGTAGGAAGACCAGTTTTTATTTTTCATAAGGTTATTATAGCTCGAATACATCTTTGTAATTAAGCTGCGTGATGCAAACCCGGATTATATTTTGGATCTGTTGCAAGCCTAATAACTTGCGCGCTGCCGCTGGTTATTCCGGTTGCGCCCTTTTTTAAGAAACTTAAAACCGTTATTACATTATCTACGACCCAAACGTTTGTATTTAACCCGTTTTCGTTATTTATCGCAAGAATATCAGAATTATCTGCCATGTACATACTGACGCTTGCTCCCCGTTTTATCCCGTCGTCTATTTTTGCCCAACTTTTGACATTTTTAGCATATTCGGACATCCTGGCAGATCCTACAGTCGGGGTAATAATAGAGTTTACGGGCACTTCAAGTTTACCGACAACGTCAAAATTACCCGAATATCTGACAGGCGTATTGCCTGGAACATATGCACTGACGAGCGCCATCAGGTCGCTGACACTCCTCCTGTCGTTTTTTGGTATCTTAACGTCGAACTCCGGGATCTTTTCTTTTTCTAAAACGGTCCAAAGAATCCTGTCAACCCTTTGCTCTTCCAAATCTTTCTTATTCATTTTCTCGATAACCTTCAGGTTATCGGCAACTATTAACTGGCCTTTGTAGGGAATAACGTCGATTTCAATATAGTTAACGGTGCTTTCCAGGGCCTGCGCTAAAACACGGGGATTGCAAGCCGCGTTATGCCAAATAAACTGAGCGTTGGGGTAATTTACTATTTCCCTCGAGAAAGTCTTCTCGCTTTTTGAGGGAACATTTGCGTTTTTTTTAAGTATTCCGTCTGCTTCATAAACCAACGCCGCTCCGCCGAGCACCCTGGCCGTGCCCAATAAAAAATCCCGTCTTGTTATTGGTTTGGAAATTGCGGCATTAATTTTTTCTTCATTCAAATAAGATAAGGGGTCGGCCTCCGGCTTCATGAAGACATTATAGTGGCTACTATTTTTATTTCAAGGCATTGAACCTGCTATTAAGTAATCCCTTGGACCTGAAATGGGCGTTATTCTTCAGCATTTGCCTGAGCTGCGGTCGTAATTTCAAGCATCTTCATCCTGTCTCTTTTTTCGACAGTCTTTGCCCATTTGGATGTAAGTTGGTTATTTTTTTCAAGCGACGCTTCAAAACTATTGACGTTTAGATCAAGTTTTTTGCCGTTTCCCTTGTTTAGCACCGTTATGTCTGACTTTCCCGAACTGATTAAAAGATAAACGCCTGAAGCCAAAAACACCAATGCGAGTATTAACAGTAAGATATTAGCCCCCGTATCGATACCTATGACATAAACATAGCTCATATAAACTCCTGCAATTAAAAGCACAATGCCTAGAAACGCAAACAGAATTATCTTTTTCATACTATCTATTAGAATAATCAATAAGGCGGGGTTTGGCAAGCGCAAGGACAGTCTTAATAAAATAGCCTCTTTTTAATATTTTTGTTTAGGGTTTATAATAAAATTATGTATTCTGGTTTATCTTCCTCAAAAGCGCAAGAGTTATTACAACAGGAGGGTTTTAACGAAATTCCCGAAAAGCACCCAAGCATATTTTCCAAAATTCTTAAAAACTTTCTGTCGCCTATTGCGATCATGCTTATGATTGCGGCTATTTTGTCCTTTATTACGAATAAAGCTTTCGACGGATATTTTATTCTTCTTTTGGTTATCTTAAATGTAGCAATAACAATTTGGCAGGAAAATAAGGCTGATAACGCTATAAAGAAATTAAACGAGCATTTGGCTCAAAAAACAAAGGTTTTAAGGGACGGAGCATGGGTTTTCATAGAGTCAAGAATGCTTGTCGGGGGAGACGTTATTCAGCTTTCTTCGGGCGAATTGATTCCCGCGGACGGTAAAGCTCTGGAGGTAAATAATGTATCCGTAAATGAGTCCGCCCTAACCGGTGAGTCTTTGCCCAAAGACAAAAATGTGGGAGACAGCATGTATTCGGGTTCGTTTCTTGCAACGGGAATTGCAATTGTTAAGATTACCGCAACGGGACAGAATACAAACTTCGGAAAGACAATTTTCTCGGTCGAGAGGATAAGGAAAAAAAGCCTTCTTGAAAAAGACATAATAAACATTTCCAAGTTTCTGACGGTTTTAAGCATAATAGCCGTTGTTATACTATCGATAATTTTTCTTTTGGAAAAAGTTCCGGTTCTGGAGCTTTTGACTCTTGACTTAAGCCTAGTCATAGCAGGAATACCGATAAGCCTTCCAACGGTCATGACTCTTATTATAGAGCTCGGGGTATTGGAGCTTGCGGGTAAAAACGTAATTGTAAGAAGGCTGTCGGCACTTCAGGATTTGGCAAATGTCAATTATTTGTTAACCGATAAAACGGGAACTCTAACAATAAACAAAATAAACGTAAAGGACGTTTATGCTTACGACGGATTTACGCATAACGACGTTTTGGAATATGCTTCTGTCCTTGCCGAAATGGACAGCGAAAACCCGATAAATTCGGCAATTCTGGAAAACGTAAAAGATCTTAATATTAAGCCTTTCGAGTATAAAAAACTTAAGTTTATTCCGGCTGATTCAAAAAGAAAAAGAAGTACGTTATTCTTACAAAGAAACGCAAAAGATTCTGTTATTACCGTAGGCGCACCCCAAATAGTAGAAGCGTTGTGTCTAATGGAAAGCGGGGTCAAGGAAAAGTACGAGCGGGAAGTAGATACATTGGCAGCTAACGGATTCAGAACTCTGGCCGTAGCGGTTTCCGAAACTACAGAAAAAGAGGAAAAAATGAAAATCATCGGTCTTATCGCGCTTTCGGACACGCTTCGCGACGACGCCAAGTCGGTTGTAGAATTCCTGATGCAGAACAACATTGGCGTTTCTATGGTAACGGGGGATAACAGGGCGATCGCCGCACAGATAGCAAAAGAGCTTTCCTTAAAACAGGGCCGCGTAATTACCAAGGAAGAGTTGGACAAAATGGATTGGGATAAAATAAAAAGGGATCTTTATGATAATACCGGCGCGTTTGCAGAGATACTTCCCGAAGACAAGCTTAAGCTGGTTCAAAAGGCAAATAAATTCTTTATCGTTGCCGCAAACGGGGACGGGGTTAACGACCTCCCGGCGATCAAGGCGGCAAATGTAGGAATCGCGGTTAAAAATGCGGTATCCTCGCTTAAGGCAACGGCCGATATTGTTCTTCTTTCGCAAGGCATCAGCGTAATAAGGGACGCAATTATTGAAAGCAGGAAAATTTTCGAAAGACTTTATACATATTCCCTGTATAGGATTTCGGAAAGCCTGCGTCTGATAGTTACAATCCTTATCCTGGGCGTTTTGTATAAGGTGTATCCAATGACGCCCCTTCAGATAATACTCATCGCGCTTTTAAACGACATTCCTATTATTACTTTGGCATTTGACAGGGTAAGTATTACCAACAGGCCCGCGAAAATAAATATACGCGAGAGGTTTACTTTAAGCTCCTTATTCGGCCTGACAGGCGTTATGGAGAGCCTGCTGCTCTTTTTTATAGCGGCAAACATATGGCATCTTAGCTGGGGGAGTATCCAGACGATGTACTTCTTAAAACTCACTGTTTCCGGACACATGCTTATTTATGTAGCCCATACTAAAAAGAGATGGTTTAGGTTCTTGCCAAGCAAAGAAGTCATCTTAGCAACCAGCATGACCCAGGCGATTGCAACTCTTTTGGCATTTACAGGTTTTCTTATGTCCAGTCATATCGCAATAAGTCTTATACTGTTTGTATGGATCTGGGCAGCGATTTGGATGCAGGTCGGAGAGTTTATGAAGTCCGTCAACAGGTTTATTTTTTCCCATGCAAAAGCGAACGTTACAAATCAAGGATAAAAAAATTAGAAAACTTTTAAAAAACGGCGGAAGAAAAGGGGCCAGGGAAGATTTTTTCGAGCTTTTAAAAAGGTCGACCCGTGTTTAAAAAAAGTTTCAGGTTTCCTCCTGACTTTTTCTGACAACTTTTAATTCTATAGTATTCCAGATCACCCATTTTCTAACCTGAGTATCCGTTAAGAGGTCACCTTTATTTCTTTCCATAAGTTTATAAAGAGTATTGTACATTCTCCATGCCGTTTTGTAGGTTACTCCCAACTGTCTTTGTAGATCTTTGGCGGAAATTTGTGCCCTTGTATGGGTCATAAGGAACATTGCGAAAAACCACTGTTTTAATGGAGTAGTGGATTTTTCGAAAGCAGTTCCTACGAGAGGATGAGTTTGATGCCTGCAAAATTTGCACTCATATACTGGTCTGTTTTTTAATCTGTAGTGTCTTGTTATCCTTTCACAAGATTTGCAGAGTATTCCGCCAGGGTACCTGATTCTTTTGATTTCCTCGAGGCAGCTTTCTTCATCCGGAAATTTTTTTGTAAAGCTAGCCAAAGAAAAACCGTTCTCCATATAAGAAGTATATTGAAGCTATTAACGTGTTGTCAAGGGATATTTATTAAAATTGCTTATTGACGGGCAAAAGTAATTCTGTTTTAATGGTTTTAAATTAAGATTATGAGAGAAAGATTAATTACATACATAGATAACGCAATAACACTTATTCTTCTTCTGGTTGTAGGAGTCACGCCCCTCCTCTTTTTAGATCTGACAACCGAATTCTATGAAATGCCCAAACTGATATTTTTGGTTGTCGCTACCACCATTCTTACCGGTTTGTGGATTTTTTCTTGGATCCTGAAAGGAAAAGTAACTATCAACAGGACGCCTCTTGACATCCCGCTTCTAAGTCTTTTGGCTGTTGTAATTCTTTCAACGATTTTTAGTGCTACTAAATATCCGGCAATTTATGGAAATTTTCCCAGGGTTCACGGCTCTGCCGTGTCTTATGTGTTTTATATACTATTGTACTTTGTGGCAACTTCTAATTTTAACAGTGTGGCTAAACTTAAGAACTTACTCTACGTTCTTTATGCAAGCGCAGGCATACTTGTGGTAATAAGCCTACTTTCATTCTTTAAAGTTTTTGTGTTACCCTTCAGCTTTACTCAAGCGGTTAATTTCACGCCGACGGGTTCATCTTTTTCCACTGTTGCATTTTTACTGATGCTTTTGCCCCTTCCTTTAATTTCGTTGTCAAAAAACAATAAATACATGCCCGTTGCGCTTGCAATTCCCGTCGCAGTTCTTTTTTCCGCCACCGCTCTTCTTATAGGAAACTATGCTACCGATGCGCTTTTGGTGCTTACCTATGCCTTGACGGCGTTTGTCACCAAACCTCATCATGTGAGAAGGACATTAGGCTTGTTCTTGATCCCAATTGCAACGACTGTTTTAGTTGCTGTTTTGGCATATGTACCATTTACCGGGAATGCCGTACAAACTCTCGAGGCGAACTTTCCTAAAGAAATACAGCTGCCGCTTACTATTTCCTGGAAAATAAGTGCATCCGCCTTCAGAGACGCGCCTTTTATCGGTACGGGGCCTTCCACATACCTTTTCAACTTCACACAGTATAAACCGGTAGAATTTAACCAACTCAACATCTGGAGTTTCTCCTTTGACACTGCTTACAACGAATTCTTGCAAGTGCTCGGTACACTTGGAATACTGGGATTTGCAGCCCTGGTTTTAGTTTCACTGGTAGTCTTAGTGAATGCCTGGAAAATCATTTCGGCAAATTCGGCCAACCAGTCGCAGGATACATCACGACTTATAACTTCGTCACTTGCCGTAAGCGGAATAGTAACTATTGCACTTCTACTTATTCACGCAACGACGCTCGTTTCGTTTGTAATGTCGCTGGTGGTACTTGGAGCACTCATGATGTCACAGGAGTCCATAAGGGAAAAAGTAATGGAGTTCTCTGTGGGTATAAAGGCAATGACCAGCGCAAACAAACAGCTCGATTTATTCCCGATCGTCCTTTTTATAATATTCTTAATAGTTGCAATACCGGTTCTGTACAAAACATATACAATCTCTCTTGCGGATTACTATCATAGGACAGCTTTGACAGTTGCCACTACAAGCGGAACACAGACCTATCAGTATCTGCAAAAAGCGGAAACGCTGGCTCCGGACATAGACTTATACAGGGTAGATATGGCTCAGACGAACTTTGCTCTGGCAAACGCGCTTGCGATCCAAAAAGGTCCTACGAAAGATAATCCAAAAGGTTCGCTCACAAACCAGGATAAACAGACGATCCAGACACTTCTTTCACAGGCAATAAACGAAGGCAGAGTAAGCGTTGCGCTCAGCCCAAGGTCTTCGAGGAACTGGGCGGTACTCGGCTCGATATACAGGAATATCTCCGGAGTTGCCCAAAACGCGCTGGCATTCGCATTAAACGCATACGGCAACGCAATACAGCTTGATCCCTTAAACCCGATATTAAGGGTTAATGTAGGCGGCATCTATTATGCAGCACAAAACTACGATATGGCTACGAGGTTCTTCTCCGACGCAATCAACCTTAAACCCGACTACGCAAACGCATATTATAATTTGGCTATAGTCTATAGGGATAGGGGAGACCTGCAAAACGCGGCACTGGTCGCAAACCAGCTGGTAGTACTGCTTCAGAAAAATGCGCCGAATACTCCCGATCTTAAAACAGCGCAGGCACTTTACGACAGCATAAAATCAGAAATAGCATCCAATACAAAACAAACTCAAAATGCGCCAGCTGCTCCGGCTGGACAGTCTAATAGCGCTTTGCAAAACCAGAATCTTCAGGGGGTCAGCGTAAACAACCTTCAGAACACGCCCCAGGTAAACCCGCCGGCACCCGTCAAAAGCAATCCCAACGCCAATATCCCTCAATTAACGCCTACGCCAACCGTTACCCCGACTCCAACGCCCGCATTAAAATAACCTAAAGGCTGCTTTTAGTACTGAGCAAATCTTTTTGCGTTAAAGGCGTCCCACCTATTTTTTTCATTATGGTATTTGCAAGTTGAAGAACTTGTTTGGGGTCGGAAGTAACGGTTAAGGTCTCGAATAAAAGAGCGTTCTGCTGGTAAAATCCGTCCCCATATGCGTTGTCAAGAACTTTTTCTAAGCCCGGTTGGTCTTTATTAAAGTATATGCTTGCCAAATCTGTTTCCGGAATTACATTTGTCATCTGTTTTATTATCTTTACAAAAACCGGATATCCAAGATTTGTGCTAACGTCCAAGCTGTTTTGTATCGTTTGTCTTGCAAAATATTCGGTAAATCCTTCTTCAAAAAACGTGCTTGCAAAGCTCTTATCTTTAATATAACTTGCATAGTGATAATATTCGTGGACGACTGTTTCAAAATAGTCCGCAATTTGGTGGGGATTGTCGCTTTCTATTACTATTTTTAAGCTGTCCGGAGGTTCAAAGAACCCGAGTTCATGGGGAATATTCGCCTGCAAGGAGTTTGCGATCGTTATCTGGGTATTAAATAAGTTTTCGTAGTAATTGTAAGCAGATAAAAGGTCCTGTTTTTGTTTAAGGTCATAATTTAAGCTGTCTATGGTATCGCTTGCAGCGGCAACCGTTTTTTCCGAGTTCGTAATTATATACTGGCACGACTGCTTGGTGTTCGTGTGCACAAAAATTGAACCCTGATAGTGTCCGGCTGATATACAGTCACTATACTGTTTGTCCCTTTTAGTATAGGTCGTTTGAATAAGATTTTGGTTAAAAGAAATATCGTTTTTATCTTTTTGAATGCCTGCCGAAAGGGAAGCTATTTGATCTTTGGCCACGGTTATTTCGTTTTTGACATTGGCTATTTTTTTTGCATAATCCAGTTTTCTGAATTCTTCATATTGTTGTTCGGAAAGAATTTGGAAATTAGGGTAGTGTCTTATTGATCTTTGCGGAAAGTAGCTTTTGACGAACAAGTAGCCTACCACCGGACTAAGCGCCTGAAGGTCATCCGGGTTGACCTGCGAAATTATGAGGGTATTGTCTATAAGTATCGTTGAGCCGATCGTTTTAGTGGGCAGGACGAGAATCTCGGGGATAGAGGGCAATATAAATTTTCCGTAAAAGCTATCCGTTCCGGTAGTAGCCTGGGCTATGGCCTGCAGTTCTTTAAAATGGTTGTTGTCGCTTGCGATGATAACGGGAGCAAAGCTCGACGATTTTAGCGTATTGACCTCTGTTTTTACGTTCGTTTGGATTCCGAGTAAGCCCGGGCTCATATCGATCATGTATGCCAAAAAATTAAATTCGATAATTCCCATAATAAGAAGTATAAAAAAAGACAGTGAAGTCCCTACGATAACCATTAAGGCAGACTGGAAAAGCCCGGAAAATAACATTTTATGTTTTGGATGATTCTTTTCAAAGCCGAAAGAGCGTATCGCAAAAATCAAAAGCACGATGAAGCCGGCGAAAAACAGGAAAAAATAACTGAACACAAAATTTATTCCGTTAAATATAAACGCACTTAGAATATCGTAATTATTATTTGAGGGTAAATTGTAGGTGAAGGCTATAAAAGAAAATATTAGAGCAATTATTATGATTACTTTCTTCATAGGCGATAGATAACCTATATACTACTATTGCACCTTATTAAAAGCAATCACTATCAAAAGATTTATTTCCCTAAGGATTCCTCGAGCTCTTTTAATTTAATAGAGGTTTTAAGTACGCTGTCGGGCTGAAGGCTTATCGAATCGATGCCTTCCCTTACTAAAAACTCCGCAAAGTCCTCAAAGTCCGAAGGAGCCTGACCACAAATTCCTACCGGAAGACCGAGGTTATGCGCGTCGTTAATAAGATTTTTTATCAATTTTTTGACGGAATTATTCTTTTCATTGCCGACGTGGGCAACAATTTTTGAATCCCTGTCAAGGCCTAACGTCAGCTGAGTCAAGTCGTTTGATCCGATAGAAAAGCCGTCAAAAATACTTGCAAATTCGTCGACCTGGAGAATATTTGAAGGAATTTCCGCCATTACCCATACTCTCAGTTTTTCGTCTATCTGACTTGACGCTGCAACATCCCTTGGGTGTTCGTGTTTTTGGTGGGGGAGGCCGTATTTTGCCATTGTTTCGAGGACCCTTTGTCCTTCCTCCGGAGTCCTGCAGAAAGGAATCATGACCTGCAGGTTATAAAGACCCATTTCTTCCCTGACTATTTTAACTGCTTGGCATTCAAGCGCAAAGGCCGGCTCAAAATTTGGATCATAATACCTCGAAGCCCCTCTCCAGCCGATCATCGGGTTTTCCTCGTTTGGCTCATACTCCTTACCGCCAATAAGGCTTGCGTATTCATTTGATTTAAAGTCGCTGAACCGAAGAAGTACCTCATTCGGGTAAAATGCGGAAGCTATTATCCCTATACCATATGCCAATTTTTGAACATAATATTTGATCTTATCGTCATAGCCTACAGTTAATTGGTCAATTTGTTTTTTAACGGTTTCGTCCTTTAAATTTTCATAATTAAGCAAGGCGTTGGGGTGTATCTTGATAAAATTAGAGATTACAAATTCTTCTCTTGCAAGACCCACGCCTTTGTTGGGGATGAACGAATAACCGAAAACAAGATCGGGGTCTGCAACGATCATTTTAATTTTTGTTTTGGGGGGCTGAAAGTTTTTCAAATCGGTCTTTTTTATTTCAAACTTCAATATTCCTTCGTATACCTTACCTCCCTCTCCTTCCGCGCAGCTTACGGTAATATCTGTTCCCGTCGGAATCGCTTTGGTCGCGTTTCCCGTTCCTACGACCGCCGGAATACCTAATTCCCTTGACACAATTGCAGCGTGAGAGGTTCTTCCGCCGGAATTGGTTACGATCGCAGAAGCTTTTTTCATAATCGGTTCCCAGTCGGGGTCGGTTATTTCGGCAATAAGTATTTCGCCCTGTTGGAATTCGTCAAGCTGGCTCGGATATTTTATGAATCTTGCTTTGCCGGCGCCTATTTTCGAGCCGACAGATGCGCCTTCTGCGAGTATTTTGCCCTGTTCCAGCAGTTTGTATTCCTCCAGAACCGTAACGTCTCTTCTTGCCTGGACGGTTTCGGGTCTTGCCTGGACTATATAAAGCTGATTTCCGTCAAATGCCCATTCGGTGTCCATGGGTTTTTGGTAGTGGCCTTCAATTATCATTCCCCACCTTGCAAGCTGCAAAATCTGTTCGTCCGAAAGCACAAACTTTAGTCTGTCCGATTCGTGTACTGCAACCTCCCTTGTCGGGTTAGTTCCCTCGCTTGCATAGATAAGCTTTTTCTCTTTGGTGCCGAGTTTTTTATTTATAATCGCGTTCTTGCCCTTGGCAAGAGTAGGCTTAAATACCATGTACTCGTCGGGTGTTACGACGCCTTTTACGATAAATTCACCCAAACCCCAGGAGCCGTTTATAAGCGCTACGTTTCTAAAGCCGGATTCGGTATCAAGAGTAAACATAACCCCGGAGCAGCCGTTGTCACTTCTTACCATTTTCTGAACCGCACAGGAAAGGGCAATTTTAAAGTGGTCAAAGTGCTGGTCAACTCTGTATGATATGGCCCTGTTTGTAAAGAGTGATGCAAAAGCTTTCTTTATCGCGTCCATTACGTTGTGGTTTCCTCTTACATTCAAATAGGATTCCTGCTGGCCAGCAAAAGAAGCGTTCGGGAGGTCTTCTGCTGTCGCCGAAGAGCGCACCGCAACGTCAAGTTCCAAAAGGTCCAAATTAAGTTTCTCCGCAAGTTTTGCATAGGAAGATACTATTGTTTCTTCGAGCTCTTGCGGGAATTTAGCTGACATTATAAGGTCCCTTACTTTGCGGCCGGCAATCTCGAGGTCGTGCATGTTGCCGGTGTCCAGACCCTCCAAAACTTCCTTAATCTTCGTATCAAGACCGTTTTTTTGGATGAAATACCGGTAAGCATAGGCGGTTACGGCAAAGCCGTAAGG
>JAJYEF010000094.1 GCA_021785915.1 bacterium
CCGGTTTCTTCCGACGTTACTGTTAACAATATATTTTTGCCGCCTACGCTTGGCGTTTGGAAAAAAGAGATAACCTACTATAATTCAAACCTTGCATACGGCTATACGCTTCCGGGCGCTACCGTTAATCTCCATATAGTCGGGTACAACAATATGACTACAAAAGCCGATGCAAACGGCTATTACAGGTTCGTTTTAAAGCTTCCTGGAGGTACGTACGAGCTTTTTGCGACCGCAACCTACAAGAATATCAACTCAAAGTCGCCGTCGCAGTCAGTGACCGTAAAAGTTTTGGCAGGAGGGAATCTATTTATCGCCTGGCTAAAGGATTTGATCAACAAGATTGCAACATTTATAACTACGTCAACAGTAGGCCAGCTTCTGCTGATACTTCCGATTATTATCCTTATTATCATATTTTTGCTAAAGCTATGGGGCAGCAAGTTCAAATCGTTCTTCGGTTACATACCGTGGTTGGTCCCGCTTGTACCTTTAACAAGACTTTTTCGCGGCAAAAAGCTGCACCACGCTTGGATGTTTGGTTATTAATCGAAATAATGATTAATGATTTAAGATTATAGAATGAGAAACGGGGAAATTAAAGCATTTACAGATTTAACAGTTTAGAGTAAAGGGTATTTACTTGCAGTCGAAGTTTATAAAGTCATGAAGAGATTTCCGAGAGAATAAATCTATTCAATGATTGACTAGATGAGAAGGTCAGCGCCTTCAGCTTTGGCAATATTGCTAAGGGCTTTGGCAGACAAACATATAAAGAGAAGATTTAATTTAACTACTAAGCAAAAGGATCACTTTCATAACTTGTAAATTTCATTTTTATCGCAAAACATGTTGGATATTTGTCACAGAAAGAAGAAGAACTTTTATTACATTAATGTAATTTGGTAAAAAAATTACCCCAGGGTTTTATTCGTAAAACTCCTTCGTTAATTAATAGTCTTTAATCTAGGAAGTAGGGGTTTCTGTCGCTTTTTGGGGCTCGCTAGGCTCTGTTTTAGGAGCTTCTTCTTTAGCCTTTTCTTGTTGAGCCACTTTGCCGGATGATTTCTTCTTGAAGTATTTATATCCAAGTATTATCGCAATTATTATAAGGAGTATGATCAGTGCAATTCTCCAAGGGAATACCCAGAAAGTGGTAGTTGCCGAAAGGGTTAGATTATTGTTTTGACCGTATGTCGCCGCAAGCTTTGCCGTATAAGGACCCATCATAAACCACTGTCCTACGGTATTTTGGTAGTCTCTGGCTACGCCTCCCGGGAAAATGTTGTCTTTCGCAAGATTGTATGTCCAGTTTCCAAATAGTCCCGATACGGTGATGTTTCCCAGAGGTTGTATATGCAAATCGCCAAGATTTTTAATTTCCGTTAGGATATTAACCGGTCCGAATTCTGCAAACGAAGGACTTGCCGTAAATTTGGTGACCTGAGCTTGTTCATTCACTTTACCATTGACCGTAAGATAGAACAGCGCACCTATTTGGGTCTGGATAGTCGTGCCGTTGGTAGGCTGCTGGCCGGGAGTATTAGGAGTTACCACAATTGCCGCATAATGTCCTCCGGGTCTGGCGTCTTTAGGGACTTGAATGAAGTAGCCGATGTCTTTTTTCTCCTGGGGTTTTAAAGTAAAGGTTGTAGGCGTAACGATTATCCACGAAGCGGCTGAGTATTTATTGCTTAGAGTGTTTGGGGGGAGAATAGTGGGGGTTCCTTTTGTATCCTGAACTATATAATCCTGTACGCTTAAGCTAAAAGTCAAAGGAACATTCGATTCATTAATTATAGAGGTTGTGCCTTGGTTAGTCGATCCAGGATTTAGCTGTACCGCGATTTGGGGATTTATTACCGTATAAGTCCTTTGAACTTCCTGTGCCGCAGCTATTCCTACTATTGAAAACACCAAAAAAAGAGTGAGGCTTGTAATTAATTTTTTCTTTACATTGATATTGGGCAGTAAATTCATAAAAATATACGTCAGAATACCGGCGTTGCTACATAAGTAAATACAGTCGAGTATGTTCCTGCAGGAACGTTTGTCGCTGCTGTTGCCTCATATTCTACGGTTGTGGTTCTGGTGCCTGGGGGAGTGCCATTGTAAGTTGCAATATTTTGATAATATCCGTTTGCACCGGTGTTAAATGGATTAGTGTAGTCGTTTCCTCCGCCCGTAGTTCCCGTACCCCAGCTACCCGAACTCGTATATACGTCCGATCCGCAGGCATGAATACCAAATGATGTTGTACCTGCGGTTACGGCTTGTGGAGAGGGCGTGTCAATACCTGTCAGTACTCCGCCATTAGCAGCAGGGAAGAAATAACCCGATGAGGGATTGATAAAGTTTCCGGACGAGGTCGCAGAAAGGGTATATCCGTTGCCATTAGTAGAAACAGCCAGGTTTTGCGCAGCTAAGTTAAATGCCGACCCTATGCTTCCCATATTAACGAACGTTGCCGAAGAGTTAATCCCTGTATTGGTTTGATCAGAATTGCCCGTGCAGGCCGCGTTTACTGTACTTATTGTTTGCCCGGTATTTACGCCCGATATCGTAAAGGTAATATAGGGTTGTACTGTTCCCTGGACCTGTACTGCCTCTATCGTACCTGCGATGACCGAGGCGTTATCTATTAAGCTTCCGCTTGAGTTAGTGGTTTGGATACCGACAGTCCAGCTGTCAGCGCTTCCGGCTGCCTGAACTGTTTTAATCGGATTTATCAGAGTTGGTACCGGAGCAGTGCAAGCCCCAGAAGCATTAATAGTTGTGCATCCCACTGCTACGTATATTGTTGTACCAGAAGTTTGTCCGGCGCTATTTACTAAAGTTATTTGGTTTCCCGAAATAGTTATACTGGAACCACAGGCGGATGCGGGATAACACGTGACATTTGTGTTTGATAAATTATTAAACGAAAATCCCGA
>JAJYEF010000019.1 GCA_021785915.1 bacterium
TCCCGAAGTAATGAAGCAAAAATTGCAAAGTTTTTTCTTCGCCGCTTAAATTGGGAAGCCTATTTAACCTTGTCCCGTAAACAACCTGCGCTTTTCTTTTTTTTACAGGTTCTACCAGAATTCCTATATACTTTGGGTCATACTCTAAATCGGCATCTTGAATGATTACGTAATCCCCTTTTGCGTTTTTAATTCCGGTTATAACCGCGGCTCCCTTACCTTTATTTTTAGAATGCACTATAAGTTTAATCTTTGATTTTTGAACTTTGATTTTTGAAAGAGTGGCATCCGTTGAGCCGTCGTCAACAACTATTACTTCCTTTGATACCGAAGGAATTGTCAAATTCCCCAGGCTTTTGAGCACCTGAGTAACCGTTTTTTCCTCGTTAAAAACGGGTACTATTATAGATAATTTCATTTAAATTTTATAGAGAGCGGAATCTCCACTTCCGTTCACCAATTTTATTATCTTAAAATTTGTAAAGCATCGACTTTTCTTTAATAAAAAGATATATTGATTTCTACTTTCTATCATAAGATTGATAATGTTTTTCTCCGCTTCTTTTGAATTAGTACAATTTAACATATTTTCTTCTATTTTATCTATAATCAATTTTCTTTCTCCAACAATTTTACCCAAACCTTGAAACTGCGCTACCTCCTCTTCATAATATATTGGATGTCCGCTTAAACCTGCAATTAGAGGACTTTTATATGCATCTTCATATTTTCCTTTTATTAATACTCTATTTATTACTATAACGCCTGCGCTGATAGGTAATTTACTTATTAAATCGGTTTTCTCAGTAATACCACGTCCTACAATCACAGGGTTTTCAGAGTAAGAGAATATTTCATTAAACAAACTTGGGGTAAATAAAATAATTAATGTTAGCAATAACAAAAAGTATACTTTTTTGCTTTTGAGTGCCCAATTGCCTAAAACAAAAGCTGTAGGAACTAAAAGAATAATATAGCCAATCCATAAAAATTGGATATTTTGAAATGTAGAACTGCTTTGGACAAAGAAACTCGGAATTATAAATGCAACTAAGATACTACTTGCCCAAAACCAATTTTGAGATGTATAGAAGTTTTTTTTAAATACTTTTTTAAAGTCCGAAAATATAACTACTCTTATTCCCAAGCTTGTAAACAAAAAAATAAATATTGCGGCGAAATAGAAAAATGCAATATGTAAATAATTATGTGCCTCTTCATAAATTGGAAAATTTACATTCCAATGCCAATTATTAAATATCCAAGCGCTGTCGATAAAATTTTTATAAATAAGTAAGGGCGCAAAAACAAGGCTACCCGCGCCATAATTAACGGGCAAATAAACAACTGCAGAAATTAGCCCCGACAAGACAAACGTTTTTAAAAATTCATAATTTTTATATTTGTATGCCTCCCATAAAACTACTGCTCCGAAACCAAAATAAAAAATAATAGAAGTATAAATCTTTACTTCGGGAAGTAGACCTATAACCAAAGCGGGCATAATAAATGACCATTTTCCCGCTCTAGAAAACAAAAGAATATAGGCAGTAAATACTAAACTTATTGAAATTATTACTGTAGGGTCTAACATATTTGATAATGATTGGACTATGCCCGCCGAGTTATAATAGTAATGAAAAGCACGAAAGATATAATTCGCATAAAAATCAAAGCTTTGCACAAAGTACATAAGTATTATAAAAAATGTGCTTTTTACTCTATCCCACTTTAAAAACCGAGCTAAAGCCAATGAAGAAATTCCGTATAATATTGAAATAAATATTGAAAAATCGCGAAAAAATAAATCGAATATATTTATTCTATAAAACTTAAGAAATTCCGCTACTAAAAAATCATAAAAAATATGATATCCTCTAAGCGGAACTCCTGATAGACCCGGATGTATTGGTGGAAAAGAAATTACGAGACTCCGGATTAACGCTATATTAAAAATTGAATCTACTCCGTTTACTCCATAAAAAATTAAATTTCCATTTTCTAACGCGCCCGACCGAAAAGTAAGATAAGACATTAGAATTGCCCCTAAGAATATAATTAAATATTCTAATAAAAAATTCTTTTTTGCTATTTGGTCTTTTAATTCAATGATCGATTTCTTAGATTCCTTAAAAAGGATAACAACTAGAAAAAGATTGTAAATGTAATCAAATTTTATAAATGCAAGCAGGTATGTAACTAATAAGAATAATGAGATTCCTACAACTATGGATGTTGAAACAGTAATTACAAATGCATTAAATTTATATCCGAAAAGCCTCAAAAAAAATCTTCCCGGAAGATAAAAAACTATAAATACAAGCAAAAAGAATAACAGCAAATTTATAACTTGCATGGGATTACTACTTCCTTATCCGATAAAATAAAATATTTTTGACTTATCGATAAGGATTTTATTACTTTGGGCAGTAAAATTAAAGCATTGAAAAAGCCGGCAAAGAAGTTAATATCCAAAGACAGCGCCGCCCTTGCCAGATGGTAAAAAAGCCATACAAAATGTGAGAGACGCAGGGAAAAATCTGTCGCGTTCTCCCACACGAACAAAAGTTGGTTCCTGTAAGCAATCCTTTTAACCTGATTATCCGTGTACTTACTTTTTATCGCCCCTTTTTCGTGCTCGTGGATAACGACACTTTTTGGTTCGAAAACTACTTTGTAACCTGACTTCAGCGCCCTATAGGAAAGATCTATATCTTCCCAGTAAAACGGGTTGTAAAGTTCGTTAAGTCCACCCAATTTATCCCAAATTTCCTTTCTGAACGCGCCTGAGCCTCCCGATACCCAAAGAGTGTTTTTTTTATCAACTTCACCTCTTCTGTGAACCAAAAATCCTCTCTGCCATTGTCCCAAACCCCTGCCCCTTAATATGGTTTTTCCGTTTTCTATACTTTTGTCCATACATCCCACGGCAAAAATTTTTTCGTCCTTAAAGTTTTCCAGAAGAGGTTGTAAAAATCCTTCTTCCGGTCTCACATCTGTATTTAGAAGCAACAGTACTTCACCTTTTGCCATTGCCGCTCCCCTGTCGACGGTTGAAGAAAATCCCTTATTACTTCTATTCACGGCGAAATTAAAATTAGGGTTTCTTTGTTTAAAATTTTTTAATACCTCAACGCTTTTATCCTGCGAGAAATCGTCAACCACAATAATTTCGGTTTTTCCTTCCTTGTAGCCGGACATCTCCTCAATAACTTTCGGCAGATTTTTGTTAAGGAGTGCTTCTCCGTTATAGTTTGGTATTACAACACTTATATCCATTTTTAAATTTTAAAACTCAAAATATAAAACTCCTAGAATAAAGAATCTTGAAAAACTATCGTATGTTCTCCTTTCGGAACGATTATGCCCCTAAAATTATAGTCCGTAAGATAAATTTTTGTTGGCATTCCGTCGACTGTCGCATGCCAAGATGGATAAAAACTATCCGTCAATACCAAAAACCCCTCTCCGCCGTTTTGAGTTTTTATTATTACTATATTAGGAGTGTAATTTACAATTTGCGCGGTGCCGGAACTCCAGCTTTTGATAAAAAGGCCTTTGTCGGAGACATTCTCCACGGTTGCCATCGAATTAAGCTGATACTTAACGTTAAATAACTGGTCGATTGCGCTTTGTTTTGAATCGGCTATGTATGTATCGTTAATAAAGAATGCCTCCGGAAGCGCTGCGGAATTTTCATAAACGTTAATTACTCCGTCCGAAAATACCAACTTTAAAGTACCGTAATTAAGTTTGTTCAAGCTTAATACATATTTTATTCCTAAAAGATTACTTATTCGCGACAATGGATCCTGCGGCGTTATTATCCTGTTAAAACCAAAAGGCGCTGAAATATCAGGTTTTCCGCGGGCGCTTGCCGCCATGAGCTCGCCATAACGCCGCAGATACAAAGGGTCGTACCCGTCAAGAGTCTCTATTTTGTACATAATGGAAAAATTGGGAGGCAAAATCCTCGAGTCAACCGACAAAACCCTAAAAGGACCTTTCTGTTTCTGTAAAAAGCTTGTAACCTTGGTCGAAGGAAACAGATACTGCTTTCTTGTAAAAGGTTCGAACTTCCAACCGAACCTGAAAAGGTCGAATACCGTAACGGCTATCAGCGCCAAAACTATTATTTCCGGAAAGTTTTTATTAAATATTTTTTCCTTTTTGTTAAAAACCGCAAAAACTAAAATTGCCGAACTTAAAATAAATAATACCGTTGGTAGAACAAGATTATGGCGCGAAACACTCAAATCCTGCGGAGAAATAATTTTTCCGTGGAAAACAAGGATAAAACCCCAAAGAGCCGCAAAGCAAAAAAGGAAAAATGCCAGAATATATAAAACCGCTTTTTTATCTTTAAGTTTCATAAAATAATCAAGTCCGAGCGAGGCAAGAACAGCAAGGGAGAAATCCGTCAAGAACAAAAGTCTGGTAGGTTGTGACGTAGATATAAAAGGTATTTGAAACTTAAACGGAACTTTAGCAAAAATAGTCGGGAAAGCAAATATTAAGGACAGGAAAAATATACTCCCGAAAAATAAAGTCTTTTTATCCCTTCTAAAAAACAAGGCAAAGCTTGCGATTATAAGCGGTAAAATTCCTACATATCCGACAAATTCCGCATAATTCCATACTCCGTAATAGTTAAGCGTTGCCGGGTTACCAAAGAAATCGGGAGCCAAAAACTGGACTATATTTTGCCACGGAATAAACCAACCGGGCGTAGTATAACCCGTTACATCTACTCCTCTTGCGGATAAGAGAATAAACTCAAAAGTAGGAAGCCACTGGACCACAGTCAATACCACAAAGAACAAAGAGCAAATAACAAAAACCGTTAACGCTCTTAGCCCCATACCGCGCTGATACCAGCGCACCAGAAAATACGCAAACGACATTAATGAAAGATAGAAAAATACCTGCAGATGCCCCGCGAGAAACGATGAAGTTAAAGCAAACACAAACACGGCCGGCCACTTAAGACCTATGATCAAAGACCTAAGATTTATGGATAAACTTTTTCTTGGGTCATATATCTTACCTCTTAAGTCCAGTCCAAAAATTTTATCAATAGAAAGAAGAATTAACGGAAGCCATAATGCGGTATTAAGAACTGTTCCCCATTCAAGCCAGGCTATAAAAAAACCGGAAAAGGAAAAAGAAACCGCGCCCAAAAAACTTGCGAAATTATTAAGCCGCAAATTCTTGAGGTAAAAATACAGGAAAATGCCGCAAAGAAGAGGCTCTAACAAAATTAGGATGCTCCAGGCAAGAATAAAAGGCATAATAAAAAATAAAAGGTTAAGCGGGTAGAAAACCGCAGACTGGAAATTTGCAAGAAGAGGACCTCCGGCAAAATTATAAGGATTCCAAAGCGGAAGTTGTCCCACACCAAGAAGGTTTATCGACAGGTTTTTCCACGGGTATTGCTGCCTTACGGGATCTGTTACCAGAAAGTTTTTGTAAGGAAGGCCATTAGGATTTGTCTTAAAATATGCATCGCGGAAAGGATAATAAAGGCCTACAATCGTATCGGACGGTATTGGCATCAGGCCTTTTAAGAATAACTGCCAGAAAAACACTAAGACTACTCCCGCAAATATTAAAACCGGAATATATTTTTTCATCTATAATATGAGTCCTTTCACTCGTCTTTCGAACTCGTGCCTTGAAAATCTTTTGGCGGAAACCTTCGCGTTTCTTGAAATTTGCTCCCAGAGCTGATTGTTTTGCATAAGATTTAAAGTCATCGATTTAAACTCGTCAAGTGTTTCCCATAAAAACCCGTCCTTGCCGCTTGTTACTATTTCTTTCTGTCCCCCCGCTTTTATAACAACCGGCACGCAACCTGCTCCCATCGCCTCAACGGTCGAAATGCCGAAATGCTCGGCAAATTCGGGGTGATTATTAAGATCCTCCCCGAATCCAGACGCGTGCCAGTAGATTTTTGCTTTTGAATATATATCCCACAGTTCATCATTATTTTTATTTACCACAAATTCCACCGGGACACCTTTAGCACTTTCTTTAAATTTCTTAAAAATTCCCTCTTCATGCTTTTTTACACTGACGGCAAAAACCAGCTTCCAGCCCGCGGGTCCTTTTTTAATCATGTCTTTAAATACGTCAAGCATTAAACCCTGTTTTTTAAAATCACCTATACCCTGTGCCGCGCCGTTAACGGACGTCGTAACGTCCCTTACCCTAAACCTTCCGACATTTAAAATTATGTTTTCCTTTTTTACATTTTTTGCCTTAACGTCAACCGGCGGATATATTACAAGTGAATTTATGCCGAACTCTTTGTCTATATGTGATTTTGTAAATTCGGAGTTACAGAAAAAACCGGTTATTTTCGTTTTTTTGAGGCTGTTTTTAAAATTCGGAGAAATATTTACAAAAGGCTGCTGGAAATGTATAAAGGTTTTCTTGGATAAAAGCATGGGTAAGCTCCCGTCGCTTAAAATAATAATTACATCGTATTTTAAACTTTCCTTTATTTTTTCTATATAAGAGACGTTACGCGAGAAAATGTTTTTTGTTAAGTTAACTTTTGATAGATCTAAAGGGAATCTTTGGGTTAATTCTTCGATGTCTTTTTTCTCGTCCCAGAATATATCAACCTGATTATCTTTACTTAGGACCTGAGCTATGGTTGCCATATACTTTTCTCCTCCGCCCAAGTCGTCGAGGTAGGGATCGAATATGCCTATTCTCATAAACACATTTTAGCAACTTTTGACCTTTATTGCATTCCAAACACGACTTAATATATAATTTAATTAATATCTATGAATTTAAACCAATTGTCGCAGATCCCAACACTTTTGCTTTTTGTTTTATATTTGTGGACTATTGTTTGGAAAGGGCTGGCATTATGGAGGGCGGCAAACCTTAAACAGAGAAACTGGTTTATAGCAATCCTTATCTTGAACACTCTTGGAATTTTGGAAATTGCATACCTTTTATTCTTTGCCAAGAAAAAGATGAAACTTGAGGAATTAAAATTCTGGCAGACTAAATAATTTTTTTTACTTTAATTAGAGTTAAAAAAACTATCCCCGCAAGGCCTAAGACAAACCCTAATTCTCCCAATTTTAAACTTAAGGGATTATATAAAAATTCAACGGTATGTACGCCTTTTGGTACATATACGGCCCTGAATGTATAGTCGGCCCTATAAACAGGCGTTTTTGCTCCGTCAACTAAGGCTTCCCAACCCGGGTAATACGTATCTGAAAGAAAAAGCAATGTATTCCCGGTCGAACTTGTATCAATAGTGACACTTTCCGGTTTATAGCTCACGATTTTTGCCGAGCCTGACGCCGAAGCGTCAAGGTTTCTGTTGATATTTTGCTCTAAAACCACTTCCTTTTGAAGATCAAATTGCGGAGAAAACATCGTGTTTAGAATTTTCTGGGGGTTTTGTTCAACTTTGTAGCCTCCTGTCAAAAATGCTCTCGGAAAAACGCTGTTATTTTGGAAAATCTGGTAGGCGCTGTCTTCATAAACTTGAGTAAATGTGCCCGGAGCATACAACCAGTAGGGAAAATTCCAGGAAGCCCTGCCGTCTGATTTTTTATTAACGACATATTTAATTCCCAAAAGGTTTATTGCAACGGGTGTGTCTAAACCGTACTTGGGAAAGCTCACGACCGACCTAGCGGATTCGGTAAGGTCGCCGTGATAAAGCGACGCTATAAATTCTCCGTACCTTTTTATATACACTGCGTCGTACCCTTCAACCGCGGACAGTCTATAATAATTCGTCGCTTCCTGACCGAGGCCGTAAACCCTTTCATACCCCGAAAGGTTATTCAACTCCTTTGTTATCAAAACATTCGGATAAACTAAGTTTTGCGGGTCAAAAGGCATCCATTTGTTTGCAAACCTTAAAAGGTCGAAAGAGACAACAAATATAAACACGACCGAAAGAAATAAAATACCGTTAAACTTTTTGTGCTTGATAAAAAAGGCAACAATTGCAGAAGCAACGGTAATACCAAACATTAATGTGGGAAGTATTAAATTTTGCCTTGCGATAAGGATTTTATCCGCAGGAATAATCAATTTAAAAATCACTACCCCCCAAAGCAATAAAAATACAAGCATAAAAAAGCTAACCCAATAAAAAACATATTTCTTGTTCTTGTCTTTAAGGTCTTTTATGAAAAAATCAAATCCAAAGCCGGCTAAAACGCTTGCCGACAAACTGAAAAGAACAATAATTCTGCTTGCGGCACTCGTTGATATAACCGGAATCTTCAAATAAACTATGAGATTTAAAAACGGGGTCGAAAACGAAAACAAAACGGAAATTAAGGCCAAAATTATAAAAAACCACACTTGCCTCGTCCTATTTCGCAAAACCGCGAAAAAAGCAAGCATTAAGGGAAGTATTCCGACGTAAGCATTCCACTCCGCATAATGGCCGAACCAGTCGTTTCTGGTTACCGGATTTCCCAGAAAATCGGGCGCGATAAAAGTGGGAAGATATCCGAAAGGTATTGCCTCAAGTTTTTCAAAAATCCCGCTTCTTAAGCTTTGAAGATAAAGTTCAATTGAAGGAAGTACTTGTAAAAGCGAAATAAAAAGACCGCAGAAAATATACAAAAGGACTAGAAAAAAATCCTTTAAATTTTTTGTATCTATCGCCTTAAAAACTGCGAAAAGAACGGTCGCTGACAAAAAATAAAAACTTATCTGGAAATGTCCGCTGAAAAACGAAAGCGGAATCGTAACGGACAATAAAACCAAAGGCCATGTCTTCTTGGTAAGATAATACTTTTGGATTGAAAAAATAGAAAGCGGCAGGAATAAAATTGCATACCCCAAAGTCTCGTAGGCCATCCATGTCGTTATAAAGCCGCAGAACATAAAAGCTATCGAGCCGATAAGCGAACCCTCTTTGGATATTTTGAACGACCGGAGGCACAGGTACATAAAAATCCCGGCAAGAAGCGGCTGTAAAAGTACGGAAATGCTCCAAGCCTGTATAAACGGAAGTATAAAATACAAAATGTTAAGAGGCGAAAAAACCGCGGACTGGTAATTGGCCATTAAGGGCATCCCCGAAAATGCATACGGATTCCACAAGGGCACCGATAAATTTTTCCATGACTCTATAGTTAACGTTTTCCAAGGGTAAATTTGCGAAATTACATCAGGCATAGCGTTGTTTTTAACCGGAGAAGTAAAACCGGGATATGCCGCCCACGGTCCGAAGAAGTTTACCTGATACGAAGAAGGGAAAGGTACCAAGCCTTTTATAAAATAAGGGCTTGAAAACAAAAACCATAACGCCAATATAATAAGAAACGGCCAGTAGCCCGATAAATTTTTATAAAGACTTTTCATTTTGCTTTTTGTAATGGTGTTGAAGTTCCCACAATTTCGCGTATGTTACAAACATGCTGAAAGCCTGGTAAATGCTTTCCACAAGTCCCGCAGTTCCCGCCTTAAAGCCCTGCTTTTTGATATATGAGTCTAAAAATGCAGTTATCATCACTCTTGGGAAACGCCACCAGGACATTTTCGGATGTCCTGCGTTAAAACGCAGAACCGCTTCTTTTGAAGACCAGTCGATAGTTTTATCAAGCATTCCGGTAAGATCCCTGTGCGTATAATGCATTATAAATCCGTCCATTGTCCCCAAACTTCCTTCATAAACAGGGCTTTCGTGAAGCTTCCCTTTCCATAAATTAAGCTTATCCCTTAAAAATAGCCGTTCAAGGGTCTCGGCTTTCGGCCACTGCGAATTTCCGAAGTAAAAATTTTTCCTTTTAAGCTTAAAGCCGGAAAATTTGGAATCTTTGTCTAAAAGTTCCTTTATGTTTTTTGCCAACTCCTCGTCGAGCCTTTCGTCGGCATCAAGGTATAGGATGTAATCCGATCTTGTCTTTGAAAGTCCGAAATTTCTAACTTCCGAAAAATCGTCTGAATCAAGTGCATATACTTTTGCCCCCAAAGCTTCGGAGACTTTTACCGTCTTATCCGTAGAGCCATTGTCTATGACGATTATTTCATTGCAGAAATCAAGACTTTCCAAGGCAGGCCTGATCATTTTTTCCTCGTTTTTCGCAATTATCACACCCGTTATAGTTTTCATTTGTATGAACCCTTTCCCAAATTCCCGAGGTAGTAGTCAAAAACGGCTCTTTTCTGCCACCTGCGGCCCCTTATTAAAAGTTTTGCGCTTTCTCTAATAAGGGCAAATTTTGCCCGTACACCTGCGTACTTTAGGCCAAACAGTAGTCTGTTCCGGGTAATGTAATAATCCTGAAGACTTGAACCGGAACCGCCGGCGGAGCCGGCATTAAGATGCCAGATAACCGACTCAGGCTGAAAGTAAATATTTATTCCTTTAGCTTTAGCGCGCATGCTAAAGTCGCTATCCTCATAGTACAGAAAATACTTTTCATCAAAAAAACCGACGCTGTCAAATACATCCTTTTTGACCATCATGCAGCAGCCGGTCGCAAATTCCGTTTCCGAAACTTTATTAAATTGCCCTTTATCGACTTTGTCTACCCCTTTGTGGTATGCAATCACATTCTTCCAGTCCATAACCCCTCCCGCATACCAGATAACCTTGCCTCTTTCATCATCTTTATACCTGTCTTTATGGAATTCATAGCCTTTTGCAAAATAAATTTTCGGGCAAACGACCGCGCAGTCATTTTTTTGACTAAAAGTTGCAAGAAGATTAACCAAAAATTCTTTATCAAGCATTACGTCGTTATTAAGGACAAGCACAAAATCCGCTCCCTTGGAAAGTGCGTATTTTATACCTAAATTCTGTCCGCCGGCAAAACCGAGGTTTTCCTCCGACCTTACGATATGAAGGGGGAAATTTTTGTAATCTTTTGCCTCCGCCTTAAAAACATCCCTTGACCCGTTATCTATAATTACAACTTCAAGTTCAAAAGAGTTTTTTGAAATTTTATCGAGCGATCTGAGGCATTCGATAGTATCGGCTTTCCCGTTAAAGTTTATTATCGAAACAAAGATTTTTGCCATAAATTCAGCGGATTCTTATCTTTAGCTTTTGAAGGTTTCTTTCAAGAGGATTTTTTATAGATTCCAATTTTTCTTTCATAAACCAGAAAACGATCTCTTTTGCGCTTTTCCTAAACTCAGTTTCGGTTCTCTCAAGAAAATCGTCTTTGTCATATTCTTTAAAACCCTGTTTTTGCCAGATGAAGCAGAAAACTACAAACTGGTAAAAAGCCATAAGAAACGAGAGTATAAGACCGTGGAATCCGTCCTTATAGCCTTTTCTTGCAAAGAACCATGACAAAAAATCGTTAAGGGGAAATCTTACCGCGTCAAAATACGAAAACTTATAACCGCTTCGGAGACGTTCCTCAGCTTCATTAGGAGCGTAAACGGCTATTTTTGAAATGAACTGCTCGATATTATCGTAATTATGGTGAATAAGATGCTCTTTGAGCTTTTCGGTTTCCCCTAAAAGCACCAAGTCTTCGTGTACGTGCTGTTTTTCGTATTTTCCCTTTCCCCTTCTAAAAAGTCTTAGCTGATAATCCGGATACCAGCCGGTATTATTTTCTATCCATTTGCCGAACATGTAATTTTTTCTCGGGATCCAGAAACCGTTGATATTTGCAATACTGGAGGGCTTAAAGGAAAGAATTTTTTTTATCTCGTCCGCCAGCTCTTTGGACACCTCCTCGTCAGCGTCAATACTTAAAATCCACTCGCTTGAGGCCTTTTCAAATCCAAAGTTTTTTTGCAGGTCAATTTCTAAAGGATTATTCTTCTCCCTGAATACTTTATCGGTGTACTTTTTTGCAATCTCGAAGGTCCTGTCTTTTGAAAAATGGTCGACGACGATAATTTCATCGACAAAGGAAAGGGATCGCAGGCATCTGTCGATATATTTTTCTCCGTCTAAAACCGATATTACCGCCGAAAGTTTAGCCATATTATCTTTTAAGGTTAGAAATTACTAACCTTATATCCGCAATCAATTCCTTTTTTGCAATAACAAAAAGGCAAAAAAAGTATACCACAGCGCCAAAAAATATCATAAGAAAAAGTGAGGCAAGGCTTTTTACGAATATCGGGCTCAGGAAATATACGACTAGGCCCATTATAACCGTGCCGATCAAGGGGCTTAGGGTCGACCTAATTAAATCAAAACTTATGTATTTTTTAACAATCCAGACTACCAGCACAAAGGATGTCGCTATCAGAGCAGACGCCATGGCAACGCCGTTGAATCCAAACCAGACTATAAAAAGGGGCGTTATAACCCACGTAGCTACGGTCCAGAAGATCATAAGATTAAGTGAGATTTTTATCTTTCCAACCGCATTAAGTGCATTCGTCAAAGGAGTCGAAACGGAGGACATTGCCGCGCTTAACGAAAAATAAACCAAAGAAAGTACTGTCGGCTCCCACTTTCCGTATTTGGGGATAAAGTTGATAAAATAGGGCGCCATTAAGATAAGCCCCATTAGGGACGGGAATATCAAAAAGCTTGCGGCAAAAATTGATTTTTCCACGGCCTTTTTCAGAATCTCTTTCTCCTCCTGCAGTCTTGAAAAAGAGGGAAAAGTAATCCTTATCACATTGTCCATCACAAGCCTTAACGGTACGAACGCCCATTTTTGCGCAAAACCTATATATCCTACCTGGGTAAGAGGCAGTGCTTTTCCCAAATAGGCGACGAACAGATCATCCTTTATAAGAGCCAGGAAACTGTTTACCTGGAAAGGAATCCCAAAGGACAGAAGTTTCGAAGCGGATTCCCTAGACAGCCCGAGCCTTATTCTCCATGGGCTTATTACATATATCGCAATTACTCCCGATATGCCTCTTAAAAGGACCGAATAAGTAAAGCTTGATACGCCAAAACCCTTTAGTGCCAGAACCACAACCGTTATGCTGAATACAAAAGTTTCGACGATTTGCGGAATAACTAGTTTTTCAAACCTTAAATTGCGCTCCAAAATTATCGAAGGGATGGTTTTTAATGAAGAGAGGAAAAATGAAACCGCGAGTGCCTGGAAAAGAAGAATTCCGTCTTTATCCAGATTATAGAATCTGCCGACCGCCCCCGAAAGTAAAATTGCGATAACCGTTACGGTTATGACCAATCCCTGTTGGATGGTAAAAGTTGTTTTTAGATCCTCCTCTGTAATTTCTTCTTTTTTCTGAATAAGCGCCGCGGCAAGGCCGATGTCGGAAAAATACTGTAAGAATGCAATCGCTGCGGTAACGACAAAATAAACGCCGAATATCGCCGGCGTAAGCAAGACCGTAAGCAAGAAGTTTGCCGCAAAAGAGACTATCTGTATTACGAATGTTCTTGAAGTCAGGGCAAAAATGCCTCTGATGGAGCGCTTGGTGATAAGCGCCAAATCTAAATCTTGCATAAATTAAAAGCTTAGTTCTTTCCAAAGCCTGAGGCTCTCTTTTACCGCCCTTAAAATTACCCTTATATTTCCGCCGCTTTGGTCCCCATAAACTCTCGGGTAATGGTTTACTTCCACCTCGGCAATATTTAATTTTGCTTTTTTTGCTTTTGCCAAAATCTCCGTCGTTATCATAGCTCCCTCCGATTTTAGGGGAAGAATCTTTTCCAGAGCTTCTTTTTTGAAAAGTTTAAAGCCGCAGTCAATATCCCTGAACCTGAATCCGAAAAATACCAAATCCCAAATCTTTAAAAGGTTCATAAGAATGTGCCTGAAAGAGTTGTCGAGCCTCTTTTTTCTGTACCCGATTACCATGTCGTAATCTTTAATCTTCTCCAAAAACTTACTAACCTCTGAGAAATCGAACTGTCCGTCCCCATCGTTAAAAACGACGAATTTGTATTTAGCTGTCGCAAAACCTTTTTTAAGCGCGGCACCGTACCCTCCGTTTACTTTATTCGCCGCGACAACGAGGTTTGAATTTTTTTGGGCAAGTTTTTTTGCTATCTCCAGGGTTTTGTCGGAAGAACCGTCGTCTACCATGATTATTTCCCATTTATCGGCGACTCTTTGCGCAACGGGTATTGCTTTTTCAACGACGCTCTGGATATTTTTTTCCTCATTCCAAAACGGAAAAAATATTGAAATTTCCGAAATTCTATTCATTTTTTTGTCTTAGGTAGATTATACCAAGTATAAGGATTAATATGGAAGCAATAGTAATAAAATCCGACGCGAGCTCGATCGGGGTTTGACTGAAATTTAACGACAAGTTATGAACTCCTTTCGGAAGAAATATTTCCATTCCTCTCTCATTTTCGGAAAGTTTAACCGTTTTGCCGTCAAGCTTTGCCTGCCATGCGGGGAAATAAGCAACCGGCAAAATGTAGGTTCCGGGACTGTTCACTTTCAGATTAACAAGCATATACCCAGTTTTATGCTTTAGTATATTTACGCTGAGGTCTTTTGACGTAAGATTTTTTATATCGGGAATATCATAATAGCTCTTAGGCCTTTGGAAAGAAGCAGGCATATATTCATGTGACGTATTTGAAGCGGTCCACTCTAGCGCGAAAGCGTTCGTATAATCCGACGCATTTACAAGATCGG
>JAJYEF010000020.1 GCA_021785915.1 bacterium
ATGATACTTGCTTATTTTAGGGGTTATAGAAAACAGGTGAATTATTTTATGCAACACAAGAAAGTAACAATAACTTTTCTTGTATTCTGGACTTTTTCGATACTTTCGGGGATAACTTTTTACTTTTTAACCTATTATATATACTAATTTAAAGAAAAACTGGGCTTTCGCCCAGTTTCTGTATGGAAAAGTAACCATACGCCTCCTTTTTCCCATGCAATAACTACATTTTTACACACAAATCTTAAAAACCGCTTAAAAGGGGAGTAGGCTTTGTTTGAGGTTTTATGTTAAATTAGGTTTTTTATTCTGATTAAGATACCGTTTGACAAGCCATGCGGACATGAGATATACCAGCGAGTCTATAAGCCAGAAATATTTACACCAGAAACTGGCGGAATTTATAAAGTACCAAATGCTTACATGATTTATGCAGCTTCTGTTTATGTAAAGGAAAATCAGATATACTATAACAGGAATTATTATTCCCCAAACATATTTCCTTTTCAAAAAGCCCTTCAAAAATCTTCGTTTAACCAAAAGCCAGAAATAGACGATTATTGCAAGTATCTCCAAAAGTATAACCGGCCACCAAATGCAGTCTTTGCACACGGCGCTGCTTACAAGTCTGTTTGTCCCTGTTCCCAAAACTTCCTGTTTGGGAGTTGGGGTGGGAGATAACTCTGTATTTGCTCCCAAAACCTGCGGTCCTGCGGCCCCCGCAACGGTAACGGGACCCGCGGGATCTCCCTGCGCGCAGCCGTTTACCGCCCTGACCCAGAAGTAATAGTTGCCGGTTCCGAGGCCGGAAATTACATAAGAAGTTACGTCTCCGGTATCGAGAACTCCCCATTTTTGCGTACCGGGAGTATCGGAGTAGCTTATTGAAAATGTCGTAAACGGTCCCTGGGGAGGACCCCAGTATAGTGTTACTTGTCCCGGTCCAGGCCCTGCGACTGCCGTAAGTCCGAGAGGCGTTCCAACTGGCTTTGGGTCGGAACATGTCGAAGATGAAGAAGAACCGCCGGAGGAATTATTCCCGCCGTTATTGTTATTATTTCCGCCGGGAGTAGGTGTCGGTGTATTGACGGCGGGAGGATTACCTTGTGTTACGGGGCACGGAGTAGTTGTTCCATTTACCTCGGTCGTATTGACACAGTTTATAATAACACCCGAGCCTCCCGAGTTTCCGCTTTGTATCGAAGAATCTGCAAAAGCTAATTGTAAAAATACCTGGGCTAATAATCCGATTACTATAAGTAATCCTAAAAATAATAATACTTTATTGAAAACTTTTTTCATAATTTTACAAAAGGAACATTCTAAGTGCGACAATTTTTTCTTTAAAACTATTACTTCTGAATATTTCCTCGAGCCTTTTCCTTTCCCTGATACTTCTTAAAGTCAAATATGCCATTACCACCGCAAGCAGTTCATATAACGGAGTCTGGTCATCGCTACTGGATTTTAGTATCACGGACGGGGTATGCGTTCCCAAAACCAGAGGTGTGCCGCCGGAGTTTGTTTGTTGGTTGGAATTGTTGGTTAGAGTAATAGAATTTTCGCCCGATACATTAAAGTGGCTGTCGGCAAACGCAGTTACAAAAGCGTTATTCGGCCCGACTTTTCCGACTACTACCGCCCGAGCGATATAATATCCCGGTGGAGTTGTTTTGGAAAGTACAAAGCCTGTTGAAAGGTTTACGCCCTGTCCTTTTTCTATATCGCCGAGGTTAAAGGCTGTTCCTCCTACGTTTTGGCCGTTATGTATTAGGTAAAGCTGAAGTTGGGCGTTGTAAACCTTTCCTGTTCCTATATTGCTGGTATCAATAAAGAAAGTTACCGTGTCGCCGGGGTTAACATATACCCCGGTATTATTTGAGTTTGTTACTTGAAGTATTCCACCCTGTTCCATTGTATTGGAACTGTTGGTCGAAGAATTATTACTTGAAGAATTGTTGGTATTGGAATTTGTCTGTGCATTCAAAGCGTCGAATTCTTTCTGTCCGCCGATATTGCCGTTCCAGTTTCCGAAGATATTCAAAAACCCGAAGAACCCGTACGTGTTTATAAACGTGCTGTTGACAAAGTTTATGAGTGAAACTGCGCTGTAAGCTGTTCCTGTGTTGATGTTACCGCTCCCTGCATTAATAATATTCCCGCCGGTATTTGCGTTTGAGTTGACGTTATTTACCAAAGTTGCCAAATTATTTACGTTATTGGTTGTATTTGCGCTTTGCGTGCCGGAAATATTTGTAAATACCAGATCTGCGCTTGGGTTAGAGGGGTTAAAACTGTACCAGCCTATAAAACTTCCGTTCCACCCGCCCATTAAATTAATATATAAGCTTTCCGCGACTGAGTTAATCAAGTTCAGATTGACGATATTTTCTATATTAACCGAGCTTTGTGTGTCGCCTGTTTTTATGTTTGCAGAGCCCGATGCAGTTATTGTATTGTTTCCCGAATTTGCGTTAGAGTTTATATTGTTAATAACACCTGCGCTGCTTGATGCATTCAGGTTTACTCCGCAGCCGCAATTAGTTGACGTAAATGTTTCGGGCAATATTATATTTCCGTTTAACTGCCCGAAAATATTTATGGTTACAACATGAATGGTGGAGTTAATTATTGTAAAGTTTACCTGATTAAGAAGGTTTACCACCGAGTATGCGTTTCCCGTTTTTATCGTTGCACTGCCCGAGGAGTTTTTTATTGCGTTTCCTCCCGAATTTGCATTTGAGTTAATGTCGTTTGATATATAAGCGTAGTTGTTTACATTTGTAACGGACATATCAACAACCGGGTCATTCGGGTGGCTTTGTACAGCGTAGGTTGCAAGCGTTAAGGGATCGCTTAAATTAATATCGCCGTTTTGTGTTACGTAAATGTTAATCGTCTGGTAAAAAACGTTGGAATTAACAGACGTTGAGTTAACGCTGTTTTGCTGGTTGGTAACCGATACCGCGTTGCCCGTATTTATAGAATTGGATTTTGCATTTGAATTTCCGTTACCTTTATTGCCGTTGGTTTCTGCCGAGGGAGTTGAATCAAGGCTTCCCGACGCAGTTGCGTCAAGCGTTGCAGAGCCTGAAGCCAGAATTGAATTGTTTCCGCTGTTTGAGTTTGAATTTACGTTGTTTGCTACATTTGCCGAATTCGTTGCAGTAATATTCTGATTACCGCTAGGAGCAGGCGTTGGGGTTGGTGCGGGGGAAGGGCTAGGGTCGGCCGGCGAAGAACCTGGAGTAGGTGATGGGCTCGGATTGGCAGTCGGAGTGGGAGTAGGGGTTGTGTTAATAGAGTTATTTCCGGTGTTTGAATTCGTATTGGTCGTATTTTGTGTGGTGTTTGAATTTGTAATGTTTGTTGTTGATGTTGTCGGTGTCGGTGTCGGAGTAGGGGTTACCGTAGAAGTATCTGCGTAAGCTACTTCAAAAGGCACAAGGGAATATAGCGCTACAACTAACAGCGATAAAATAATTGCCAAAAATTTTCTAACTTTTAATTTCATTCAAATCTCCTTTTAACTTTTTAACTTTATAACATCACTAAATTTCAATTTGTCAGCAAAGCGGAAAAATTCTTCTGTCCTAGGGGAGAGTTCCTAAAGGATTAACCCTCCCCAAAGGACGTAAAAGAATTTACCAACCTAAGGTCTGACGAATGTTGGTTGCGATGTTGTTACGTGTAAAGTATTTGTATTTACGATATTTGTAACAACAGAGCTTGACCCAGCATTCCCGGTTGATACGTGCGAACCTTCAACTTCTGCACCGTAATGACCGGTTATAGAGTTGTAGCCGCTGTTAGCGGAAGTTGTAAGTGAGTTGGATAATGTCCCTTGGTTATAAAGGTCAAGATCCAAATGACTTAATCCGCTAAGGCTTAACGTGAAATTGTTCCAGTTAAGCTGCGACTGAAGGTTTAACCCGGATGTAGAAACACCGGTATTTACGTAGCTGTTCTCAACTTCTGCCCAATGCCCATAAGCCGTAAGGCTATTGTTTCCGGTATTGGATGATGTGTTGATAGAATTTGAAACGTTGCTGCCGGTATTTGTTACATTAAGAGATACATTGCTTCCAAGATGGAAATCTGCAAATGCACCTGCCGCTGCTCCGAAAACCAAAGCTGCTGCTGCTCCTGATACTATTAATTTTTTAAACATTTATAATTCACATCCTTTCATAAGAAAAGCTTAACGAGCTTTGCGCGCGTCACCAATACATGTTCGTCATCGAATATGTATAGGCAATAAAATGTTTGAGAGGTCTAAGGGGTTGTAAAAAAACCAGCCTAAATACCACACGGCTTTTTAGGCTTGAGCAATCTAAAGTGCTTTTGGCAAATAGTTTTGCTTTATTTGTCAAATACATAATGCCTAAAGGACTATTTCTAAGACTTTTTATAAAAACAAAAAAGACACCCTAATCTTTTGGGTGCCTCCGTTTACGGCCGGCAAATTCTTTACTTTTTCGTTCTATATTTTTATACTATTTAGCCCGTCATGTCAATATATCCGACTATATCAATTTACTTATTAAGGCGGGCATTAATTGGCTTTTTAATGTTTTTTTCCGTTATTTGGGTTACAGAATAATTCTGGATAAATATTTCGATACTTCCCCAGCCGTTAATACTTTTCAGCGATTCGACTATCTGATGAATTAAGTTGGCCGATATATTTTTTGTAGAATATTTTTTATCCATAGTTTTGAGGCAGTAGAGGCAGCTTATGTAGGTGCAATAGTACTCTTTTTAGCCTCAAATGTCAAGTTACAACAAGCTAAACACCCTTTTTATAAAATTGGAAATTTGCGTAAAAATATTCTCTAAAAACGTCTTTTTCGGTGATTTTTCGGATACTGGTTTTATGCCTGATGAGGTTGCATTTGTACCTGTAACTTTAGTATTCGGAAGTATGTATGACGAAGATGATGACTCGTTTTTCCCGTTATTGCCTTCTGAGGAAACATTTACTTCGTAGGTTCCGGGTCCCGTAACGTTCAAAACTTTTGTATTTCCGTTTGCCGTCGACTCAATATGTGTCGTAACGCTTCCGTTGCTATTTACGGTAGTTTTTACGTTAGATGTGGCATTTGAGTTTCCCGTTTGTATATTCTGGGCAAAGGAAAGGGGACAATACAACAAGGCAGTAATGACGATTAAAAAGAAGAACTTTTTCATGCGCCATTATTATAAGTTTTTAGGGTATTTTGTCAAATGATATTTTGTGTTTGCCTTCCGGAGGAAATTTGTTCAATTAACCGTTGAGTTATCAAGTTGCTCTGAGGTTGCGATAACTATTAAGCGTTTGTAATTAGTTCCGGCAGGCCAGCACGTCATAAGCGTCAGTTGCTTGGTCTTCGATTTTGGATTAAGGTAGGATACATCCGTCGGGTCAACAATTTTCATATCACTAACAGTATATTTATACCTTGTGCCTTTGTAATAAATGTAGATGTCGTCGCCTTTTTTAAGTTTACTAAGAAGATAAAATATCGAATTAAACCTCGTTGCTTCAAAAAGGTTTGCCGAAGAGTGCGAAAAAAGGAACATATTGCCCGACTGGTTGGGGAAAGTCGTGCCTTTGGCCTGCGCAACGCCCCGCGCTAAAGCGGCTTCATACGCGTAAGAGTTGAAAGGGTCAACATTTTCTATAATCCTCGCATTTGCGCCTATTTTAGGTATTACGATACCGAAATTCTTGTCAACCGGAGTAATCTGGTTAACGGTTTTTGTGGGCTTATGGAGGCTGTAGTTGACCTCTACGCTTGCAACAGGAGCAAAGATATAGATAAACAATAAACAAGAAGCAAGTATCAAAACAAGGCCGGTGCCAATTAGGATTTGCGGGAGTTTTTTCTTCACTAAATTATTTTACCTTCTTGTAATACCTGCGGTAAAGGTAGTAGGCGATAGCAAGGATAAGAACCAGTATAAGGAAGGAAATTGTTTTATGTGTTGCAATCCAGTTGCCTGCATTTGACAGCGGATTCCCGCCTTTTCCGGCCGCTGAAGGTGTAGGGCTTATTTTTGCACTTTCGGTTCCTAAGACTCCCTGAGTTCCTGCTCCTCCGCCCACAACATTGCCTGCCGTTCCGCCCGCAATTGCGCCTGCCTGCTGTTGTTGTACTCCGGTCGGGCTTATAATGGTTGTTGATGTAGAGCTGTCGCCGACCGAGCCGGACCCGTTTCCGTATTTATCAAATGCCCTTATAGCATAGTAGTAAGTAGTATTGCAATTAGGAGAAATGTTGTCTGTCATTGTTCCGTCCTGGTTCGGTCCTATGTTAATTGAGTTTACCTGATGGCCACTGTCAAGGCTAAAACTTGGGTCGGTCGAGCGGTATAAGACGACTCTTGTCGTTTCGTTGTCATCAGCCGTATGGAACGAGATCTGGTAAGTGCAGCTGTTAGGTTTGCTCTTGTTATAATTTGTCGGAGTTCCCGGCGTTTCGTTGTTAAAGTCAACGCTTACCGTTTGGCTTTGTGCATGGGACGTTCCGTCAGCTGTTACATAAAAGTAATAAGTGCCGTTCCCCTTGTTCATTATGCCCGAAGTTACCTGGCAACTGTCGGTGTTTCCTCCGTTAGTAAGCGAGAAACTCTGGAATACCGAGTAAGTTGAGTCGCCCGGTGCTTTTTTGTAACAGTTAACGGTTACTGTCTGGGATGAATCCGTGTCCAGAGCGACAAATGTCAGATTAAAGGTATCCTGATTTGTTGGGTTTGTCGGCGTCTGAAGCCTTACGGATGTTGCGGCAAAACTTGCGCCCGCAAAGAGGAACAGTGCTGCAACCGAAATTAATATTGATTTAAATATCCTTTTCATAAATTATTTCTTTCTCCTTAATTTAAGGCCGTATAATAGCATACTCAATCCGGAAAGTCCAAGAAGTGTTGCCAGGATAACCCAAAGTGTATTTTCGCCAGTTGCAGGAAGGTAGGTTGAAGCGCCTAAGACCTCCTGAGTTACGGTCGAGCTATAATTCTGCCCCGGCGCATAGCCGTTTACTATTTCTACATCCGTTCCGACAAAATTGTTGGTCGGATCGGAAACATTCAGGTCGCCCGGATTAACCGCGTTTGCCAAGACAAGTTGGTTGGATGCGGAATATCCCTGGCCCCATGCAACGTCGTAGTAGGTTCCGGTTTGCTGCGAGCCGTCTACTGTTACAGAGTAGGTTAGCGTAAGCGTTTCGTTTATGGCCATATTTCCAAGAGTCCAGACGCCCGGCGAGTGGTATGTTGGTTCGGAAATAGAGCTTGTAATGTCGCCGTTATTTCCTCTTGAAGTGTCGCTTGAAACTACTTTATACGAACCCGAATTGTAGTGGAATCCTTCGGGCAATAAATCTGTTACGGTTACGTTTTGTGCCGCAGACTGTGTCGCGGTTATGGTAATCTCAAAATTTATCGTACCTCCGGGAGAAACAGGACTCGTTGCAAAATTTTGTTTGGTGATAGTAAGGACAGGGATAAGATTATGATTGCCAAAACTAAGCAGCAATTCACTCTCTATATTGTTAAACCCGCTTGTAACATCAGCCTGGTAGCAATAACCATGACCGGCGAAATAAGTAGCGCCATAGATTTGATTGTTTGGGTATGTTTGATTCCAGCCCTGTTGAAGCTCTTCGCATACATAGTAACTGCCAGGAATTATATTATTGAATGTAAAGTTTCCGCTTGAATCTGTGTTAACCGTTTGTACTAATGCACCAAGTGTTCCATTGTTGTTTACATATAAATCTATCGGCCAGTTTGGAATATGTGGATTGCAGGTATAACTAAAGTAAGGAGGAGTTGGTATAAAGCTAAATGTACATTCTTGTCCGTTATTGTTAAGATCGTTCCATTTATAGCCAGTAAGACTTCCATACTGGTAATTTCCCACGTTGCAGGAAATTTGATCGCCTGCATTAACCGGGAATGTGTAGCTTTGCGTTACGCTGTCGTATGATCCAACGGAATTTTTGCTTGCATCAACGCAAGTTATACCTGATTGTATCCAGTTAGTTTGTTGGGTTTCCGTTAATGTATACGTTTCGGGCAATAGGTTTGTAAAGTTGGCGATACCACTTCCGTTGGTAGTCTGGGAAGTTGAAGCAGAAGTTGAAGCTAGTGTCATAGTCCAACCTTGAAGAGCCGATTCAGTCGCCTCAAATATTCCATCCGCATTATCATCTTGGAATTTGGTAACAGAAACACTCGCGTATTTAGTATTTGTAAACGTGCAGGTTACGGTTTCTCCCAGGCCGACTGGTACTTTTGTAAGGTCGGTATAGGTAGTTATTCCATTAGAGCAGCTCGCGTTAGTTTGTGTCCATCCTGTTTGAGACGCTTCCGAAATGTCATATGTACCGGCAGTAACAACTTCATTTCCGGTTGTGCCTGATCCGCCGGAGGTTTTTATGCTGGGCGTTAAATTCGTTGGTCCTGTAACGCTGTAGTCAAAAATTGAATCTCCACCCAAAGCTGTTTTATCAATTATTAGTGCACCTTTTGCCGTATTATTGAATGTGCAGGTGATATTTTGTCCAGCTGAAAGATTAAATGATGTAACTCCGGATGTGACAGACCCAACAGATCCGCCTGTTGAATTATCCTTGCATGAGACAGTACCTTCTACCCAGTTTACGGGCGTATTTTCGGAGAAAGAGAATGCTCCCGGTAATAAATTGGAGAAAGTTTGTGAGCCGGTATTGCTATTAGTTTTTATGTTAAAGTTTGAAACACCTGAGCCGGTTGAAACAAATCCAAATGTCCCATCAGCTCCGACAGTATCTTTCACAATCTTTACCGAACCGTATCTGGTGTTGGTGATTGTGCAGGTCTTGTTGTCTCCGGCGGCAAGGGTTATCGAGCCGTTAGATGCACAATCTCCGCCGATTACGGCATTATAGTCGGAGAGATTGGTGCCGGTATATGCTGTTTCGGAAACGGTATGAGAGCCTATGCTAACTACTTGTGGCCCTGTGGTTCCGCCATTTCCTACATCTGTAGCGTCAACATTGCTATCTATTAAGAGATTAAATTTACCTGTGTCACTATTAGGCAAAAGGGTTTTTGCGACGGTAAGCACAGGTTCTTTTGTATTTGTAAATGTACAAGTAACAGTTTGTCCAGCATTTAGCGTTATTGAATTAGGGGAGTCACCGTTATCGCATGTGAAATTTGTTAATTTCCAGGGAGAAGCTGGAGCATTTTCCGATACCGAATATGAGCCAGGGGCAATATTACTAAATGTTTTTGTATCGGAGTTGCTTGGAGATGTAGTTGTAAGGTCAAAATTCGAAATTCCAGAACCGGTAGTGTCAAAACTAAATGTTCCATCTCCACCAACTGTATTTTTAACAATCTTAAGTGTTGCAAGTTGAGTGTTAGTGAAGGTACAGGTTACATTGTCTCCAGCCTTAAGATTAATAGATACCTCGGGATTGTCCGCTTTGTTCCAACTTGATCCACTGCCTGCCCCGGTGCAGTAAAGGTCTGTCAAAGACCAGCCCGCAAGAGAGTTTTCGTTAAATGTGTATGTTCCTGCAGGAGTATTAGAAAATGTTTTGGAGCCGGTATTCGAAGTAGTAGGGATGTTGAAATTGGAAATGCTTGGTCCTGTTGCTGTAAATCCGAAAATATCATTACCACCAATAGTATTTTTAACTATAGTAATAGTACCTTGGCCCTGATTTCCGAAATCGGCGTTGGTTACGTTTTGTCCGCTTGTTAGTGTAATAGGTGAGGGTGCAACTTTTTGAACCCAGCCCGGCTGTCCGACCTCTCTAACATAATAGGTTCCCGGTCCTAAATCGGTAAAACTATAGTTACCATTCGAGTCCGTTGTGGTTGATGGTTCTCCGGCATCAAGTTTGCCGTTGTTATTAAGGTCAAGATATATTGTCCAGCCGGAAAGCCCGGGTTCTCCTGTGTTTTTTACACCATTGCCATTAATATCATTGAATTTTTCTCCCGAAATCGAACCATTAGTAAAGTTTATAAAAGTATGTGTTTCATTCTGTCCATCTGCGGGAGTTCCAAAGTCATATGTATATGTTGGGTCTGAGAGTGGTGTCCAGCCGGCTCTATTTTCTTCTGTAACCGAATAGTCGTGTCCGGGCCCAAGATTGGTAAATGTATAGCAACCGTTGCTTCCCGTAAGTTGTGCGTTTCCTGACGCTACTCCATCGACATTTAGTTGCATTCCCCAACCCGGAACAGGCGTTTGATCGTTAGTTGTTGTAAGATTTCCATCAGCATCTACAACTTTACAGACTGTAATATCTACATTTTTAAAATTGTAAAAGTTGTTATCTGTACTAACTGTTCCCGGATTTATTGTTACATTGTGGTATGTTGCGCTAATGGGTGTGTATGTCGAAACCAAATTTTCGACGACTTGATAAAATCCTGTTACAAGGTTTGTAAAAGTGTAAAATCCTAATGAGTTAGTTACTGTACTTGCTACAAAATTTATGCAATTTGTACCAGAGGATGCACATGAGTAAAGATTTACTATCCATCCCGCGATTGGTGTTGTTCCAGTAGAATTATATTTATATCCGGAAATTGTTCCGCCGACCTGTTGATTTGTACAAGTAACAGTTTCTGTTTGGTTAGATGACAAGTTAAACCCTGAAGGGGTACATCCGAGTGGCGTATATTTTGAAGTATCTACTCCTGTTTCTGTAATTGTATATGGACCTCCCGGATTAACGTTATTATAGACAACGTTGTTTGATGTAGAGAGCGTATTGATTGGATTTGAATTATTCAATTCCACTGTGAAAGTTTGAGTATCATTAGTCACAACATTTCCGTTAGCGTCCTTGATTACTTTTTTAACTATAATGGTTGCAGGTTTCTGCTGGTTGGTACAAGTTACGGTAACTGTTTGACCGCTTGAAACTCCAAACTGTAATCCGTTAGTTATATTATTCGGATTTGAACCGTCTGTTGTAGTACAATCTTTGAATGTATAGTTGGAATTTGGAGTTTCTACAACAGTTGAAGTTCCGGGAGTTACTGAAACGGGAGAACTCTGGCTTCCGCCTGCAACATTAAACGAGCTTCCGCCGTTTACGCTGAAAGGAAATGTGGTCGTATCAACTGTAACAATACCTTGCGGATCGGTTACAACTTTCTTAACAATAACACTCCCGTCTTGGTAATTGCCTATATAACATTGGATAGAATCATTCGGATTAACCGTTAAACTCAGATTTTTATTGCTATTGCTGTAGGCTCCTACAGGATTACCATTATTTGTGCAATAAATATTTGATTGGTTCCATCCTCCTTGCAAGGTTTCGGATAATGTGTAATTTCCCGGTATTAAGCTTCCAAAATCGACTTTTCCTGTTGTGTCTGTGGTTAAGGAAGCCGTTCCGGACGTACTTGCAAGTTTTATTGTCCAACCTGAAAGATTTGGTTCGCCGGCATCAAGTGCACCGTTAGCATTGTTATCCTGGAATTTGACGACAGTAACATCTGCCCTTTTTATACTATTGGTGAATGTACAGAATACATTTTCTCCGGTAGTAAGATTAAATGACGCGCTTGTTCCGGTACCACTTGTTACGGCACCGCTTACATCTGTGCAAACATAAGAACTATTATAATTAGTAGAAGTTGTTGTACCAACATGTCCAGCTTCTGAAACAGTATAGATCCCCGTTTCTGATGTAAATATGCTTGACGATTGTCCGTTTCCTAGTGTCGCCGTATTGTTGGTATTACCTGAAATTGTAAAGTCCCATAATGAGCTATCTGCAGGATCAACTATTTTTTTTACCTGAATCGTTCCGGTATCCCTCTGATTACATAGAGTTATATTAGTATTATTGTTATTAGAGATGCTTACATTTATAGGCAGAGTTGTACCTTCGGGTTTTGTACAAGAATACTGAGTACTTCCAGTTGTATACCACCCTGTAAATTGGTAAGGTTGATTGTTTAGATCTTCGTTAACACTGTGGAAACCAACATCAATGTTAGGGATGGTAAAACCCATTGAGTTTGTACCATTTCCGTCAAGACTCCATGTGAACCCAAGATTATTTGCTTCTGTATTCCCGCCGGTGTATGTGCCATCTCCATTTGTATCAACTTGTTTGTTAACAGTAAGAAAGCCGGTCTGTGCTGTATTTGTATAGGTGCATGTAACATTTTCTCCTTCCGCTAAATTAATGGTTACAGTAGCTCCATTCACTGTTTGTGTTCCTCCGTTAGGGCTTGTTACTCCGCACAAAATGCCGCTTAAAGTCCAACCGGAGGGTGTGTTTTCTGTGACAGTATACTTAGTAAAATTGGTTATATTTGAAAACACTTGTGTATTTGCAGAAGTTCCGTTGTCAACCAAGCTAAAGTTGCTTAGTGGTAATGGGGAAGCAGAAAAGGAAAATGATGTAGGCCCTTGTGGATTTGCATCTTTTATAATAGTAATGGAAGCGGGATATATAACAGCATTTGCAGAAAGGGATTTATCTTGATTCCCACCTGATCCATCTAAATCGATTAAGCGTGTATGATAAGGGGATCCGGGAATATTTACGGCAGAATTATTTGTTCCCCAATCAACTCTAGTTGCTATATGTCCACCCCAAGCAAGCACAGGGTTCGTGACAGACGGAGTAAAAGTAATAGTTATGCATGTTGTACTATTTCCAGAGTAGCTTCCTAAACCATCGCAAGATGTGTTATTACTACTAAGGTTATAACCGCTCACACCGTTTATAGTTCCTCCATAAAGCGTAAAAACACCTGGTATTTGTGTGACTCCCGCACCGCTAACATTGGGATCTGTAGGAATTGGAAATGTAGTAGCAGAAAATGCTCCAGTTCCACAACCACTAATACCACTGCAGGGATCTGCGGTAGTAACGGTTCTATTAAAAGTAGTAACATAATCTATTGCATGTTTTCCACTTTGGGTTGTATCCCATGCAATCGTTACGGTATCACTTCCGGTGGTGGTTAAATTATCGAATCGTAGTCTATATGGTACTGAATCACCCTCATAATAAGTAGCCTTGCTTTGTCCGAGATTTCCATTTACCCATTGTGTTGGATTAGCCGAATCACAAACAGTTCCTTTATTAGCACATTGGTCAAGATTTGCCGACTCATTATTAGTTGGCCCGTCTAAAAATGTGGTTGTCGCGATAACTGTTCCGGAGCCATCGATCGCTTCTACTTTATAAAATGGTCTGAATGTTCCGTCCAGCTGGTAAGCGTATGCGATATTGCCGCTTGAATCGGCAACAACCTGTGTTGAGAAAGAATAGTTTTGTACGGAGGTTATTAACAGCGTGTATGTTGCCCCGGGCGTAAATCCTGTCCCGGTTATAAGTGCCGTATCTGTAGGCGCATAGTCGGATTTATTTGTTGTTAATACTGCGCTTTGCTCCTGTGCTGTTGCCCCCAAATCCAGAGAGTTTGCGGAAACATTTTTAAGTACTGCCATGTTGATGTGTTCATTTCCAACGGAAGATTGGTTGCTGTTATTAGCCGAAGTCGGAGTAGGCGTCTGATTATTAGATGAATTATTTGATGAGTTCGAATTGATTGTCGAGGAGGAACTTGAACTTGCGGGAGGAGAAAGTCCGGTCGGTGTCGGTGACGGAGTAGCGGTGTTATCTGCAGCAGGTGTAGGCGTAACGGTTGTGGTGTTAGTTGGAGTTGGAGTAGGTGTTGCTGTTGTAGTGTTTCCGGGAGTAGGGGTAAAGGTTGCAGTATTCTGGTTTTGTGCGGGCGTCGGTGTCGGGGTTACTGTTGTTGTGTTTGTCGGAGTTGGCGTCGGCGTTACGACAGCCGCGTTTGACGCGGGAGTTGGTGTAACGGTTTGTGCATTTGCTGTTTGCGGAAGTAAAACGGCATATGGAGTAAGCGATTGTGAAATTATCGCTAGTGCAGATACGATATTAATGATCTTCCGTAAGAAAGTTTTCCTCATAAATACAAAAAAAATCTAAACTATTGTTTGATTCAAGCCGGAACATTAATTATTATATGCAATAACCTGTAGTATATTGGTGCTGTTTGATTATTTCCTATATATAATAGTATATTTAGCCTTGAAAGGTTATTTGAAGTTAGTCCTCTATTATTTATTTTACTTAAAATTAACTATAAAAAATCTAAAAAATGTGGAGCAAACAAGGATATAAAATAAAGGATAGAAGCTATAGAGAGTCCGGTTATAGTTATTGCAAGAATTACATTTATTACTTTTCCGTTAGTAAACTCGCCCAGTATTTTCTTGTCATTTGAAAGTATATATAAGAATATTAGTATTGGAACAAGCAGTACTGCGTTAACAGCCTGTGAAACAACAAGGATTGTAAGAAGAGGGAAGAAAGGCAGCACAACCATTAAGCCTCCAAGGATTAGGAGTAAGACGAAAAGCCCATAAAATTCAGG
>JAJYEF010000021.1 GCA_021785915.1 bacterium
GTTTTCTCTCGGAAGTTTTATCGGAAACCTTCTTAACTTTTCCTTAAAACTCTTAGGCCTGTGATATAATATAGGCCTATGAATATAGAAAAAGTTCCCCTGGCTAGGACAAATGCAATTGAGGCAATTCTTAATAAACACTACATGTATCTTGTTGTGGACCCTTATGCGGTTAACCTTATAGACAAGGGCAAAAGAAAAGGACAAGCAAGGCTCTCTTTTTACTCGGCATTTATAGTAAACGCGGCAGCCGAGCTGTATAAGGCGGGAGTTGTAGACAAAATAGTCCTTTTTAGCGACGCGTCTTTTGGCAATAGGAAAGCTTCTACCGGAAAACTTATGAAAGACGCGCTTACCAAAAGAGGTAAGGGCTTACCTGATATATCCGAAGTAGACATTATTTATTTCAGCGATCCTAAGCTTAATAATACTGCCGCCCAGGTAAGAGCGCTTTCGAAAACTTTCCGAAAACAAGACAGCATGCTTTATTTAACCTGGAATTACCATAAAGAAAGGGTTCAAAATCATTTGGAAGGCTACGGTCTGAACAACACAACAGCTTTAATGGCCGATGACGTCCATAAGCATTTCATGCCTTCTTTTGACAAGGAAAAACTTGACTCGCTCCTCCCCCACGAAGAAATCGAAGAAATGGAATCCGGAAGAAGGAAATTATCAAAAGTAGACAAAAAAGGAAGAATTCCGCTTGCGGTAAGAATGTTTAGAAACGACGCCTTTACACTTGATAACGTACGCTTAAGCGACGGGAAACTTCATTTTATGTACAAACCCGGCAGCAAAAGGCTGCGCGAGGTTGCAAGCCAATAAATGCTATACTAAACTTCATGACCCCAGCGGATCTGATCACTCTTCGCCTTATCAACCAAAAACTTGTTAACAGCAATTTTGAAAAACCCGAAAATGTTGTTTCGTGGTTTGGCGCTATGCAATCACAGGATTTTGCCGCCGCAAAATGGGCACTTTCGCTAAGGACGAATTATAAGGCCGACCGGGAAATCGAAAGCATGTTTAACCAAGGCAAGATCCTTAGAACACACGTTATGCGCCCGACATGGCATTTTGTTGCCCCAAACGACATCCGTTGGCTTCTGGCGCTTACTTCCGAAAACGTTAAGAGGTTCAACGGTAATTATTTCCGAAGGTCGGGATACGACAGGGAAGTTTTTAAAAAAAGTAACACTGTTATACGAAAAGCCCTTGAAAAAAATGGCTTTATGACAAGAAACGAACTTAAACTAGCTCTTGAAAAATCAAAGATTCCTTTAAATAGCCTCGGGCTTTCATTTGTGATGATGCAGGCCGAACTTGAGGGAATTATCATAAGCGGCCCAAAAAGGGACAAGCAATTTACATACGCACTTCTTAAAAAACGCGCTCCTAAAGCTTTTTATCTGGAACATGAAGAGGCTTTGAAAGAATTAGTAAAGCGTTATTTTCAAAGCCACGGTCCGGCTCAAATACAGGATTTTGTCTGGTGGTCCGGAATTTCGGCAGCAAAAGCAAAAAAAGAAATAGAAAAATCCGCTCATAAATTAAAAAAGGCTGATATAAACGGAAAAGATTATTTTTACCTTGAGCCGGCGATGAAAATTCCAAACATAATTGATACGGCTTATCTTATTCCGGGATTTGACGAATATTTTATTGCCTACAGGGACAGAACCGAAATCCTGGACCAAAATTATGCCAAGCATCTTAATCTTGGCGGCGGTATGATAAACGGCGCAGTTATCGTAAACGGTAGGATGGTCGGCACATGGAAAAGACTTATCGTTAAAAACGAAGCTAAAATTACAATCAAACTCTTTGAAAAAATATCAAATCCGCAGACCGAAGCACTTAATAATCAAGCCTTAAAATATGGAAATTTTGTAGGTTTACCGGTTACAACAAATTATGAGTAAGATTATAAACCCCCTTGTCAAGTTGACACACTGACCCCATTTGATATAATTTAATTGTTCTTTGGTATAGGAGAAAGTTGGTAAGATTTTCCTCTACAATTTCACTGGACTTGAGGTATCCCGAATTTTTCGGGAGACAGGGCAAATTGTTATGTTACCGCGTGTAGCAAACTGCGCCCACCTAATTAGAAGTTCGGGGAAACATCAACTTTTCTCAATACCAAGGACGAACTTATTTTATTTATCCCTCTTTCCTCATTGGGACTTTTTGAAGTCTTTTCTCTTGTATTTCTTTTTGATAAAATCAAATTTGCAAGCGATGCGCAGTGCCGTCTTAGCTCAGTGGCAGAGCAGCTGTTTTGTAAACAGCAGGTCGTCGGTTCAAATCCGACAGACGGCTCCAAATTTGATAGAATGTTATCGCGCTGGGTTCGCGTAGCGGCAATCGCCTCTGGCTGTAGACCAGATGACCGTAAGGTCTGCGGGGGTTCGAGTCCCTCACCCAGCACAAGGAGCAAAACGACGAAGCGCCGGCTTGGCTCAGTGGTAGAGCAAGTCATTGGTAATGACTAGATCGTGGGTTCGATTCCCACAGCCGGCTCTGGAGAACTAACTATTCAAAATTTAGAAAGTTTCTGGTAAAATAGCGGTTATGGCAAAAAAAGGAGAACACAGAGTAACACTTGGTTTAGTTTGTTCTGTTTGCAAAAACAGGAATTACGTCACGACCAGAAACAAGATTAATACGGAAGAGAAGCTATTTTTAAAAAAGTATTGCAAACATTGTCGCAAAGTAACCGATCATAAAGAAGTAGAAAAGCTAAAATAGTATTTGGTTTTATATACTAAAAGCTTTAAAATCGACCCACAAATACCCCCTCTTTATACTTAATTACAAATACACTATACTATAATGCAAATCTAGGGGTATCGGTTAACGGTAAACCAGCGGTCTCCAAAACCGCGACTGGGGGTTCGATTCCCTCTACCCCTGCAAAAATGTATTGACAATTAATGTACAATTTGCTATCATGTCTACATGGCTTTTTCAATTAAGTTTAACGAAGAAAAAAATCAATTGTTAAAAGCCACGAGAAATATTAGTTTCGAGGATGTTTTGGAAGCAATGCAAGAGAAAAGGCTATTAGCTGATATCAGTCATCCTAGTCAAAAATATCCTCATCAAAGAGTCTATATTATACAAATAAATGATTATGCGTACGCTGTTCCCTATATTTTAAACGTAGAAAAACAAGAGATATTTTTGAAAACTATTTATCCGAGCAGAATTTTTACTAAGACATATTTGAAAGGAGGCGAATATGAAAAAAAGAAGAAATAATAAGCCATTTGATAACTTAATCTTAGATGAAGAAGAAAAAAGCTTAGAGGAGGCTTTTGAACGAGGTAATTTTGAAGAAAGCTCTAATCTTGAAAATACAAGAAAAATGTTACAAGAAGCGGCATCTCGCTACTTAGAATTAAATAATTCTAAACCCATTACTTTAAGAATTAACCAACTTGATTTGATCAAAATTAAGGCAAAGGCTAAGGTGAAAAATATTCCGTATCAGACACTTCTGGGCGCACTACTGCATGATTTTGCCGAAGGCGAGAAGAAGTTAAGTATCTAGGCGAGATTAAAGAAGTAGGTTCCAACATAGTCACTTAAGCCCTGCTGCACCCTGGCCTCAAAATAAGGAGATTTAGATTTTTTTATAATGAAGATACACCGTTCCATTATCAAATTTTTGTAGATTTATTAATTCAAGTTTCGTTTCGACATGTTTTGGCAACCAGTAGTTACCATCACCTAAAATGATAGGAGCAATAAATTGATGATATTCGTCCACAATACCTGCTTTAATTGCTTCTGCTGCAAGGTGTGGTCCTCCAATATTAAAATCCTTATCTGACTCCAACACTAATTTTTTTATAGACTCTGGATTAAACATACTTTCTAACGTCGTATTAGCTGTCGTCACCTCTGACAGTGAAGTAGAATAAACTGTCTTTTTCGCAGCCCGCCAGAGCTTAACAAAATCATTCATACCTTCGCTCTGCCCATCTGTTGGAAGAGTATCCCAAACTGCCATTGTTTCATACATTCTCCGCCCAAATAAAAATGTACCAACATTGTGTAAAATGTCATTAAAACAAGCAAGAACTTCTTCACTGGGGGTGGTGAATTCAATATTGCCGTTTCTGTCTGAGACAAAACCGTCAACAGAGGTCGTAATTGAATATATCAATTTGCCCATAGAATTATTATCTCATGTCAGTTATATGCAAGCAAACCATTTATTTTTCGCATCAACAAATGCGTCGTTCATGGTTAAAGATTGTAATAATACGTTCCCATAAAGTTACTTAAGGCCTGCTTATTCTGCTATAATCCCCGCATGCATAAAGAAAGAGAAATTAACGCTTCTGTGTCGGGAAGTTTTGAAAAACATAAACCCGAAATTGACAAAACAATCGACGAATTAACAGACCTTGGAGTCAAAGTTTTGGCTCCCGACAAAGGATGGTTATTGATTCCCGTGAGAAAGCTTCATATTGTAATTGCAAGGAATCTTCCCTCAAATTTCCGACCGCTTCCCTCCGAAATAGGCATGACGATTAAAGAAATTGAAGATAGATTCTTAAGTGCTATTTCAAGATCAGATTTCTTGTATATCGAAAATCCGGAGGGATATATAGGCCACACCGTAGCACTTGAGCTGGGCTTTGCAATCGGCGGAGGCATTCCTGTTTTCTCAAGAAAAGCAATTACAGTCGAACCCGGAGAGGAACCTTTAGATTTTAATTATATTTCGTACGCAAAGCCAAAAACACCGGCGGATTCCGTTCGGTATATAAGGAATAACTTAACCAATCAACAAAAAGCCCCACAAAAATCCATTGCCCAATAAACCTTATTTCGCGCGTGACAAATTGCACTGAATTAGCAACGCTAATTTGTTACTCTCTTTCTGTTATGAGCGCGGAGTTTGAAAAACTAGCAACAAATCTTAAATGTAAAGGCTACGATGTGGCTGCGGGTCATACATTCGAACTTGTGAAATTTCTTAATTCAAAAGGGTTAATACCTGCCTCACTAAACACCTGTACTAATGGCACGGTATTTCAAGGAACGTTCGCCGAGCAGATAAAACAATATAGACTTAGACCAAGTTTAAAATTAAGCCAAAGACGGCTTGCTGAAAAAGCAGGAGTTGACCACGCGACTATAAGCAAAATTGAATCGGGAAAAACACTCCGCCCCGCAATAGGTACAGTCGTAGTAATTGTTGAAGCACTTAAACTTGATACCGAACAATCAAATAATCTTTATAGATCTGTACCGAATGACCAACCTATCGGCAAATCCTAAATCTTTATTTTCCACATAAATTGTCTTAAACTTAATAGGTATGGCTGTTAGGCATTACCACCACCATTACCATTTTAGCTACCTTACTTCCAAAAAAAGGCATTTTAGTTCGGTTTTAATAGTAATCGCCATACTTTCATTGGTTATCATAGCAATACTCCATTTCCTAAGCCCTCAAACAGGAATCAATATAAAACAAATTTCGCCGCAAATTATATTCTTTGCAACTTATAACACTCTGTTTAGGCTTTTGGTGGCATATTTCGTTTCACTTATATTGGCAATTCCTTTGGCTTTGTTTATTACCAAAAATGAAAAATCAGAAAGGTATCTCCTGCCTGTTGCTGATATACTGCAGTCGGTACCTGTTCTTGCATTTTTCCCCGTTGTGGTAGTTTTCTTTATAAAGTTTAACGCTACGGAAACAGCGGTAATTTTCATACTATTTATGGCTATGCTTTGGAACCTGGTATTTTCTATGATAGGCGGATTAAAAACCATTCCTAGAGATATTTTAGACGCTTCAGCGATATTTAAAATAAAAGGGTTAAGAAAATTAAGATATGTCATAATACCCTCTATTTTTCCATATATAATAACCGGTTCGCTTCTTGCGTGGGCTCAGGGGTGGAGCCTTTTAATAGTCGCAGAGGCACTGCACAGCTATATTCCTAACGGTCAACCGTCAAATGACCCCCTTGGTTTAGGAAGCCTCCTGGTTAATTCGTTTTACAGTGGACAAAATTCGGTATTTCTTGCATCACTTGTTGTAATGATTATAGTTATAGCTTTGATAAATTTTTTCGTTTGGCAAAAGCTATTGCACATTGCAGAAAGGTTTAAGTTTGACTGAAATATCCTTAAATCAGGTAAGTAAAGTATACAAGGAAGCAAAAGCAACTGCCCTGGCAGACGTCAGTCTTGAAATAAAGCAGGGAGAGTTCTTCTGCCTTGTGGGGCCGTCGGGTTGCGGCAAATCGACCATTTTAAGGCTTATCGCGGGCCTTGAAAAGCCCTCAGCCGGAGAAATCAAGTCTCCCGAAGAAGTCTCCATGGTCTTTCAGTCGGGAGCTCTGCTTCCATGGATGAGCGTTGAAGAGAACGTTTCATTCGTTTGCAAGGCAAACGGCTTTTCGACTTTTAAATCAGAGGAACAAACCACCAAATACTTAAGGATGGTAGACCTTGAAGGATTCAGATACAGATACCCGCGGGAACTTTCGGGAGGACAAAGGCAAAGGGTTGGAATTGCAAGGGCTTTGGCCGTAGAACCAAAAGTTCTGCTTTTGGATGAGCCTTTCTCTGCGCTTGACCCGCTTACAACTGACGAGCTACACAAGTATCTGTTAAAAATTTGGGAAGAGACCGGTAAGACCATACTTATGGTTTCGCACTTGCTTGAAGAGGCCGTGCTTTTGTCGGACAGAATCGGAATAATGAAAAAAAGCGAAATCAAGCACATTGTCGCAATCGATTTAAAAAGACCGAGAAATGATGAATCAAAAGAATTCTTAAAAACCCTAGAGACTGTAAAAAAGATCCTGGAAAATCAAAATTCCTAGATGGACAAAAAAACTATAATAATAGCTCTTATTTCCGCCGTAATTCTTGTTTTAATCGTAATTTTGGCTTCTTTTTTAGCGATAATTCTTTTCCATACGCCAATCAAGTTCAAACTGACAAAAAAATCCCAAGCTTTATATGGAGACTATAGATGCTTTTCTGTTACATAATCTTTGGGAATAATCATTCTATAAGAAAATGAGCGAGAAAAAGGAAAAGGCCGCGCCTATAAAAGTACCGCCTATAGCATCCGAAAGCCAATGTTCTCCCAAATAAATTCTTGAAACAAACATAATTACAAAAAAGACGGCTGTTAAAGCATAGAAAATGCGTTTTTGATTTTGTGAGAATTTTTTAGATCTATAAATTATATATAAAATAATTATTGATAAAAATGCGGTTCTTGCCATATGACCGGAGGGAAAGGAATTCCCGGTGCTAACCTTAGAACTTGGAAAAATAAAGGGTATATCATACCTGAAAAACTTTGCCGGAGGACCCGGATGGATAACAAAAAACTTCCCCAAAAGTTCTAAAACATGAAAAGTACCAAAAAATAAAAGAACATAAATATAGTTCATATTTTTACTTTTAAACCACAGAATAAGCAAAATTATTGATACAATTTCTAGACTTCCGACAAGGCTGAAGACCGAAAAAGGAAAATTAACAAATTGAGGAATTACCTTTTGGGAAAGCTCGGTTGATACAAGATCAACGCTGCCGAAAAAATGTATACCAACCAGATACAATATTATAAGGTATAAAGCTAGAAGAACAAGGCCCACTTTGAGGAAGGCTTTATTTTTCATCAGTCGAGTTTTAATTCTTTGATGAACTTTTTATAATCTTTGCTTATATCGGGATGCGCAAGTGCAAGCTCCGTGACTGTTTTCATATACTCAAGTTTATTTCCGGTGTCGTAATATTTACCGTTCTCTATCTCTACGGCAAAAACAGGTACTCCTTTATCTTTTAATTTATTTATTGCGTCAACAAGCCAAATTTCCCCGCCTTTTCCGGGTTCCAAATCTTTTAAAGCGCTAAAAATTTCAGGCGGCAGTATATAAGCCCCGTGCGTTGCCAGATTGGACGGTGCGTGTTCGGGATCGGGCTTTTCTATAATCTGATTTATTTTATAAACATTACCTTCTACATGTGTTACGTCCGCAATTCCGTACCTCTGCAAGTCTTCCTTTTTCTCGATTCGTACACCCGAAATTACTACCCCGCCGTGTTTTTCATAAACCTTCATCATTTGAGATAGCCTCGGCGGGCGCGAGTAAATAAACTCGTCCCCCCAAAGTACCGCGAAAGGCTCATCTTCGATCGCAGGCTCCGCGGATAAGACCGGGGTCCCGTTCCCATATGCGCCTTTTTGTCTGATATAAATAAAATTTGCAAGCTCGGAAATCCTTCTGACGTGTTTAACCAAGTCTTCTTTACCGCCCATCTCAAGGTTTCGTATAAGCTCGGCGTTAGGAACGTCAAAATGATCCTCAATCGCACGCTTCGCAGCGCCCGTTACTATTATTACATCCTCTATCCCGGACTCAACCGCCTCTTCAACAACGTATTGAATAACTGGTTTGTCTACGATCGGAAGCATTTCTTTGGGCATTGCTTTTGTCTGGGGCAAGAATCTAGTTCCGAAACCTGCGGCGGGGATCACGACTTTGCGGATTTTTTTATTCATAAGCTTTCTGATTGTAAATCTTAAAAGGTTTTTCTGTCAACAGCGATAAAAATTTTACCGATATTTGACTTTGATCCGTAAAAAAGTTTAGCATTGAATTAATGCCCCAGCAGGATCTATTGGACTATATTAGTTACGAGTTGGAAGAAGGTATCGACAGACAATCGATAATCGATTCTTTACTTAAACAGGGGTGGGAAAAAGCGCAGATTAACGAAGCTTTTGATTTTATCTCTAATTCTCATAATACTCCCCCGCCGGACGAGCCATATCCCTCCAGCAAAAAAACATCCTTGGCAAAGGAAAATATCTTTAGGACCGGCTTTTGGATAGCCCTTGCCTTATGTTTTCTTGAATTTATAATAATTTTATATTTGCTTTATCCGAATTTTGTAAAGTCTTACCTTTACCTGGGAAATTCAGCCAATAAACAATCTTCTCATAATAGCCAAGAGGCGACAACTAATAGTCCTCCATGGGCAACCATTTCGGCAAATTTTGCGGCAGACATTTCTCCCGCTATTACAATCGCGCAAACGCTTAATGCATCCCCGACTCCTTCGGTAATTTATCCTACAATTCCAGTTGCCTCCTCATCATCAGAACCAACGGTCGAGCCAGGAAACTTACCCCTACTGGGAAACCCAAATGCCAAAGTGACTATTATAGAATTCACGGATTTTAGAGGTCCTTTCTCCGCCCAATGGTTCACTGATACGTGGCCAAGTATAGTTAAGGATTATATAAACACTGGTAAAATCAAATTTGCATTCAGGCAGTATGCATTTTTGGGCCCCGCTTCAACCGTTGCGGCAAACGCCTCTGAATGCGCCAATGACCAGGGAAAATTCTGGGAATATCATGACTGGTTACTTTCCAACCAGCCCCCGGAAACCGATACAAGCATGTACACTACGGCTGATCTTACTAAAGAAGCTGTAAGTTTGGGGCTTGACGGAACAAAATTCCAGACGTGTCTTGTAAATCAGACCGACGAAAGCAAGATAACGGCAGATTATTCCGATGGACAAAAAGCAGGAGTTACGGGTACCCCAAGCTTTTTTGTAAACGGAAATTTATTGGTCGGAGCACAGCCCTACAGCACTTTTCAAACCGCAATCGACCAGGCCTTGTCAAAGACGAATTAAATAAATTTGACAACCAACTTTCTAATTTGCTTAACTTAAATCAATGCCCGACCCAAATTTAATAAACTACATTAAAGGACAGATAAATAAGGGGGCAGATATACAATCAATAACTAAAACTCTTCTTTCCCAAGGCTGGAACCAACGGGAAATAGACGATGCTTTTATAAATTTACAAAATCCTGCTATAGAAAATAAACCCGCTACAACATTTAAGCAGATTTATTTAAAAAAAAGAGGATTTTCGAAAGTGCTATTTATTATTTTTTTGTTATTAATTATTATCGCATCTTTTTATTTTGCCCCATCCATAAGTCTTAATCCCAACTTAATTACGACTTATATCATAAATCATTTCCCTACCCTTAAGCAAAACCCGAACCATAGTTTTGTTAAAAGTTTGAGCCCCGCACCGGACCTTATTCCCGCAGGCAGCCAAACTCAAACTATCCAAAGCAATATGACAGCGAAAGCAAACGACACCAAGCGCAGAAATGACATTTCACAGATTCTTAACGCTCTCGAGGCGTATGCGGGCGACTACGGAGGGCAATTTCCAAGCACCATACCCCAAGCAGGTACGCCGGCACAAGAAATATCCGGCAACAGCGTGAACTTATGTAGCGCTTTGGTTCCAAAGTATATTCCTTACTTACCGCAAGATCCTTCTAGAAACAAGGGTGCTCCGATAACCGATTGCAGTAAGCCCTACGACACGGGATATGTAATATCGATTGCTCCTTCCGGAAACATAACAGTTAAAGCCCCATATGCGCAACTCGGAGTCATTTATGATACGAGATAAAAACCTTACTTCTTTACAGTGTCAGCTTTTTCTGTTAAAATGTTGACAAATCCCTAAAATACTGAGATTTTATTTCTATGGCAACGACACCAGTTAATTTTTTAAAGGAGACCAGAGACGAACTACAGAAAGTAGTATGGCCTTCAACTGATGAAATAGTAAGGTTAACCGGAGTCGTAATTTTGGTAAGCGTAATTGTAGGGGTTTTCTTGGGAAGCATAGATTATATTCTGACTTTGCTTTTCCAGTTGATAATTTCCAAAGGCTAAAATATGGACGATACAAAAACACAACAAGATCAAGACGAACAAAAAGAAGACAGCGCGGCTAAAGATTCCGCTTCTCAAACCGCGGAGGAAACACAAACTGCAGAAGAAAAACCTCGAGAAATTGAACCACCTGTTAAACCCGAAGAATTAGAAGCACCTGCTCCCGAACCGGAAATAGAAGCTCCCAAAGAAGAACTAATCGAGGAAAAGGAGGCAGAAGGAATTGTCGAAGAAAATACAGAACCTACAGCAGAAACTAATGACAAAAAAGAAGCCACTCAAAAAAAACCCGAGGAAGATTCGAAAGGGGAAGAATCTGCAAATGAAGAAAAAAAGGACGAGCTAAGCGAAACGAAATCCCCGGAGGTAACCAAACAGTCTTTGGCATCAGATGCCGGAAAATGGTACATAGTCCACACCTACTCCGGACACGAAAACAAGGTCGCAAAATCTTTGCGACAAAGAATTGAATCCATGGGTTTTGAAAACAGGATTTTCGACATAATTGTCCCGACGCGCGAAACCGTAAAAGTATCCCAGGGCAAAAAAGAAACCGTAAAAGAAAAAATTTTCCCGGGTTACGTTTTGGTAAAAATGGTTTTGGACGACGAATCATGGCTTCTGGTAAGAACAACACAGGGGGTCACCGCCTTTATCGGCGCGGGCAACAAACCTACTCCAATTTCCGACAAAGAAGTACAGGCAATACAAAAGTTTATGGAAACCGAAGAACCCTTGTACAAGGCTTCATTTACTGTCGGCGAGGCGGTAAAAATTGTAGACGGACCCTTCTCGGATTTCCTCGGAACAATCGATAGCATTGACGAAGCAAAAGGCAAGCTTAAGGTTCTGGTTAGTATATTCGGACGCGAAACACCTGTTGAGTTGGATTTTCTCCAAGTTAGTAAATTATAATTGAAAATCCAACGAAATTCCGAGCATTAGCTAAGAATTGAACTTGATTTCTTGCAAGCAGACAAGTTATAATACATACACTTATTGCAAACCTGGGAGTCCTGAGCGAAGTCGAAGGGCGGTTGAACCAGTAGATAAGACAAGCCCTCAAGGCGCAGCTTCTCTACTATTTTCCCGAGTTTCGAAAGGATTTTGACATGGCAACCAAAAAAGTAAAAACAATCATAAAAATAAATATACCGGCCGGAGCGGCAACTCCAGCTCCGCCAGTCGGAACAGCATTGGGACCCCACGGGCTCCCGATTATGGAATTCGTTAAAGCGTTTAACGATAAAACCGCTGATCAGAAAGGGACGATCGTTCCGGCAGTTATCACTGTTTACGAAGACAGGACTTTTTCATTCATAGTTAAAAAGTCTCCAATTGCAGAAATGATCAAAAAAACCCTTAATCTTGAAAAAGGCTCCGGGAAGCCAGGGACAGAATCTGCCGGAACTCTAACAAGGACCCAGGCAGAAGAAATAGCCAAGGCAAAAATGGAGGATTTAAATACAGACGAACTTGAACCTGCGGTAAAAATCGTAGAAGGAGTTGCCCGCTCGATGGGCATAAAAGTTAAGTAGTATGGGAAAAATCAGAGTCAAAACATTAGGTGACGAAGAGCTTGAAAAAGAGCAGAAAAACGAAGCCAAAAAAAGAAAAGAGGCTAAAAAAACAGCCAAGGCTCCCGGAATGAAAGGAGTCAACGAGCAAAGCGAAGGAACTCGATTGCCTGACGAGCTTGAGAAAGAAAGAATTGTCGCGGTCGGCCCATCCGAAGAAGAATTGGAAACTCTTGAAGTAAAAGGAAAAGAGGAGGCAAAAGCAGAAGAACAAATTGCTCCTACGCCCTCGGTCGGGCAAAAAAAACAAAAGCAGGAAAAACCCAAAAAAGCTTTTCACTCCACAGCTTACCAGTCGCTCTCAGACCTCGTCGACAAAAATAAGACCTTTTCTTTATCAGAGGGTTTAGAACTTTTGGAAAAACTTCAGAGAAAAAAGTTTGACGAAACCGTGGAACTCCATGTTAATACGTTGGCCACCGGAATATCCGGAAATGTTCTCCTTCCCAACGGAACCGGCAAAAAAACAAGGGTGACCGTTGCCAACGACGGCTTAATAGCAGAGATTGAAAAAGGGATAATAAATTTTGACATTTTAGTTGCACAACCAACCATGATGCCTAAACTAGCGCGCGTTGCAAAAATTTTGGGACCTAGAGGCCTTATGCCAAACCCCAAAAACGGGACTATAACGGATAAACCCGAAGAGGTCGCCAAAAAATATGAGGGCGGACAGGTTAATTTTAAAACCGAGGCAAAAGCGCCCATTATCCACCTTACGGTAGGAAAAATGTCATTCGGAAAAGAAAAACTCTCACAGAATATCGAAGCCCTTATCGACGCAATTAAAAAAACAAATATTAGAAACGTAACCCTAAAGTCTACAATGAGCCCCGGGATTAAAATAAGGGTTTAACCTGCATCTAAATTATGAATACGCCGGAAAGATTACTTGGAAAAGCCGCGATAGAAGCCGCATTCTCGGCCTTTCCCACGGAAATAATTCATACCCAAAACTTAAAAAGGTCAAGGCAATATTTGGAGCAAAGGAAGGGTTCTTTACTTGTCTACATGAACCACTTCCATAGACTTGATACTATGGTCGCCGGCTCTGTGATAAAAGATTTTCTTACCCCGATTGGCAATAACGTTTATATTTTCGTCGCTCAACAGTATGTAGACGAAAATCGCACGGAAAACAAGAAATTTGTAAGTTTCGTAAAACTTTCGCAGCAACTCTACGGATTTAACTTATTGCCGGTTGTTCAGGATAAGCCTGAAGAACTGACACGTTACCCCAATTGGAGAAAAATTGCTAGAGTTACTTTCGACAGGGCCGAGGAAGCTATAAATACCCCCGGAAATGTTATATGCTTTGCGCCGGAAGGAACCAGGAGCCAAACAGGAGAACTTGGCGAGGGAAAAAGAGGTATTGAAATGGTTATGAAAAGGGCCAATAAGGACTTTTTAATTCAACCTCTCGTTCTTATCCCTGCAAAAATCCGTCCTCTTGTAACGAGGACGCGCGTAGTCTCCCCCGAATCGTTTACTTATAGTGAATTAGTTTCGGAACAAAGGGAAAATCCCGATATCACCATTACCACACTTGCAATGCAAAAACTTGCAAGAGAGCTCCCTTTAGCGTTGCGCGGGACTTACGTTTAGGAATTCTTGACACAAACAAAATAAAATTCCATACTAAAAATGTGTTATCACAAAAAGGATTCACTCTTATCGAGCTTATTGTAGCGATAGTGATGCTTGGGATTCTGGCCGCCACATTGATTTTATTCATCGACCCGATAAAACAGCTAAACAAGGCAAAGGACGCGCAAAGGGAAAAAGACGTAAAACAGGTTCAGCAAGCTTTAGACACCTACTATAACGACCACAACTGCTACCCGCAGGAAGGTACGATAC
>JAJYEF010000095.1 GCA_021785915.1 bacterium
ACATGTTCCTTTTTGTCGACTCCAACTCCGTAATTTTTCGGTTTAATTTGGGAAGAGCCGCCGCCGGGTCGACCTGTTCTACGTGGTAGGAGATATCTATATTATGGTTAAAATTAACAAGCATATTTAGCCAGCCCGTAGAGGCTACATACGGGTATCCGGATATAAAAAGTGTACGGACAAATTTATCTCCCATTTGCAGATAATTGGCGCTTTCCGAAAGTCCGGAGTAAGAAATAAGGTCTGTCTGGTCCTGCATTCCAAAGGAAAACTCAAAGTATTCCTTTTTTAAGTTTTTCTTTTTTTGCGTTTTGTTATTTAATAAGTTAATCATAAGTTTCTTTTGTCAAAGCCTGTAAAGCTTGGCTGTTTAACTCCTGGGTTTTTGACTCTCTTGAGTTATAGAAATTGTAAAAAAGGTTTAAGACTTCCAGAGAGTCGAGAACTTTTGCCTTCATCCCCAGTTTTTCCAAAGCTTTTATTACCATATCCTTTTGCAAGAGTATCTGCTCTTTTATAAGGGTAAAGTCGTTTACCCTGTCTAAATTTTTGTAAGGTATGACAACAAAAAATCTTCTTGAGAGAATTTTGTTGCCCGAAACAAGATTTGAAACAAAGTTTGTGTAATTGTCTATCTGGTTTTTATATACTTTTTCCTTTTCATTCTGTTTTTCTTTTTGGATTTTTTCAAGATATCCGTCAATATCCACTTCCCTTACCCTTATTACTATTTGCAAAGGAGATGAAAGGGAATTCAGGAAATTCTGGAAACTGTCAATCAGCACGTCCTGTTCGGCCTCGCTTTTAAGCTCCAAGTTGACAGACGAAGTTTCTATTACCATCCGGTATTCTTTGTTTGGCAAAACTAGAATTCCGTCTTTTACTTCTTTTATGTCAATCTGTCTTCTTGAAGACACTTTTTTATTCGATTTCGTTAAGAGCCACATATACTCCCCCTTTCCTGTTCGGTTTAAGAGTTAGAGCGTATTTCGGGTTTTTGATGTATTTTTGCAGTCTTGTCAGGTCTTTTGATAAATTATTTGCTTTCGCGCTTTTTTTCAGGATAGCTTTTTTATGGGTTTTCAAAGAAGCTATTGGAAGATATATTTCCCTCTGGTACGGGTCATTTTTGTTGAAAACGTAAAACTTGGGCCTTAGGTTATACGTTAAAAGCACAATTAGCCAGTTTGCTACAACTTTCCCTTTTATCCTCAAGGAAAGTATCAGGGATATGACAATGACAAAGGCTACCGTAAGGATTTTATATACCGCAAACCGGAAAAAAGGCGGAAAAAAGACGTATACCCCTGCCCCAAAGAATACCGGTGCCATAAGGATAAAAACCTGCGTCATGTTCAAATTTCCCGCTATTTTGTCCTCTACGGTTGTTATTTGGGCAGGGATTACCGTTGTCCTCATGCCGCTACTCTCCTTCTGGCAAGCTTAACCGGTTCGGATGATACTGCAGATCCGGCGTTTTTATCCGTAGTTATCACGTTTATTATTTCTCCCCCTAATTTTTTAACCGTCCCGTTTCTTGATGTGTACATGACAAGCTGCATCATTAAGCTCGGAGTCTTAAGAAGGGTTACGAAAAGCCCTATGGCAACGCCTATTGAGACAAGGGAATTGCCTGTAGTACGGGGCAGGGCAAGGAAAGCCGAGGCAAGTTGGATTATGACAACGTGGACAAATACTATAAATACCGTAACGGCGTAGGTTTTTATTGATATTTCCGCAAAATCCGAAAACTTGGGTATTGCCCAGAGTAAAAATATGAACGGAGATAAGACAGCTCCCAAAGAAATGAGGATAAGCCTTGAGATGTACAAAAGAAGAAGGACTATCGAAACCACAAGAAAAATGACAAGGAATATCAAAGTTATCAACGGGGTTGTGCCTGAAACAAGAGACGAAGGGTTTATGGCATTAACCACCCAGGCGTTTGTCAGCCCTCCGGTTGAGTCTAAAACGGCCTTTGTGAGCGTATTGGCCGTAACTATTACATAATTGGCCAGAAACAAAGATACGTTTGCCCCTAGGAAAGCAAGGCCTATTCTTGGAAGAAGCTGCCTTAATTCTATTTCCTCAAACCCCAAAGCCCCGGCGCTCATAAAATGCAGGCCGAGTAAAGCTACCACAAGAACAAATAACGAGTCTGTTATGCCCAACATTATTGTCCAGAAGTTCAGGATTACGGAATTATCTAAAAGCGTCGGGGTAGATGTTAAATACCCTATTATTCCGTCGACAATGGGTTTTGTGGCGCTTTGCACTATATTTTGCATAAAGCCCGAAACGGCGTCTATTAAGACCTGCGTTAAGCCGTCGGAAGGCTTGACTGTTTCAATAGGGGAAATGTTAACCGCTCCCGTCGTGGTTGAACTTACGGTTTGGGTAAATGAGTTTGAAAGCAAAGAGATGATAAGGCTTGCCCCAAGGACCAAGACAAGGCCTACTATGGCGTTTCTTATGGTTTTCCGGGCATTCTCAAGGTTGTCCGGCTTTCCGGTTGAGGTCATGTACTGGTACCCGCCCTTGACTAAAAAAAAGACCGCCGAAGCGGTCGCTATTAAGGTTATCATCCCTAAGGTATTACCGGTAAACTGCGTGATG
>JAJYEF010000096.1 GCA_021785915.1 bacterium
CTTTGTCGAAACCGATTATCTTAGCGTCAATCTTGTCGCCCGACCGGTAGGTGTCGGGGACCGTAGCGGTTTTGTCCCAAGACACTTCCGAGATGTGCACAAAACCCTCCACTTTATTTTCATCGCCAACATCGATAAGGCTGAAGATCCCGAAAGGCGCAATATTTGAAATCGTTACCTCGATTTTGTCTCCCTTTTTTAGTTTTTTAACGGTCTTTTCAAAATCCTGCGGACTTACCGTGGCCTTTTGGGAAAATATGATTTTTTTCAAACCCTTGTTAAGCTCAATTACCAGAACGTTTACGTTTTTACCGACAAGTCCTTGGGCGTTGCTTGAAAATACAGCCTGGGAATTGGGCAAAAATCCGGTTATCCCCTCTTTCGTCGAAAGCAGGAATCCGCCTTTTGTCGCCTCATCGACCGTTGCCTCAATCTGGGCTTTATCACTTCTCATCTTTTCAAGCTTTTCCCAAACTTTTTCGTCGTTAAACTTTCGAAGCGACACGACAGGATTGCCTAAATCGGACTCGGGATTTAAGACGTAAACGGAAACCTTATCCCCGACCTTAAGCGTTGACAAAAGACTTTTTAGGATTTTATTATCCTTTTCTAAAACCAGAGCTTCGGTTTTTGCTCCTACATCAACGAGGATCTCGGAAGAAGTAAGCTTTGTAACCGTCCCCTCCAGTACCTGGCCTTTTTGAGGACTAACGAAGTTAGTATTTACCGACTTCATTAAATCGGCCATCGTTGCGGCATGTTTTGAAGATTTGTTAGATTGTTTTGTAGGAGGCATTCATTCAGTTACCTTTCTAAAAGATAAGTTAGTATACCACTTCTAAAGTCTTCTTACAACCTTGTACAAAGCCTGCGGGTACTGTATAATCCTTCACCATGACTAAAGAAAAAGCGCTGAAGGAAGAAAAGGAATGGGACAAATACTGGACTAAGAAAAAAACAGCATCCCAGGAAATTTACCGCTATTTTGCCTCATTTTACAGGAAATTTCTAATAAAAAGGTCGTTAAATTACTTTTTGGAAAAGGAGTTTAAAAAAGGTGCAAGTCTTTTGCACGCCGGATCCGGGTCGGGTCAGGTTGACGAAGATGTAAGAAAACTTTTCGAAATAACAGCGCTTGATATTTCAAGCGAAGCGTTAAAACTTTACAAATATTATAACGGGCAAAACTCCAAAATCCTGAAGGCAAGCATTTTTGACATTCCTGCTGCAGACAGCAGTTTTGACGGGATATATAACCTCGGTGTCCATGAACACTTTACGGGCTCCGAAAACCAACAAATATTCAAGGAGTTTAGAAGGGTCCTTAGGCCCGACGGTAAAATTGTCCTATTCTGGCCGCCAAAATACGGACTTACGGTAAATGTTTTAAACTCCGTACATTTTGTACTAAACGATATTTTAAAAACTAAAATCAGGCTCCACCCCGGGGAAATATCGTTGATTGAAAACAAAAAGCAGGTAGAAAACCTCTTGAAAGACTGCGGTTTCCGGCTCACTAGATTTTACTTCGGACCAAAAGACGCGTTCACGCAGTGTGTTGTCGTTGCAAAAAAATCTACAAAGAACTGACAAACGTATTGCAGAATTTACCGTTTGTCAAACTCTCTACATTAAAATCATTTAAAGTTATGTTTTGGGGATATCTGTTAAGCGCAACCCCCTGACAAATTTTATCGTTATATATTTGAAAAGTCTCTCCTCCGTCGGAAAGCCTTGAAATACTCAGGTGTTTTAGATTAAGGTTTTCGCCGCACTTTACGTCAATAATATCAAGATTATTTTTGTTATCCAGGTTATCCGGTATATTGCATGAGACGAAAGTAACATTTCCGAGAGTATAAACTTTGTTGTTTAGGTTTTTGGCGATAATCCCCTCTGTCTGTCTGTTGTAACCATTTATGTAGAATAAATATTTCTTGAAATAATCAAACGAAACCGTTGAATAAACTGTTACTTTTTGCCCGTTTGACGCCCTTTTTGCATAAGAAGAAACTATCCTTACGGGAAAATCAAAATATCCCTGCAGGGGAAACCAGTATAAATAAATATTCATAAAGTTTGCGAAAGAAAATAAATATAAAACCACAATTACTCCCGCTGCCAAACGCTTGACGTTTTTGTTTTTAAACCATGCTATCGATTCGTAAATTCCAAAGCCCGCCAATATTATTAAAAATGGATACATCATTGTTTGGTGGATAGAAAAATTGTTCGTTGTTCCGGCATGGATAACATGCGGAATTATGCCTATTAACAAAAGCGAAGCTATAAAAACAAACATTGCTCTTTTTTTACTGAACATAAAAAGTGAACCTAAAACTATAAATAGGCCGTCTATATAATAAAATAATCCGTGTCTCCAAATGGAAAAAAACTCATCTCCCGTTGCAAAAAGAAAGGCCGAAGAAAATATGTTAAATACTTTTGTAAAGATTATGTTTGCAAATACAGTATATTTGTTGGTAAAAATTCCCGTAAACGGAGTTTGAATAGAAGTCTTTCTTATGGCGTCGACCTGGGACGCAATATCGCTGTTAAAGGGTGTAATAAGCTCCCCCAGCCTTGAAGTGCTCGGATTTAAT
>JAJYEF010000022.1 GCA_021785915.1 bacterium
TCCGTGGTTGACCCCACTTCGCACGTCGTCGGGGACGTTGCAAAAAGACAGCTCGTCTTAAAGCCCAGGACGACGATCTTTTCTATAAAAAGGTTAATGGGTAAAAAGTTTAAGGATGAGTCGGTCCAATACGACATCAAGTGGCTCCCGTATACTATCAAATCAGGCCGCGACGGAATGGCGGTTGTCGAGGTGGACGGAAAAACCTATACTCCGCAGGAAATTTCGGCAATGATTCTGCAAAAAATCAAAGCAGACGCGGAGTCTTATTTGGGCGGCAAAGTGACACAGGCCGTAATTACCGTACCCGCATATTTTGACGACTCGCAAAGACAGGCGACAAAACAGGCCGGAGAGATCGCCGGTCTTGAAGTCCTCCGCATAATAAACGAGCCCACAGCTGCCGCACTTGCGTACGGGCTCGACAAGAAAAACGCACACACGATCGCGGTCTACGATTTGGGGGGAGGAACTTTTGACATCTCAATCCTGGAATTAGGAGACGGAGTATACGAAGTAAAATCAACAAACGGCGATACACATTTGGGAGGCGACGACTTTGACAAGGCGATAATCGACTATCTTGCAGAGGAGTTTAAGAAAGAAAACGGAGTTGATCTGACAAAAGACCCCCAGGCGTTGCAGCGCTTAAGGGAGTCGGCCGAAAAAGCAAAGATAGAACTTTCAACTTCGCAGGAAGCGCAGATAAACCAGCCGTTTATCACCCAGGGAAAGGACGGGCCGCTGCATTTAACGATGACGCTGACGCGCTCAAAGCTCGAACAGATCGTCGATCCCCTTATACAAAAGACGATTAAGCCCGTAGAGCTTGCATTAAAAGATGCAAAAATAAAAGTCGGCGATATCGACGAGGTCGTACTGGTCGGAGGAATGACGAGGATGCCCAAGGTCATCGAAGCGGTAACCAAGTTCTTCGGAAAAGAGCCCAACAAGTCCGTTAACCCCGACGAGGTCGTCGCCGTCGGCGCCGCGGTCCAGGGCGGGGTTTTGGGGGGAGAAGTAAAGGACGTTCTGCTTTTGGACGTTACACCCTTGACTCTTGGAATTGAGACCTTGGGCGCGGTCTCAACGCCTCTAATTGAAAGGAACACGACAATCCCGACGAGCAAGTCGCAGATCTTTTCAACTGCCGCCGACAACCAGACGCAGGTTGAGATAAACGTTCTTCAGGGCGAAAGGCCGATGGCTTCCGACAACAAATCCCTGGGAAGGTTCATCCTTGACGGAATTCCTCCGGCTCCCCGCGGCGTGCCTCAAATAGAAGTCGCTTTTGATATCGACGCATCGGGAATTGTGAACGTTAAAGCAACCGACAAGGCAACCGGCAAGGCGCAGTCGATCAAGATTACCGGCTCAACGGGCCTTTCCAAAGAGGAAGTCGAAAGAATGACCAAAGAGGCCGAGGCGCACGCAGCAGAAGACGCCGAGAAAAAGGATAAGGTCGAGGCAAGAAACCAGGCGGACTCGATGATCTTTACCGCGGAGAAGTCTTTGAAGGACGCCGGCGACAAAGTCGACGAGGCAACCAAAAAGGACGTCGAGGAAAAGGTCGCCGCATTAAAAGAGGTTTTGGAATCGGGTTCCAAGGAGGATTTGGAGACAAAAACAAAAGATCTTTCCGATTCTCTTACAAAGGTAGGCGAAAAGATGTATCAGCAAACACAGGGCCAGCCGGGCGAACAAGCCTCAACCGAGGCGGACGGCGAGAAAAAGGAAGATCCGGATAAAAAGGAAGAGCCCGTCGAAGGGGAAGTGGTAAATTAATTTAAAATTAAAAATATAAAATTTAAAATTAAGACGCTTTAAGGCGTCTTTTATAATATAATATCTAAGTTATGGCAGACAGTAAAGATTATTATCAAATTCTGGGTGTAACTAAGTCGGCGTCGGAAGCGGATATAAAAAAGGCCTACAGAAAACTGGCGCTTCAGTACCATCCGGACAGGAATAAGGGGGATAAGGCCGCGGAGGAAAAGTTCAAGGAAGTAACGAAAGCTTACGAAGTTTTGTCGGATCCCCAAAAAAGACAGACCTACGACCAGTTCGGCGAAGCGGCATTTACGCAGGGCGGGCCGGGGGGCCCGGGCGGGCCTTTCGGGGGGTTTAGCGGGCAGCAGGGCGGAGCGTACGGACCGTTTACATACACTTATTCAACTAATGGTAACTTCGATTTTGGCGGATTTTCGGACCCTTTTGAGATTTTTGAACAATTTTTCGGAGGATCAAATCCTTTTGCCAGAGCACAAAGAAGGCCAACTTATGCCCTGACAATCTCCTTTATGGAGGCGGTAAAAGGCGTTGAAAAGCGTGTTAACTTTGGCGGGAGGACCCAGACCATAAAAATTCCGGCCGGTGTCGACGACGGTTCGCGCATAAGGTTTGGAGACACTGACGTTGTTTTGGACGTTACTCCCGACCGGAGGTTTGAGAGAAGGGGCTACGACATCGTAACCGAAGAAGAGATCTCGTTTCCAAAGGCGGCTTTGGGTGAGGAGCTGGAAGTCGAGACCGTACAGGGAAAAATAAAAATCAAGATCCCCGCCGGCACGCAGCCCGAGACTTTAATAAGACTCCGCGGCAAGGGCGTTAGGATGTTACGCGGCTCGGGTTACGGCGATCATTACGTTAGGATAAAAGTAACGGTTCCCAAAAACCTTTCCTCAAAGCAGAAGGAACTTTTACGCGAATTCGACGGTGAACCGAAAAAAACGGGCTGGTTCTAAATTATGAAAAGAAAATTTGTGATAATGTTTGCCGGCGGTACGGGTACATCGAAAACGCCTATTGCAAATTATTAAAGCGGAAAGTTTAGTCTGCCCACTTTTAATACGGATGCCATAAGGTCGGAGATTTCCGAAGATTATGGCGGATACGACAGCGAAAAATACCGGAGGCTGCGCGACCTAAGATTAAGGGAAGTAATAGAAATAGGAAATTCGTTTATTCTTGACGCAAGTGTAGACCGCGAGTGGGACCATTACAAAGAATGGCTTGAAAAAGCGGGATACGAATTTTTTCTAATAAGTATGGATTTAAGCAAAGAATTTATGCATAAACTCTTTGCCGCAAAAATATACCAGGCGGTAAGCCACATAGACGGGTGGTACAACGAACACGGGATATTTTTGAAAGAAAATCAAAGCTTTGTAAATATAAGCATTACGGATAAAACTTTTAAAAACAGAATTGATTTGGCATCTTCGGCATTTGAAAACTGGCTTATTTCTTAAGTTTCAAAATTTAAATTAATTCCGCTACCTGGTCAAAGTTCTCGACAAGAAAACCCAATGTATATTCTTCTTTTGCATGTGTCGGCGCTCCATAAAAACTCAATTGTCCGGATATTGGTTCATAGACTGCTTCGGTTTGATAATCGGAGTTTTCAAAAAGTTTTACGCCCCTTAATTTTAGCCTTGTGTCCGATTCGGGATGCGATAACGCATTTTGTCTTAGAAGGTTCTGAATTTGTTCTCCGATATCCCGGACCTGCGCAATATCTTCTCGATTAAGTCTTGATATCCTTGTCCTAATCGTTTCCCTATTGTTAGTATGTATGTCTACGGCTGAAATTGTTTCTACCATAATTTATTCACCTCCCTCTCTGCGGGCCGGAGGCCCTTTAAACACTAAAAAACCCCTTGTTAAGGGGTCATGTCTTAAGTTCCTAAATTTTTACTTAACCAAGACGATAACCCCCGTTAAAGGAGTTCTTCTTGGCCTTCTTGACTAATTCGGAATTCAATTTCATTAAAAAGATATTATCAATATCAAAGGTTTAAGTCAAATATCAAATTGATAAAATTTTATTGTTCCAATTCCCTGAGCGTTATTTCTTTTCTTTGCATTAAAGTTGCGGCGGTCCTGCGGCTTACTTGATGAAGAGTTGCGCGTCCCCTGCTCGGTCCTCCGTTCGGCGCGAAATATTCCATTGCTCCACCCGCCTGTAGTTCATATTCGTCTCCGGGTTTAACGCCTTCGGGGGGAAGGACCACGAGCATCGTTTTTCCGCAGTCCCAAAAGTTTGGGATCCTTCCGTTTCTTACCAAATCCTCCAACACGCCGTCGCGTTCGAACCAATGGCGTGTTGTTTTAGGCCCTCTTGATAGTGTGTCTACAAATCTTTCCAACATGTGCCAGATATTATCACCAACCGATATTTTTTGTCAATACAAATTGCAAAAAGCAATAAAATCCCATAAACTTGAAGTAACCCCGGACCCCGTCGGGTTTCGGGATTAAACCTGCCTATGGGTATTGTATTGCTACCGTTTAATATTCTGAAATTCTGGTATCTGGAAGCGCCGCTTGATCTTTTTACATATTTCTTTCATTTGAATAAAGCGTTCTTCCATCTTTTTTCTCTTCCTCTTATGGTAAGGACCTTTTTCAAACCCTGGAAAAACGAATACCGCAAAGGCCTGGTCGGCTTTTCGATATTTATGGGAATGGCATTTAAAACGATGTTTATAATCGCAGACCTGTTCTTATTCACAATTTTGCTGATTTTCGAATTCATATTTTTTATCGCTTTTTTGGCCTGGCCGATACTGACTTTTTATTTACCGTTCGTAAAATGATATGAAAGATTTCGCAAGCCTTTATTTCTGGTACGAAAAACTCGTATTTAAGGTTTTAAGGATTTTTGTCCTCGTACTTCTTACCGTATTGTCGATCTTGGGGCTTTACGGCCAAGCGCCGGATTTTGCGCTTATTCTGCTTTCCCTATATTTGATATTTGAAGTATTTTTTATCTATAAGGTTTCAAGACTTATTCCTTCAACCGAAGTTTTGCAAAACAGTTCCGACCCACTGAATTCTTTTACGCTTGAAACACTGGGAATCTTTAATTCCCGGTCAAATACTTCGGGTTTGATAAAAGAGCTTTTAAGCCTTCCGCAGGTTAATTTCATAATTGCAAAAGCCGACGCGTACAACAAGGACCTGCAGCTTTTGGACATCGACAAGAATATCCTTTCACAAAATGCCCTTTTATTGTCCAAGGAAGTAAAAGGAAAATATGTGACAACGATGGACTTGTTTGTTTCCTACCTTTTGCTGACCGAGCCAAACACAAAATTCCTTTTTGCCAAAAAACTGAAACCCGGGGATATTAAAAATATCTTAACTTGGGCGAGGAAAACCTACACGAAAGAGGAAGACCCCAAAGGCGCCGACCTGACTTTTGCCGGCGAGGGGATAGCCGAGAGCTGGGTCTACGGCTGGACCATAGAAACGGCCAAATACATGGCTGACTTAAGCGGGGAATTCCTAAGCGGGAAAGATCTGAAACCGACGGGAAGGAAAAACGAGTATTTCCAGATCGTCGAGGCGCTGTCCAAAGGAGGAAACGCTATACTGGTCGGCGACGCAGGCTCGGGGAAAGAGTCGGCGGTAAAAGAGCTCGCCATAGAAAGCTACTCCGGACACCTTACGGGAAACCTTTTCCATCAGAGGATCTACGAGCTTATGATCGATGCATTTATGGCGGGAGCACAAACACAGGGGGAGCTTGAAGGAAGATTAAACGCTCTGGTCGAAGAGGTCTCTCATTCGGGGAACGCGATAATTTATATACCCGAATTCCAAAATATCCTCGGAAGCTCCTCCTTTAAGCTCGATATATCGGGTTCCTTAACGCCTTACCTTAACCACCACAGCATAAGGATAATCGCCGCTGTTACGCCCGGCGCATTCAAGCGCTTTGTCGAGCCTTTGCATTCCTTCCTCGACTTTTTTACGGTCATCAATTTTGACGAACCCCCGAAAGAGCAGGTCCTGGAAATGCTTTTTACCAAGGCCGCCGAAATCGAGGAAAGGGACAAGGCAACTTTAACGTATAAGGCAATTATAGCGGCGGCCGAGTATGCCAACAGGTATGTAAAAGAGAAAGCTTTGCCGGGATCAGCCGTTACTTTGTTGGACGATACGTCAAACGTGGTAAGGCTATCGGGACGAAAGCTCGTCGAGGAACAGGATATCTTTGACCAGGTGCAGAAAAAGACAAAGGTTTCCGTCGGGGAGCCCAAACAGGAGGAAAAACAGCTGCTTTTAAATCTTGAAACGGAGCTCCATAAAAGGGTCATCGACCAGGAAGAGGCTATAAAATCAATTTCTGAATCCATTAGAAGACTAAGAACCGGACTTAAAATAAAGGAAAAGCCGATATCGTTTCTCTTTTTGGGCCCGACGGGTGTCGGTAAAACCGAGACCGCAAAAGCCCTGGCGGATGTGTATTTCGGGAACGGGACAAGGCTGGTAAGGCTTGATATGAGTGAGTTTTCGGGGGACGCGGGAATGAAAAGGCTTTTGGGGTCAGGCCCCGGAGAGGGAGACGAAAAAGGCCAGCTGACCGAGCCCGTGTACGACAGCCCTTACTCGCTTGTTTTATTGGACGAGTTTGAAAAAGCCGACCAGAAAATTCTTGACCTTTTCCTGCAGGTCCTGGACGACGGAAGACTTACCGATAACAAAGGGAAGACCGTTTCCTTTGTCAATACTATTATAATCGCAACGTCCAACGCCGCATCCGAGTTCGTTAGGGAGTCGGTTGCAAAAGGCGTCAGTGTTGATAAAAAATTCCAGGACTCTCTTTTAAACTTTTTGCAAGAAAAAGCGCTTTTTAAGCCCGAGCTTTTGAACAGGTTCGACGATATCGTCGTTTTTGAGCCCCTCGGGCAAAATGAAGTGGTCCAGATAGTCGGGCTTATGCTAAAAGACGTAATAAAACGTTTGGAGGAAAACGATATAAAGGTGAGTTTCGACGAGCGGGTGATCCAAAAAATTGCCGTCGAGGGTTACGACAAGGATTTCGGCGCAAGGCCCTTGTCAAGGTTTATCCAGGATAATATCGAAGACCTGGTCGCGCAGAAAATGCTAAGGGACGAAATAAAAAGAGGGGATACGATCAGGGTTTTGCTTGATTCTCAAAACAATCTCCTGGTCACTAAATCCTAAGCCCTTCTTTTATAATAGTCGATTACTTCAAAAAACCTTTTTACGGTATCAAAACGCTGAGCTTTTGTCATGCCGTGAAGAGAGGAAACGCTGTAGTCGATCGCGCAGGAAACGGGATTTGAAAAACGGATTTTCGAAAGCCCGTCAAAAAGTTTTCTTGTTTGCGGGTCTTCAAAATCTAGCACGCGGTGCATTCTGTCGGCAACATGGACCGCCCTTACCACATCGGCTGTTTGTTCGAGTATCGGGAACGGGTCGCGTCCTTCCGTTGCCAGATGATCTATCCCCAAAAGCATCCCGTCCAAATTATATCTTTTAACCATTTCCTCTTTTATAACCAAGGGATTGGAGATTTGTTCGGGGGTAAGCCTTGGAGAGTTAAACGGATGTTCGTTTTCAACCAGTACGGGAGATACTCCTCCTTCCCGGAGTTCTCCGAGCCTCCGTTCTTTTACAAAACCTGCCAAAACGTTTGAATGCACGTTAACTCCGACCGGCCTGTCCTGGATATATGTGAGTTCCCTTGCAAGATGAAGCCCGTTATTATTTGTTGCGGGGCCCGTACCGACCATATCGGCGACTCTTTTGTACCTGCGGCCGAGTGATTCCTTGGAATTTCCGAAAGCCCTCCAAAAAAGTTCCTGCCAGTCGTAGTTAAAATTAAGGTGGACCCTGTCAACCTGTGCGTTGGGGTATCTTTTCAGCCACTTTGCGACTTTTTCTGGGGTAATCCTCTCGGTAATGCCCGGAAGCGGAAAATACATAGGATAAATCTCTATTCCGTGCCTTTTATCGGCAGGAAGGCCTTTGTTAAGTTCGTCGACTATTGCAAAAACCTCCTCGGGCCTTTTAAGCCAAGCCGACGTCGTGACCTCGCTGTTTTGGAAGCCTAAATATTCTCCCCGTTCCGTCCTTCCTCCTTCTATAGGACTCATGGCGGGATTATAGACTCATGACCCTAATTTTTCAATAATTCACATTTGCCCGGGGCTTCTTGAAGCAATAGACCAAAAATGGTATACTTACCTCTGCAAACCGGGGTGGTTTGCATTTTATTATGCCGGCAATACAAAGAAGTGAATTTGCATTAGCTCTAAACCAGATCTCAAACGAACGGGGTCTTGATCCTGAAGTGGTCTTGGATACGGTCAGAAACGCGATTCTGGCCGCTTACAGAAAAGACCATCCCGATGTAGTTATTGAAGATTATACCGCGGTCCTTGATTCAAACACCGGAGAGGCAAGGATCATGCACGGGAAAGACGACGTGACACCCCCGGGTTTCGGAAGGATTGCCGCCCAAACAGCAAAACAGGTGATCCTGCAGAAAATTAGGGAAAAAGAAAAGGAAGCTATAATTTCAGATTTCAAGCTCAAGATAGGGACCGTCGTAAGCGGAATGGTCCTAAGGTTTGCAGGGCCTAACGTAATCGTTGATATCGGGAAAACCGAGGCAATAATGCCGCCCCAGGAACAGATCGCAAACGAAAAATACCATTTAAACCAAAGGCTTGCGATTTACGTCGTTGAAATAAAAGAGGGCCCAAGAGGCGAAGAGGTCGTGGTTTCAAGAGCCGCAGAGGGACTTTTGGAAGGGCTTTTTAAAAGGGAAGTTCCGGAAATTGCGCAGGGTGCGGTTGAAATAAAACAAATCGTGAGGGAACCTGGGAACAGAAGCAAAGTCGCCGTTTTTTCGACCCAGCCCGGGATCGATCCTGTCGGATCGTGTGTCGGACAAAAAGGCGTAAGAGTCCAGGCAATAATCCAGGAATTTGCGGGGATCGAAAAAATCGACATTATCCAGTGGCAGGATAATATAAAAAATTACGTAACTCAGGCCTTGTCGCCCGCAAAAGAATTAAAAGTAGAAATCGACGAAAAAGAAAAAACAGCACACGTTAAAGTTGCACCCGAGGAGCTTTCCCTGGCAATCGGAAAAGACGGGCAAAACGTAAGGCTTGCCTCAAAACTTACGGGTTACAGGATAGAAATCGAAGGAGACGAGTCGCTGTCTAAAATTCCGCCGCAGGAAGAAAAAGTTGGGGAGCCTGCAGAAAAAAAGCCGCAGGGCGCCCAAAAAACCGAAACAAGACCTGCGGACGTAACAGCTGAAAGTCAGGAAACTCCCAAAGCAACAGAAGAAGTCTCACAGAGCGCACCGGATGAAAAAGCCGAAAAAGCTCCGGCCCCGCCGGCAGAAGGAACATCCGTACAAGAAACGCAAGCTCTTGATCCGTCCCAGAAGGATTTTGCTGCAGCAGGTCAAGATGAAAAGCAGTCCGGTGCTCCGGACAACGGAAATACAAAAGAAGCTTTACAACAAGAAAATCAGGACAAGGTTAACGGTAACAGTTAAAATATGAGAAGTATTTTTTCAAAAAATTTAATCTTGTCTTTGGAACAATTTAAATTATGGACAAGAAAAACACATCTGAAAATAAAAACGGTACAATCTTCCCGCCTGTAGTAGCGGTTTTGGGCCACGTCGACCATGGAAAAACAACACTCCTTGACAGGATAAGAAAGACCGATGTCGCTTCAAGGGAGCACGGAGGGATCACCCAAAAAATTGGCGCATCGCAAATTGAGGTACAGCACGAGGATACTTTAAGGAAAATTACGTTTATCGATACCCCCGGACATCAGGCATTTTACAATATGCGCGGACGCGGAGTAGCCGCCGCCGACGTCGGGCTTTTGGTCGTATCAAGCGTTGACGGAGTAATGCCCCAGACGGTCGAAAGCATAAAACTTCTTAAAGAGTCAAAGATCCCTTTTATCGTGGTCCTCACAAAAATAGACGACCCCAAAAAACTTCCGGAAAAAGCAAAACAGCAGCTTATAAAAGAGGGTATCGAACTTGAAGGATACGGAGGGGATGTGCCGGTTATAGAAGTCTCCGCCAAAAACGGAACAAATATTACAAAACTTCTGGACCTGATACTTCTTGTTTACGACCTAAAAAGGGATGCAAATTTCTATCCATTTACAGCTAACGGTCCTTTTATGGGGATCGTAATAGAATCAAGCCTTGACAAAAGGTCGGGGCCAAGGGCAACGGTCGTTATCAAAAACGGAAAGCTGAATTTAAGGGACGAGGTTTTCAGTAAAGATATAAGAGGGAAAGTAAGAAGCCTTACAACCGACAAGGGGAATTCAAATACGGCAACCGTCGGAGATGCGGTCGAGATCATGGGTTTTGAAAAAGTCCCTTCCGTCGGAAGCATTGTGGTAAACACTCCGAAGCCCGCAGAAGAACTTCATTATAAGCAAGAGGCGGGGAAAACCCAATCTCCGTTTGAACAGGAGGATAACCATATGCTTTCAATAGTTCTTTGTGCGGATACCGAAGGATCGCTTGAAGCAATTAAAAACTCGATCCCCGAAGGGGTCAACGTCGTTCTTGAAAAAACCGGCGACATGGAAGTTTCCGATGTTTTGTATGCAAAATCAACCGAGGCGATAATTTTAGGCTTTAACGTTAAGGTAAAGCCCGATGTTTCAATCCTTGCAAAAACGGAAAAGGTCCTTGTAAAAAACTATAGCGTTATTTATGAAATGCTTGATGAAATAAACGATTTTGTCCAGGGCAAACTCGATTCGTTAAAGGAGGAGATCTACGGAATCGCTAAAATTCTTGCAAGTTTCCCTTATGAAAAGACAAAAGTATGCGGCGTAAAAGTGTCGGAAGGAAGAATAGCAAGGGGAGATAAAGTCAGGCTTATAAGAAACGACGAAGTTATAGGAGAAAGCAAAATCAATTCGGTAAGACAGGGGAAAGAACAGGTATCAAAAATCGAGGCGGGAGAGGAAGGCGGGGTAATCCTCGCTCCCTTCCTTGACTTTACTATAGGCGATATGATAATATCCCATAGCTAACAGTAAATTCTCAAGTTTCAGTCATCAATTTTTCTTTATGGATAATTTAACTTTTGGAAAAATTAAAGAAGCGGTCGAAAAATATAATACCTTAGGCGTTGTAACAAGACGTGATCCGACCGTTGACGAAATGGCGGGAGCGCTTTCTTTATACCTCGCGCTTAAAGACCTGGGGAAAAGTATTACAGTCGCCTCTCCAAGCGAACCGTTGGTAGAAGTCTCTTCTTTGGTCGGGATCGACGAGGTCAAAACCAATTTGGGAGCTTCCGACGGAGACCTGGTTGTTTCTTTCCCATACAGGGAAGGCGAAATTGAAAAAGTCTCCTACACAAGGGATGACAATTATTTGAATATAGTCGTAAAAGCCGGAGAGAGAGGTCTTAATTTCGATGAAAGGGACGTAAGATTTACAAGGGGAAGCGAGTCTCCGGAGCTTTTATTTGTGATAGGGTCCCCGAGAGTTTCGGACCTCGAACAGCTTTTCGATCCTCAGGCGCTTAAAGACACAATTGTCGTAAATATCGACAACAAACCCGAAAATCAGGGTTACGGTGACATTTTAATGGTCTCGCAGAGGCTTTCTTCGGTTTCCGAAGCGGTTGCAAATCTTATTTTGGCTTTAGGACTTAAAATGGATCTTGATATAGCGCAGAACTTAATGACCGGAATCGCGGTTTCGACAAACAATTTCCAGGCCGACAACGTCAGCCCCCTGGCATTTGAAATGGCGGGAATTCTTTTAAGACAGGGTGCGATAAGGCCCCAGGCAAATCCCGTCAGAAGAAGAATGAGTGCAAAAAATTTGGATGATTTAGAGGAAAAGGTCGAAAAGCTGAAAAAGCCCGAAGTTGCAAAACGTGAAGAAAGAAAAGATGATACATTGCAGACCCCTCCGGAAGACTGGCTCGAACCAAAAATCTACAAAGGTTCAACAAACTTCTAATTACTTAAATGATGGAAAGACTTAATAGGGGTTCCCCTTCCGCCGAACAGGGAAGAAAATCCAAACAGGAAGTAATACGAGAACTTAGCGAACTTGGTTCAAAACTTCTTGAAGAAGGTACGCAGATGACCCCTTCATGGAAAAGGTCTAGTTTTGCTATACCGCAAAACCAAGTAAGCAAATTTTATAATGAGGTGATAACTTCTTCTTTTGGCGATTTATTTAAGAATCTAAAGGGATATAGACAAAAAGAAGGATCCGATAAACCGTATGATTTTGAAGAGATCGATCTTACTTGTGAAGATCCTACGGCAGTAACTCTTCAGGTAGAACAGACAGGTTACGCTAAGTATACAAAGACTTCATTTGGAATAGCCTTCTCATATGGAGAAGGCTATTACCTGATGGCACAGCTTTCAAATCATGTACAACGAGCCGACGAAATAGGCGGAGTAAAGATAGAGCCCTATGATTATTGGGATTTATCAAGCACGTCTTATCAGTACAGTTTGACAGAAACAGGATATGAGGGAAGTGACCTTAAACAAATAGATTACATTAACAAAAACCATTTTGAAAATTTCCTTAATTTTTTTAGGGAAAATAGAGGGACGCAAATAAAAGAACATACAATAGATGAGAGGTTATCGGGATTAAAAATGATTAATAACGATACGAATGAAGTATTTTATTATGATCCCGAACGAAAAGGCTATTTTAATGCGGAAGGAAAACCCATGGAAGAAGATGAAGGTCCACTTGCAAATCTGCCTTCAAACGAAGCATTGAAAGTTTTGTCTGTATATTCCATGGTACCAATCGTCGAGGGGGAGATTAATCCGTTTGTTTTAGACCGTTGAAAATGGATAAAAAAGCTGATATAATACACAAAGTTTAAAAATAAGAATTGATAAGTTTTATGCCACTTAGTTCTTCAGACAAGAA
>JAJYEF010000023.1 GCA_021785915.1 bacterium
TTTTTATCTTTACTAAAGATTATCCGTTATTATCAAGATAGTAGATTGCAGGTTTGGTATTCTCCAAAAGCTTATGGGAGTAGATTCTCCCTAAGTATTTTTTATTGACCAGATCCTTTAGCCAGGCGTTAATTCTTTTAGGGTCCTTATGGTTTAAAAGCCTTTGGATTTGAATTCTATTAATAAATCGAAAGCGAAAGGCAAGGTCGATAATTTCTTTTTGTCTGTCTGTTATATTTGGTAATGTTTTGTAATTCATCCTTAATTTGTTTTATATTAATTTATGTTTTGAGGCAGATTTGTTTATATTATGTTTTGAGGCAGGTTATTTAGCTTTAAGCAGTTTGTTTTTGGATTATATCCTTGATTTTTCTTTTAATCAACATTTCTCGTCCATTCTTTAATTCTATATTTATATAGATAATACCGGAGTTTTGATTTTAGCTTTTAAGGTTAAAAACAGCATAAGCCTTAGCCTCGGGTTTGTCCCAGCCGGCTGAGGCAGAAAAAGCATATTTTGATGCTTGACAATCTCTTCACGGAAGGTATATACTGTCTATATATGGACAGTTAATAACCGAAAAATTTACTATGAAAATTACCACTATATCCTCAATAAATAATAATACTTCAAAAATAGACAATTCACGCTTTGATATCAGTAAATTTCCAAAGTCCAACGACTTAATCAATGTCCTTAACCAAATGTTTCTGGAACAAACCTATGAAAATAAGACTGTTTTGGAAGCAAAGAGAATTTTAGGAGAAAAATATTCCTTTGAGGACGCAAGATCTCTAATTGCTGCGTTTGGATACCTTATTGACGACTGGTTAGAAGAATACGAAAGAAAAGTTTTTAACAATAAAACTGTTAAAGAACTAATACATTCTTTTTAATTATGTTTGAGGATAGTTTGCAAACGAAAAAAGCGGTTATTTACCTTAGGGTTTCTTCGGAAGAACAGGTTGAGAATTTTTCTCTGGATACTCAGGAGGAAATTTGCCGTCGGGAAGCACAAAGACGCCAGTACGAAATTCTTGAAGTTTTCAGGGAAGAAGGACGGTCAGCAAAAAATATCACAGGAAGGCCGGTTTTGATTAAGCTTTTGGAATTTTGTCGAAAGAACCAAAGAACTGTTAACGCGGTATTTGTATATAGACTGGATAGGCTTTCCGGGCAAACTGTAGATTATCTTGCAATCAGAAAGAGACTTACGGAATACGGTATTACTTTAATATCCGCAACCGAGCCGACGGGAAACAGTCCGACTGAAAAACTAATTGAGACAATGCTTGCCGGATTTGCCCAGATGGATAATGATGTAAGAAGCGAAAGGTCAAGAAATGGATTAAGGGCAAGATTTCTATCGGGGCTATGTATCGCTAAAGTGCCAATTGGATATCAAATAAAAGAAGGTTTCGCGGTTAAAGATGAGGCAACTTTTGACAAAATGAAAAAAGCGTGGGATTTAATGCTAACCGGAACTAAAAGCTTGTCCGAAATGGCTGAAATAATGAACGGTTGGGGGCATCGAAAGTTTGTTTTCAATAAGGAATACAAATTAAGAGGACAAACGGTAGATAGACTATTCCGCAATAAGTTTTATGCTGGTATTCTTACTTCTTCAACATACCCTGAGGAAATAAGGGGGCGACATACGCCGATGGTTACCGAAGAACAGTTTTACAGAGTTCAGGCAATTATCGACGCGCGAAATCGATCCGGAACTGCTCCGGCAAAAAGGCTTAAAGATAATCCGGATTTTCCACTTCGTGGCACAATTAAATGCGGAAGATGCGGAGGAAATTTGTCCGGAGGATGGAGTAAGGGCAGGTCTAAAAAATACGCCTATTATATTTGTAAGAATCGCTGCGGTGCGCCGTCAATTAAAGTTCAAGTGTTGAATGACTCATTAATAAGTTTCCTTCATGATATTTCTCCGACAAAACAACAGTTGGAAGTCTTTATCATGGTGCTAAAGATGAGATTTAATCAAAACATTACCCTTCTTAGAACAAAAAGAGAAAGGGCCGAACAGGAAATAGAGGAGCAGGATAAACTGCTACAAACTTTAATAGAGAAAAATCTTAAGGGTACCTATGCTGATGATGAATTCATAAAACAAATAATTATTATTAAAAATAAAATTGAGGCTATGAAAGAAGTTCTTAATGCTTCATTGTTTGATAAATATTCGCTTGATGACATTGTTATCTTTATGAGAGCCAAGTTCAAAGATCTGGGCAAAACCTACCTGGATGCTGAACCTGGCGTGCGTAGAGTACTTCTTGGTTCGATATGTCCCGATGGGTTGTCTTGGCGCTACGACGGCCTATCGAATCGCGAGTTTAGCCCACAATTTCAAACTATTCTTGATTCAAAAAACGAAGATTTTGCGTTGAGTACCGCGGAGGGGAGTCGAACCCCTGATTCCAGGGATGAAAACCCTGTGTCCTAGGCCACTAGACGACCGCGGCTAGAGGATCAATTATACCGTATTTAAAGGAAGCTGACAAATTTATTTAAGTCTCTTTCTAAGTCCTTCCACGATATCCTTAGCTGTTGATTGTCCCCCGAGACCAAAAGCAATTCCGCCGGCAATTGCAAACATTGCCACAAATCCCGTAAACAGAATTTGAATTAAGCTTGTCGCAACACCGAGTTGGCTAAGCACGGCCAAAATGACAAAAATATTAATTGCCCATTTAACAACCGATGCTATTGCAATTGATGTTTGAGCATCAACCCCTTTCATGGATGCCAGTATTACGTCATGAGATAGCCTTGCAAAGACAAATCCGACCATGGCGATTACCGCTGCCACAAAGACATTGGGCAAATAGGTTAGGAATTCGTTAAGAACGGTTATAATTCTCGGCAGTCCCCAGACGTCTGCTGTGGGAATTAAAAACAGTATTATTACAAACCACCTTGCGATTTCCGATAAAATATTAGTCCAAACAAAATCCTCTTTTGCTTCCGGAACGCCGTATTTTTTAAGATAAGCTTCCAGCTTGACGGCTTTAAACAAACTTATAAGTATCTGCTTTACGATGGAAGCTATAATTATTCCGATTAAAAGAATTATGAGTCCGGCCAAGAATTTCGGAATAAAATTCACAACAGCATAGAAGGCATTGTTAAAGGAGGCAGTAAGAGTTGCTGTAATATTAGGCATTAATTTCACCCCCTTTCTGTAAAAGTTATTAACAGATTACAATTGTTTGTATTGTCTTGTCAAGTAATGCTTATCATTGGTATAATTTAGTTATGCGGGCCGTTAGCTCAGCGGTAGAGCAGGAGCCTTTTAAGCTCTTGGTCGGAGGTTCGAATCCTCCACGGCTCACTGGGATTCGACAAGATTTTAACTTATTTAAATTTGATCTCGGGCAAAAGTATATTATATATAGTTTTAGAGTCCCGAGCCTGCCCAAAAAATTATAATGGATAAGAATATTCAAAACCTTAAATTCGGAGACCATATATCTTGCATATACCGCGATGGTGATGAATTATTCTCATTAGTCATTCCTTTCTTTGTAGACGGGCTTAAAAAACATAATAAATGTATATTTGTCTATTCGGAATTTTCCCCGGAGGTTATTATCGAAAAATTCGGATATTCGGGATTTGATTTAACACCCTACATTGAGACAAACGAGTTTGTGATTGCGCCAAAAGATAATGTGTATCTTACTAATGGATTTTTCAGCGCCGATGACGTAATCAATCATTTTTCTAAGATACAATCAGACGCTCTTTCCGAAGGATTTGCCGCTCTTAGAGTTGCAGGTGATTCCTCTTGGATCAACGGTAATTCCGAACTTGTCTCGGAATTTATGAAATACGAGTCACGGGTAAACGATTATATTCAGGGAACGTCCATTGTGGCCTTATGTCTATATCCCGAGTCGGCCCACGATCATAACACTTTAGTAGATGCAATTTCTAATCATCCCGGTTTATATCTTTACGACAAATTTACACCTAATGAATATTTCGGTTCAAGAGACAATTCAGGGTTAACATACGAGCAGATGGTAAATAATCTTTATAATAAAAAGTAACCTTATATTTATAGATCGGAAAGCCAGGGTTTGCTTTCTTCGCGGGCTGCAGGAGAAATTACGCAAAATATTGCTTTTTTCTGAAAATCCTCTAAATTTTGTGCGCCTGTATAAGTCATTGCGCTTCTTAATCCTCCCATTAAATCATTAACTGCTTCTTTTACCGGTCCTTTGGTCGCTACTTCCAAAGATACGCCCTCGGCGGTCCTGAATTCTCCGGTTTCAACACCATTATCTTTCATGTAAGATGCTGACGCTTGTCCTCTTGCATTTTTTTTGCCATCCGTTATTTCTCCGGGAGTTTCGTCGCATCCGGCAAAAAGGCTCCCGACCATTATTAAACTTGCGCCTGCGGCAATGGCTTTTGCAAAATCGGCGGGTTTTTTTATTCCTCCGTCGGCAATAACCGGAATACCGGATGAAGTGGTTTCAAATACCGCCGAGAGCTGAGGGAATCCCGTACCGGCTACAAGTCTTGTAATACATGTACCTCCGGGTCCGATTCCTACTCTTGCTACATCAATGCCGTTTTTTTTGTATTCGCATGCTTCATCATATGTGGCAATATTTCCGGCCAGAACAAAAACGTTCAATTCGTGTTTAATTTTTTTTGCAAGTTCCTTTACCTGTTCCATACCTCCGTTGGCAACGTCTACCAAAATTATCTTAGCCCCTTTATCTTTTAGGAGTTTTGCCTCCTCAAATCCGTTTTTAAGTCCGACGCAGTATATGGCAGGTACGTTTTCTTTTGTAAATTTTTCGCAGATCTCAAGCCTTTTTTCTATCTCACCCCTTGGGATTGTTCCGATTGCTCCAAGATTGGCGAGTTCCCTGGCCATTTCTTCCCCTGAAATTGTATCCATGGGGGCAGAAATTATTGGTTTAGTCAAATAGTAGGGTCCAAGTTTTACTTTTGTTTCCACATGTTCCCTTGATGTTATTTTAGAATTTTGAGGTAAAAGAAGTACGTCATCGTACGTTAATGAGGCAGGGTTAATTCCTGTTACGTTTGGCCAGTTTCCCTTTTTCCCTAAAGCCTTGTAGAAAGTTTTTGACACTTAAAATAATAATCCCCGCTCCAAAGATGCGGGGGATTTATCCCTTAAAATAGTAAACCATTAAATATTTCTTGTCAATATAGATTGTTTTTCTGTGTAATTTTGACTATAATATTAGTTCGATAATTTTAGAAATATGGATAAGATTATTATAAAAGGCGCGAGGGAAAATAACCTAAAAAACATAGACCTTGAGATTCCTAAGAATAAGCTTGTTGTTTTTACGGGGCTTTCGGGAAGCGGTAAGTCTTCCCTTGCCTTTGACACTATTTACGCCGAAGGACAAAGAAGATATGTGGAAAGCCTTTCTTCGTACGCAAGGCAGTTTTTGGGAATTATGAAAAAACCCGATGTTGACCTTATCGAAGGCTTGTCCCCCGCTATATCTATCGACCAAAAATCAACGTCACATAACCCCCGTTCAACCGTTGGCACTGTTACGGAAATTTACGACTATTTAAGACTTTTATTCGCGCGGATCGGGCACCCCCATTGTCCAAAATGCGGAAGGGAAATAACGAGAATGACCAAGGAACAGATCGCAAACGCGGTCTTTGAACTTTTCGAAAGCAAAAATGTAAAGAATTTAAAGATACTAATTCTTGCACCCATCGTAAAAGACCGGAGGGGAGAATATCAGGAGCTTTTTGCAGACCTGAAAAAACGGGGATATAAAAAAACAAGGGTCGACGGGCAGATTTTTTCTCTCGATGAAGACTTCGTCCTTATCAAGACGAATAAACATACGATTGAATCCGTAATAGATCAAGTAGTAATTACTAAGGATACTGATAAATCAAGAATTTCCTCAAGTGTAGAACAGGCACTAGCGCTAGGTAATGGAGAGCTGATTGTTTCAGTTGTCGAAGATAAGGGTTTTGAGATGCCCGATAAGCCTAAAAAAATGCAGGACAACTTTTTTTCGGAAAAATTTGCATGCCCTGTTGACAAAATATTTTTGCCCGAAGTCGAGCCTAGAATCTTCTCCTTTAATACTCCTCATGGAGCGTGTCCGGTCTGCGACGGGCTGGGGACCATACTTACGGTAGATAAGGACCTTGTTTTCAATGACAATCTTACGATTTCCGAGGGCGGGATCATGCCCTATTCAAATCTTTTGTCGCATGATACTTGGTTCTCAAGGACTTTTAGGGCTTTTTGTGAAGAAAACGATATTCCGCTCACCACAAGGCTTGGACAGGTAAGCGATGCAAAAAAAGAATTGCTTTTAAATGGAACGGGAGAAAGACTTTACTATGTAGAGGGAGAAAACAGGTGGGGAAGGGAAACCGCAATACAGGAGCCATTTAAAGGAATACTTGACGATTTGAGACAGAAATACCAATCTACCGAGTCAATGTTTTTAAAGTCGCAGATAGAAAAATACATGAGATATGAAACCTGTACCCAGTGCGCCGGAGCAAGGCTTAAAAAGGAAGCGCTCTCGATAACAGTCAATAGCAAATCGATAGTAGAAGTATCGGATATGTCTATTAGAAATTCATCTGAATTTATAGAAAACTTACCCAAATCACTTTCTCAGAGGGAAAACGAAATTGCAAAATTAATAATAAAAGAAATAAAGCAAAGACTTTCTTTTTTGCTGGATGTAGGGCTTGACTATTTGACTCTTTCAAGAGGAGCGCAGACTTTAGCAGGGGGAGAAGCACAACGAATCAGGCTTGCCTCACAAATTGGGAGTGGCTTAACGGGTGTACTGTATGTATTGGATGAGCCCTCGATTGGACTCCATCAACGGGATAACCAGAAACTAATAGATACCCTTAAGAAACTGAGAGATTTGGGAAATACGGTTCTGGTTGTAGAACACGATGAAGAAACCATGGAACAGTCGGATCATATGGTGGATTTTGGACCGGGCGCAGGCGCAAGCGGTGGAAGAATAGTGGCGCAGGGAACAGTCGAAGAAATAAAAAATGATGCGGCATCGCTAACGGGCGAATATTTATCCGGAAAACGGAAATTAAGCATTATTACCAATAGTTCGGAAAAACTTGATTTAACTGCTAACGATAAGTATTTGAGAATTGAAGGCGCAAATGAACATAATCTTAAGAATATTGATGTTAATATTCCTTTAAACAAGCTGAATGTTATAACAGGTGTCTCCGGAAGTGGTAAATCAACTCTTATTAACGATATTTTATATCATGCGCTGATGCAAAAAAATAACCCGTACCACAGGCAAAAGCCGGGAAAATATAAATCGATTTCGGGGTTTGAGCATATTAAAAACGTTTACATGATAGACCAATCCCCTATCGGAAGGACGCCGAGAAGCAATCCTGCCACATACATAGGGGCTTTCAGCTACATAAGGGACCTTTTTGCAAAAACAAAAGACGCGAAAATCAAAGGCTACGGTCCCGGAAGGTTTTCTTTTAACGTAAGAGGCGGGAGGTGCGAAGCATGTGAAGGTGAAGGAAAAATCAAAATAGAGATGCAGTTTTTACCGGACGTTTATATCACTTGTGAGGTTTGTAACGGAAAACAGTACAATGAAGATGCATTAAGCGTTTTATATAACGATAAAAACATATCAGAAGTTCTTCAAATGACCGTATCTGAGGCGTTAAGTTTTTTTGAATTTGTCCCCGGCCTTTCGCATAAGCTACAGACTTTAAACGACGTGGGCCTTTCATATATAAAGCTTGGGCAGCCTGCTCCGACGCTTTCAGGTGGAGAAGCTCAAAGGGTAAAACTCGCCGCCGAGTTATCCAAAAAAGGCACCAACTCTTTATATCTTCTGGACGAGCCTACAACCGGACTTCATTTTGCAGATCTTGAAAAACTTTTGAATGTATTAAGAAAGCTTGTCGATATAGGGAATACCGTAATAGTCATTGAACATAACCTCGACGTGATCAAGAATGCGGATCATATAATAGATTTGGGTCCGGAGGGCGGCGAAAACGGCGGGAGAATAGTCGCCGCGGGGACACCGGGGGATATTATTAAAGTCAAAGAGTCTTATACGGGAAGTTTTCTAAAGAAAAGAGTTTAAAAATTTAGATAATATATAATAGTCTGATGATCAAGGCTTTAAAGCTAGTATTATTTTTATTATTTTTTTTGTTTGTTTTTCAATTTCCGGTATTTGCTGCGTCAAACTTCTCTGCCGATTATAACATTACTTACACGGTAGACCAAAGTGCCGATTCACATGTTGTTATTAATGCAACGTTAAAAAACCTTACGGGTAGATATTATGCTTCTTCATATAAGATTACTGTTGCCTTAACCGATATTAAAAATGTTAAAGCAAGTGACGAAGGAGGTCCGATAATACCGGTTATTACCAAAAGTTCGAATGAAACAACTATAGATGTCAATTTTAACAAAAGAATAGTAGGGCTTAATAAAACTTTACCTTTCCAGATCTCGTTTGATACAAACGAAATAGCAAAGGATTTACAAAATATCTGGGAAATAAACATACCGGGAATTCCCAATACTCCCGACATTTCATCTTTTAATGTAACGGTAAACTATCCTCCAAATTTAGGAGAACCGTCTTACATAAAACCTGCTGTACAGAATTTGAATGCACAACCCGGAAAACTCACATTCACTAAAAATGACTTGGGAAATTTGGGTATATCCATATCGTTTGGTTCATATCAAATTTACAATATGGATCTTAAGTATCATCTCCAAAATAAAAACATCTTTTCTGTTTCTTCTGAAATCGCCCTTCCGCCGGATTCAAATTATCAGAAAGTAATAATTGACTCGATAAGCCCAAAACCAGTTAATGTTACTGTAGATAAAGACGGAAACTGGCTTGCAAAATTTACAATTCCTCCTAATAAAATAATAAACATAGACGTAAAGGGTAAGGTCAAGGTATTCCTTAATCCCCAACCTCAAAGTTTAAGTGCTTCTCTTGAGACAGACTACCTTAAGAGTCAAAAATACTGGAATACCGATAATCCAAATATAGTAAAGCTCGCAAAAGAGTTAAAAACCCCGCAAGCAATTTACGAGTATGTGTTAAAAACTCTTCATTATGATTTTTCAAGAGTAGAAACCGACAGCCCGAGGCTTGGTGCGGTGGCAGCCTTAGCCAATCCCAATTCGGCAGTTTGTCTTGAATTTACGGATCTTTTTATAGCGCTTTCCAGAGCAGCCGGGATTCCCGCAAGAGAAGTCGACGGATACGGATTTTCGGGAAATACTCCGCAAAGACCAATAAGCAATATTGAAGACGTTCTTCATGCGTGGCCCGAATACTACGATTTTGACAAAAACACATGGATAATGGTAGACCCCACTTGGGGAAATACTACCGGAGGTACTGATTATTTCCACGTAATGGACTTTGACCATATTGCATTTGTTATAAAAGGGGAGTCAAGCGAATATCCTGTACCCGCCGGTGGTTACAAGATTTCGGACACAAAGAATACAAAAGATATTTATATTTCTGTCGGATCAGGTTTTAATGAAAACCCGATAGCAAACGCGGATATTTCGGTGCAAAAGCTCGCAATTTCAGGATTTCCTTTTTCCGCAGGAATAGACATTTTAAACGACGGCAATGTTGCAATAAATCATATGGAGATTGACAGTTCCACGGGAGTTCTTACTCCAAAAGCACAAAAAATATACACCGGGTATATTCCACCTTACGGAACTCAGCAATTAAGCCTTAATTTCAACAGAATTTCTTTTTTGACAAACGTAAACGATACAATTAGAATTACGGTTGGAAACAAGAGTTTAAAAGCCAATATAAAGCTTGTCCCGATTTATGAAAATAAACTTTTTTATATAGGAGGTATCGTATTTGTTAGTTTCTGCATCATCGTATCGATTATTGCCTACTTATACAGGCGTTTATCAGTTTTTAGACAAAAACGGTAATGTTATTTATGTCGGAAAAGCGCTGAATTTGCGGAAGAGGGTATCTTCATATTTTTCCTCTAAAGAATTGGGGCAAAAAACAAAAAATTTAGTGTCCGATATAGCATCAATAAAAGTGGTAGGAGTTTCCTCGGAAATAGAGGCCTTTTTACTGGAGGAAAGACTAATAAAAAAATACAAACCGAAATACAACATTAAGCTTTTGGACGGCAAATCTTTTTTGGGGTTAAAAATTACCATAAAAGATGAATATCCAAAAGTGTTGCTTGTAAGGAAGGAGGACGATAAAACTTCGCTTTATTTCGGACCTTTCACGAGCGCAAAGTCGTTGAGGACTGTCTACAAGCTTTTAAGAAGAATATTCCCGTTTCAGGCCGTTACGAACCATCCCGATAAATATTGTCTTTATCATCACCTTGGGCTTTGTCCGTGTCCGACTGTTACGAAAGATAAAAATTATAAAAGAAACATTAAACATATAATAGATTTTTTAAACGGTGACACTGCCGGGGTAGTCAGGGAGCTCGAAAATGAAAGGGACAATTACAGTAAGCAGGATGACTTTGAAAACGCGCAGAAGATCCAGGAAAAAATTAATTCAATTAAGTTAATAACAAGCCCTGTTTATAAGCCGCTTGAGTATGAATTGAATCCTAATTTAAGAATTGATATTATTTCCGAAGAGCTGGACTCTTTAAAAAACATACTTATCCAAAACGATGTACACCCGAAAAACTTGGAAAGGATAGAATGTTATGATATATCTACGTTTCAAGGTAAAAGCTCTACCGCTTCTATGGTTGTTTTTGCAAACGGGGAAAAAGACAGCTCTTCATACAGAAGGTTTAGGATAAAGGAAGATTATGGCGGGCTTCCGAATGATTTTGCGATGCTTTCTGAAGTTTTGGAAAGAAGACTAAAAAGAACAGATTGGAAAATGCCTTCATTAATAATTGTAGATGGGGGTAAAGGTCAGGTGTCATCGGCGCAAGCCGTATTAAAAAGTTTAAATTTGGACATCCCGCTTATAGGACTTGCGAAGAAAGAGGAGATCATAATTACATCGGAACTTAGGGAAGTAAAACTGCCGCACACGGATAAATCTTTGCACTTGCTAATGAGGATCAGGGATGAAGCGCATAGGTTTGCGATTAACTACCACAGAAAACTTCGTTCTAAATTGGCTTACGAGTGATATCGTAAACGTAAGGAAAATAAAGGAAAGTTGCGGGCGGGTCGTCGAGCAGATATTTTTGAAAATCCTGGTATATACTTCTTCTCTTATTTATATCAAAAGTCGTTCTTCCGTCCTCCAAGAGCTTATCTATTCTTAAATTTTTATAGTCGGTGATATTATATTTCTGCGAAGAATGCCAAAGCATATATTGATCGGGGTCTTGCGGGACGTTAAATTCTCCTAGGAAAATTTGAAAGTTCGACGGAAGCGTATCGACTACCACTATTTTCGTATTAATTCCTATTTGCTGCCAATCAGATTGTATTATTTTTGCAACATCTAAATATTGGGGTAGGGTTTTAAATTCAAAACTCAAGTGAGAACTTCCGGACGCAGACGGAGAGCTTTTTATTAATGATTTTGCATGTGCGAGGTCCTGGGAATATGTAGTTAATCCGCCTTTTGCAACCCATGACGAGGGTACAAACGGACCATAGTTTCTTTTTCCTTGTGCGAAAGTATCCGGAATAGCATATGACAATGCTTCCCTGATACGTTTATCGGATAAATCTTTATCGTCAAGATTATAGAATATTGTAACGAGCAAAGAATAATCTGTGCTTTTGGCCGCCCGAAGATTTACAAATTTAGTCATGTCCTTTCCGTCAAAAATGGTATCTTTAATGTCGTAAATTTGAGAAACTTCTCCAAGCATAAAAGCAGTTTTTAATGATTCTTCGGTCGGGTAAAACTGATATGAAATTTCCTTGTTACCGTTTTTTACAGATACTAGATCTATCGACTCCACGAAATTTCCATTTAGATTTAAGTTTGAGATTTTGTAGTCTCCGGTCCCTATATATCCTTGCTTAAATATAGGTTTTGAGACGGTAACTAAAAAAGGTGCATAATTATTCTTTAGCGTAAATACGATCGAGTAGGGGTTAGGCCGTTCTACGGTTACATCTCTAAAATTATAATTAATGTCGTTTGAAGTAAGTTTAGTACCGTCGTTAAAATATATATTGTTATTAAGAGTAAATATGTATGTTTTGCCGTTATTCTTTACCTGCCATGATTTAGCAATCGCCGGCTGTGGAGTTTGCGTCGAATCTACACTGGTTAGACCCGATGACAATTTGGAAAGAATAAAAGGAGGAAGGTTGTCAACTGTGTATGCCCCCTCAACGCCGATTACGTCCTTTTGTGCAAAAGGAATGATCGGAATTATATAATTTACCCCCACCCTTATCAGGAAGAACACCAAAAGTCCGAGCAAAAACGATACGAATATGGTTTTTCTCCATTTATTAATATATGCCTTAAAAAGCCAGATTAAAAGTCTTCTTCTTTTCCAAAAAATCATAAATTACTTTATGGGGAGTAAAAGTAGTATAGAAATAATGCCGAAAATTATTGTGTCAACGACAGTTGCATACATCAAAAATTTTTCTACACTTCTCTTGCTCCTGTAAAACTCTCCCGTACCGCCGAATGCCGACGAAAG
>JAJYEF010000097.1 GCA_021785915.1 bacterium
AATTCAAAACCCCAATTATATTTGTAATTTTGGTATTCTTGGCATTTTTTGTTTACACAAAACTTGCAGGCCCGATTCCTTTTTATATCAACAGCGTCCAGACGACTAAAACAGACCTGTTTACAGCAGACGGTGAGGGGACGGTAACGGCGGCTCCCGATACAGCGGAAATTAATCTCGGGGTAACTACTCAAGCATCAACCGTCTCGGACGCGCAATCAAAAGCAAACAGCGCCGCAAATAAAATAATTAACGGAATTAAAAAATTGGGAATTTCGGATAAGGATATCAAGACCATAAATTACTCTATTACCCCGAATTACGGCCAAGCAGGCACGGTTATAGAACCTTTGCTCCCTTCAAAAGGCGGAGGAAACATAACAGGTTATACGGTTACCCAAAACCTGCAGATAAAAGTAACTCCCATTGATAAAGTTAATAATGTTATTGACCTAGCAACATCAAACGGCGCAAATCTTATAGGAGGAATAAATTTTACCTTTAGCGACAGTTTGCAAAAGACTTTGGAAAACGAGGCGATGCAGCAGGCCGTTGCAAACGCAAAACAAAAGGCCCAAAGCCTTGCAGAGGCTTCGGGAATAGGCTTGGGAAAAATTGTAAATGTTGTGCAGAATTCAAATTATCCGAGACCTATCGCTATGGGCGGACCCTTAGTTGCAAATTCTACAGCTCAGGAGGCAACACCTTCTACGAATATCACACCCGGACAAAACACAGTAACTGTTGATGTCGTGCTTTACTACGAAACCTACTGAACTTTTTCAGGCAAAATTTTCTCGTAGAGTTTTAAAAGTTCATACCTTGAGTACGCGGGGCCTTCCGCGCTATAGCGTTTAAGCGCGAATAAAATCGATTCGTTTAAACTTGCTCCCTGAGACAAATCCTGCTTTATATTATTGTGAAGCTCGCTTCCGGCTGCCGCAATTTCCATCCAGTCGCTTTTATGCCTCTGCGGAAGTTCTTCCAGATAACTTAATCCCTCTGAGGCCTTATCAACATAGGCCTGATCCCAAACCCGCGGGTCCCTCTGCATTCCGCCGAAATAGGGAGCGCTCTGTCCGTCAAAAGCCCCTACGCTTCTTGATGCGTTGGATTCTGCCTCGTGTATTATCCATAAAAGATACCACGGTAAATCGTATTTTTGAGCGACAGCTTCATAAATCGGGTAATACATCTTAACATCCTCGATTTTGTTCTTGCTAAAAAGCTGAGGATGCTCCTTCAGGCTGTAAACAATCCTATCAAGCGGCGGAGTTTTATTAAGCTCTAAAAGTTTCTGGGTAAATCTTTCGCCTGTTGCCTGCGAACCCGGGGATTTTGAGGGAGCAGAAGAAGGCTTGAAACCAGCCATACGGTGACCCGGACTGTTGTCAAGAATTACATTAATTGAGCCGTTGCTGACGCTATCACGGTTAAATCCCTGCATGCGGTCATTTAAAATCGTCGGCGGGTTCTTTGTATTAATGTCCGATTCATTCTTTGGAGCATTGTTTGCATCTGTAGCGCTTGCTTCAAGCCCGCCCACTGCAATACTTGCGGCCAAAAATACATTTGCCGCCCTTCCTATTCTACGTCTTGTAGTATTAATTTCCTTTTCCATAATTTACGTTTTTATACTTTTGGCGGTAAGTCCGCCGGCTTTTGATTATTTAATTATAAGCTGAGGCCAAATTATTATATAGGATTATGCGCATTTTGACAAGACCTGCTTAAAATTTGCTGAGAATATTGACTTTGTTAAAAATCTGCCTTTAATATGAATCGGAAGATGTATAAAGAAATCGCAAACCCCATACTTAATAAAATTGACTCGGAGACGATGCATATCGGAGCAAGGGAGGCATTACACAAGAAATCCAATCCTGTTACATTAAAGCTTCTGGAGCTGTTTGCAGACCAGCACAAAAGGTTCGTGGACCCGAGACTTAATATTGTTTTGGCAGGAATTTACTTTGAAAACCCCGTAATGGTCGGGCCCGGATGGGATAAGCCCGGCGGTTCGGAAAAAGCTTTATATGCCCTCTGCTTTCCCGGGGTCGAAGTAGGCGGAGTTTTGCCCGAGTATCAATCCGGAAACAAAAAGCCCAGGCAGTTCATGATCTCGTAAGATGTTGCCATAAATCATCTGGGATTAAACGGACTGGGGGTAAAAAAGGTTATCGAAAGGATTAAAAAATATGAAAGGGCAAAGGAGAGAAAAAACTTAAAAATAGGCATAAACGTAGGCCAGAACAATAGTACGGAACCTAAAGATTCTCCAGCCGCATTTGCAACCGTGGTCAGGGAAACTTATCCTTACGCCGACTATTTTACGTTAAATCCCTTATTTCCTAACGTAGAAAACCATGATATTCCAATGGGAGACGTAATAAAGGAGGTAAACGCAACTATGGATAAACTGGGCGGCATAAAACCCGTCTTTATCAAGGAAGGACCGGACTCTCTTGACCAGGCGGACCGCGATATAAGGCTTGTAAAGGATTACAAGCTGGCCGGAATTGTCGCAACAAATA
>JAJYEF010000024.1 GCA_021785915.1 bacterium
GGATGCCGTTGTATCCTGTAAGCTCGACCCTTTTGGGGTCTATCATTATAAGCCTTACCTCCTCGGGAGTTGCCCTGAAAAGAAGAGAAGTGATAAAGGAATTGATCATCACGGATTTCCCCGAACCGGTAGTTCCGGCGATAAGGACGTGGGGCATTTTACCGATGTCCGCAATAAGAGGATTCCCCGAAACGTCAAGGCCCAAGGATACCGCAAGTTTTGACTTGTTCTTCTTCATGATTTCGCTTAAAAGCATTGTCCGAAGATTCACGACCTCGAGGCTCCTGTTCGGAATTTCTATTCCGACCAGATTCCTTCCCGGGATCGGAGCTTCGATCCTGATCTGTCCGGTCGGGGCTTCGGTATTTAACGCCAGGTCGTTTGCGAGGTTTGTGATCTTGGAAACTTTCGTGCCCAAGGGGATCTGCAATGCATACTGTGTGACCGCCGGGCCCTGGTTTACTTCGACCACTTTTGCTCCTATGCCGAAACTGTCGAGGGTCTCTTCGATCTTGTGCGCTATTTGTTTTACGTCCCCCCTGTCCGCCTTTTGGGAATTGTCGCTTGAGAGGATATCCAAAGGCGGAAGGCTCCAGGAGCCCACCGCGCCGGGTGTATTCATGACGATCTTGTCCGAAATAAAAGGTTCTTTGTTTTTGGCAACAGGCACAGGGGTATTTATTTTGATATCCTTTGCAGGCATCGGTTTATCCGTCATTCCCTTAATAACCATTTGCTTGTCCTCAAGGGCCGAGGGCTTTTTCTTAAAAAAACCCACCGCGCCCCCGGGCAGGATTTTCTGGAAGACTCCGAAAAACGAACCGAGCATCGAAACCACTTCGTCCAACGATGTGTCAAACAGGACTACGAGCCCGATAAAGATCCCCGCAAGGTAAACAAGAAAAGCACCCAACTCCGAGATTACGTAAGCAAGAAGGTTGTTCAGATACAACCCTGTGGAACCCTCCCTGGTAAGACCTAATACGGAAACAAAGAATATCACAAAACCTATTGAAACGTTGGGGCGCGACAGGAACATTTTAAGCCTTAAAAAGAAAAATCCGAAAATAATCACAAGCAGCGGAAACAAAAAGGACATGTTGCCAAAAAGGGAAAATATATAATCGTTCAAAGAGGCAAACGAACTTCCGCTTTTGGTGAAAGAAAGGCCGAGCAGTATTCCGGCGAGTATCAAAAAGAGTGCAAATATCGAGTAGACCGTGTTTTTCTTCAGTTTTATCTTGAACTTGCGCTTTGAATAATGCCTTCTTTTAGCCATAGCAATATTATAGTGAGTTTGAATCTAGACTACAAGCCGATAGCCTTATAATTCTTATGCTATTTTTTATGATATCTTACCGCCAGTATAAATGAAGCGATCACTATTTTGTGCTAGAATTAAGCTTAAGTCCCAGAGCTTTCCGGTACCCTTATGAAAAATAATCTTCTGAAAAACGCCGCGGCAGCCTTTGTTCTTTGGATAGCATCCCTTACGGGCTTTGCCGTGGCTTTGTTATACGCGACGGATTTTCTAAAACACAAGATCGAGCTTGTCCTGACTAACCAGAACAAAGTCGAGCTTTCGGCTCTTACCTTCTTTTTCTTTGTGGGCATTATAAGCTTTTCGGTCGGAACCCTCGAGCTTACTTCGTATTTCGCCGACAAAAAAAGTATACAAAATTTTATCCTTAGAAAAATTAATTTTTTGATCATACTTTGCTTCCTTCCTTTCTATATCCTCGTGCATTGGTTTTATACGGCTGTTGATCTGGTGTATACGCATAAAGTCAGCTTAAATTTTTTTAACGCCAAAGGGTTAAAACGTTTGATATTCTTTCTATTTGTGATCCTGGTGCTCCTGCCAAGCTGGTTATTCGGGTATGTAAGCGCCGCCGTTGTAGCCGAAAATTTCGTCGTAACCGGGCTGGGCTATGCGCCTGTTACCGAATACGTATCCGGCACCGGCTCGATGTACCCGACCTTCCCAAAAGGAGACGGCATAACCCCGATCCAGCAGTTCAACGAAACCGTTGCAAAACCCTCGTTTATTTCATACCCGAGCGGGGTCGTTATTTTCGGAAAAAGATATTTCGGAAGAAGCCTTGAAAGGGAGGATATAGTCACTTTCACGAATGCCAAAACCGACGAGATAACCAAGAAACAATACGGAGTTGCCACAGGTTTCGTAAAAAGGGTCATAGGTCTTCCCGGGGATACGATTGAACTTCGAGGAGGGATCGTATACCTGAACGGGAAACCGTTAAGGGAACCCTACACCGCACAGCCCCAGTCCACATTCGGCGAAGGGTTCTTGTCCGACTGCAAACTTATTAAAGTGCCGCCTGGGGACGTATTCGTAATGGGCGACAATAGGAAAGCAAGCGAAGACTCAAGGGACATCGGCTTTGTAAGCGAAAAAAGCATCGACCATGTTCTGCCGATTGAAAACCAGATAGGAGTCTGGGATAAACACTGGAGGGATACGGCAAACGACTTCAGCCCTTCGGCAAGGATAACTCTTGATAAAAACGAGTATCTGAAACTTTTAAATTTGAAAAGGCAGCAGGCGGGCGTACCGGTCCTTACATACCAGCCGAAACTTGAAGAGTCCGCCAACCTGCGTGGTAAAGCGATGCTTGAGTTTGACGATTTTTCCTTTACGGCTACAAGATCGGGGCTGACAATGGCAAAAGCGATGCAGGAGGTCGGTTATTCCAACATTGTTTACGGCGAGATCCCGACCCAGGGCTATTTTGAGGCTTCGGAACTTTTGGACAACCAGTTCCAGTTCCCCGATACCAAAGCCTTTCTTCTTAACAAGAACTACCAGGATTTTGGCGTAGCCGAGGTCCAGGGAAGCATCAACGACTGCCCTACACAGGTAATCGTACAGGAGTTTGCCGGTTACGTTCCCCCGAATTACCCGCAAGACGTGATCGATTCCTGGCAAAAGGCTCTGGATTCCCTAAAAAACATAGCCCCGGGGTGGCAAAGCCTAACGACATATCCGGATATCTACAATAAAGACAAGGCGGATATCGACAGGATAAACGAGGTAATTTCAGAGCGTATAACAAATATCCAGGGGATAGTTGATACGATGCAAAAAAACCAGTGGCTGAGCGATGCGCAGACACAGTACACAAAAACGATTGACAAACAGCTTGCCCAGGAGGAAAATACCCTGGCAAACAAAATAAACGGCCTTAAGTAATTAGACTGCCTTGACTTTACATAAAATTTCTGAACATAATTAGTTATGGCAAAGAAAAAAGCGGTTAAGCCTAAATATGTCAGCTTTAAGCTGCATGGAAAGTATCCGACACAGAAAGTGATCATGTACGCGGCCGTAGATCTTATTATCTCCCTTGCCCTCGGTTTTTTCCTCCAGGCACAGGTCGCAAGCGCGTTCGCATTCAAATAGCAATTAACACTTCCCCGGAATCTAAATTTCAAAAATCCAAAATGATATAATTTTTGTAATATATTATGGATGATAATAAGTTCAGAAAGCTCATCGAGGAAGCTTTGGATTCGCTTCCGAAAGAATTTGCCCAAAAACTTGATAATGTCTCGGTCGTCGTCGAGGATTATCCGAGCCCGATGCAGCTTTGGAAGGCAAGAATTCCTCCCTGGGGACTTTTGCTCGGCCTTTACGAAGGAATACCCCAAACTCGAAGGGGGATTTATTACAGCAATATACCCGACAAAATAACTATTTTTAAAGTTGCCCTGGAAAGGATTTCCAAAGACGACGAGGATTTGAAACAAAGGGTCAGAAAGACCGTGATACACGAAATCGGTCACCACTTCGGACTTTCCGATGAAGAGCTTGAAAGAGCCGGCAAGTGAAACGTAGTCCCCTGTTAAGCGTAAATGATATAATTACACCATGGAAACGCCGGTTGTACCGATTATCAACGTCCAAAGACTCTACGAAGCGATTGAGAAAAAAGAAGATTTTATACTCCTTGACGTAAGGACACCACGGGAATTCGAAAAAGGGAAAATCTCCGGTAGCATAAACCTTCCCGTTGACAATATCGGGGAAAGGGTTGGAACGATCATCCCGGACAAAGCTAAAACAGTATACGTTTATTGCCTGAGCGGCAACAGGAGCACAATAGCGGTATCACAAATGGTCAGACTCGGGTACAAAAAAGTATTTGACGTAAAAAACGGCCTGCTCGCCTGGCGGATCGCAAACTTACCGGTTTTTTCATAAGAGTTGACTAAGAACTTAAAAATATAGTATCTTTTTAAGATATGCTCGGACAAGAAAAGAAAAAATGCCCGGTGTGCGACAGCACCAATGTAAAAACCCAGAAACCCACATTTTTGGTAAAGGCACAGGAGATAATTTGGCCTTTTAAAGGGGATTCCAAGAATCTTAACCTCTGCGGAAACTGCAATTTCTCCTGGGAGGACTGACCGGCTTGACTTAATACTTAATTAGGATATAATCCGTTTGCCATGAATTCCGAAACGAGACCGTCGCAAATAATATCAAGGGCCGTTGAAATGGTTGATTCAAGACGCCGGGAATTGGACGAGACAAACAAAAGGGTAGAAAAAAATTTCGATATCCTTCCAACCCATATCCCCGGAAGATACATTCTTGCGGATCATGACGCGGAACCTGATCTAACGAGAAGTCAAACGCTGGATCTGGGAGAAGTAAGCAGGATATATTTTATTACCGACTCCGTCATAAAAGCACTGCAGGAAAAACAAAAAACCCGCCGGGAAAAATTAGTTTATGCGGGCGAGAACATTCCGGGCACCAGGGGATTCAGGGATGAAGAAGAGGGATGGGAAGTACAAATAAACCCGCAGACAGAAGATATTTTTGATGAAGAACTCCTCGACGCTTCGCTTGAAGGACAACCTGCGGAACTTGTTCATAAAAAAGTAGTGGTTACAATCGAACTTGATCCCGATACGGACGACGTTGAGGGATTTGTAAAATCTGCCAAAAGGCGTCTCAAAAGACAGGGAATGCCGCAAGATAAAATTAATATGAGGGTTAACGTACAAAGGCAGCTAAGAGTTGATAAGGAGGAGCTCCAAAAACTGGTAGAAAAAGGCGAAATTATTCTTTTGCCCGGCGCTTGGACAAAAAAAATCGCCTCCTTCAGACTAAATCCGAGATCGATCACAACCGACGAGGAACTAAGGGAGGCGGTCGAAAAAGCCGACAGATTGCTCCAGAGCTAAACCTCGATAACAACAGGCAAAACAAGCGGCCTTTTGCGGAAAGCTTTAAATATATATCTTTCGGATATTTCCCCAACAAATTTTCTTGTATAGATCCAGTCGGTAACGGGCTTTTTCTTCTGAGAGAGTGAATTTTTAAGTTGCTTTGCCAGATCTTTAGAGATTTCCTGTGCCTCCTGGGACGAAAAACCCCTTACTATGATATTGGGCTTGTCTGCAAGCTGGCCGTTTGAAGCATCCAACTCTACCATCACGATCACCACTCCCTCGGTTGCGAGTTTTTGTCGGTCTCTTAAAACAAAACTTTCCACTTCCTCTCCCGAGATCTGGTCGACGTAAACATTTTTAAGACTTATTTTTTTACCCAAGCTTGTTCCTTCCCGCGTAAAAATCACCGGCTGTCCGTTTTCAATAAGAAGTATGTCTTTATCGGAAAATTCTTGCTCTTTGGCAATATGCTTATACTGGACCATCTGTTTGTAAGTCCCGCCGATCGGTAAGACTTTTTTTGGGTTAACGAGGTGCATGAGCATCGCAAGGTCCTCGGAAGCGGCGTGGCCGGAAACATGGAACCTGTCATCGATTCCCGAATAGATAACCCTTGCGCCCTGTTTTAACATGGTATCGATAAGAGAATTGACCGAGATTTCGTTTCCCGGGATCGGATCTGCGGAAAAAACAACGGTGTCACCGTTTTTTAATTTGATGTCCTTATGGTCGCCGTTTGCGATTCTCGTCAGCGCGCTGTTTTCCTGGCCCTGGGAGCCGGCAGCGATCATTACGATATTTGAGTCTTTGTAATTTTTAAGCTGGTCGAGGGGCACTTCCATACCTTTTGCTATCTTCATATATCCGAGACTTTCGGCCATTTCTTTGGTATTTATGGTCGACCTTCCGACAAAACAAATTTTCCTGCCAAACTTTGCCGCGGCGGCGATGATCTGGTTAAGCCTTGCTATATTGGAAGAATAAGTGGTGACAATAAATTTTCCGCTTGTTTTTGCAAGTTCCTCTTCCAGGGCCCTCAGAATTCCTTCCTCCGAAGGCGTATGGCCTTTTTCCTCCGACCTTAAACAGTCCGACATCAAACAATAAACCCCCTGTTTTGAAAGGTCGGAGATCTTCTTTAAATCCGAGCGTTTTCCGTCAAAAGGCGACAGCTCGAATTTAAAATCGCTTCCGTGGTAAAAATTCCCGACGGGAGTTTTTATAAAAATATGGGAAGTGTCGGGGATCGAATGAGTGACCCTTATAAAGTTTAACGAAAACTGTCCGAATTTGACCTCGCCGCCGTCAAACTCTACTTTCTGGACGCGCTGGGTAAGGCCGAATTCCTTTAGCTTACCGTTTGCAAACTCCGCGGTCAGAGGTGATGCGACAATAGGAAACCACGGAAGGTCGGGGAGCAAAAAAGGCAAAGCGCCCATGTGGTCCTCGTGTCCGTGCGTTATGGCCATGCCCACAATTTTTTTGCCGCTTTTAACCGCGTTTTTCAAATACGAGATATCGGGAAGAAGAAGTTCAACGCCTAACATCGTCTCGTCGGCAAAGCCCAAGCCGCAGTCGACCACTAAAATCTCATTGCCCATTTCATAAACGTGCATGTTTTTTGTTACGTCGCCCACCCCCCCAAGGGGAGTGTATGTAAGGATATTATTCATAATTTAACCAGGTAAGAATTGTTTTACGTTCTGTGCATTTATCGTAAAACTTCCGTTTGGTGCAAGCTTTCCCTCAACTACCATTCTTGCCACTCTTCGGACCACTGTCTCAAGCGTCCTTTCAAGACTTCTTATTCCCGAATCGTATCCCAATGGTCTTATCATCGTAGCCCAAAGTGCTTCATCTATTACAAGATTGAACCCCGATAAACCCGAATCGCTTTTTACTTTCGGGAAAAGGTAATTTTTGGCAATAACCGTTTTTTCTTCGTCCGAATAGGAAGGCATCTGGATGATTTGCAGCCTGTCCAAAACAGCCGTCGAAAGACTTGTCGTATTATTGGCGGTTGCTATAAAAAGCACATGCGACAGATCAAAAGGATAATCTATATAATGGTCCGTAAACGCCATGTTCTGCTCGGGGTCCAAAAGCTCGACCAAAACACCCATAATATCGGCTCTTGCTTCCTGTGAAACCCTGTCGAGTTCGTCCAAAAGTATTACCGAGTTCTTACTTTTTGCGTGGGCGAGTTTTTTTACGATAAGCCCCGGCTCCGCGTCGGAAAAAACCCGGGACTGTCCCCTTAAGGCCTGAGCGTCCCCCATTCCTCCGAAAGGTATCCTTTCGAACCTGCGGCCCATTGCCTCTGCAACCGAAATTGCCATCGAGGTTTTTCCCGTACCGACCAATCCCACAAGACATATTATCGGCGCCCTTACCTGTGTCGTGGATGTCGACCTCATATCCAAAATAAGGGCGGAAAGATATTCCAATATCTCATTTTTTACGGTGTCTAAACCGTAATGATTTTTATCGAGCGTTTGTTTTACAAGTTGCAGATCCATATTGTCTTTTGTTTCGGTATGAAAAGGAAGGGACACAACCCAGTCTATATAAGTTTCTATACTTTCGTAGGTCACAAAATTTCCCGTGCCGGTTTTAAGGCTGACGCTTAGTATCGCGAGCATCGAATTGATCTTTTCCAAAAGCTCCGGCGGCAAATTGGCGGATTTTACTTTTTGTTCTAATTTCTGGATTTGGGAATCCATCGAAAGGGCAGAATCCATATATTCAATGATACCACAAATTATTCTATAATTGGCCAAATTTAACAAAAGGAAATACTTAATTTATCCTCTTAACGGCCTCCCTGACCAAGGGGTGACCGAGGTTTCCGATTTCCGCTAACACCAGATATCCTTCAACTTCCTGTCGACTCATGCTGATTGTGGTAGTGGGAAATAAATCTACCTGTACGCGCGGAATGACTATTCTTTGAGAGAGGTCGACCCCATTTATTTTATATGAAATATCAGGTACTCTTCGTACCTGGGAATAAGTTTCAGACCTAAATTGACTGTTGTCGGAATCACCCACTGCTCTAAACCTTGCGATGACCCCGCCATAAATATCCGACAATTCTTTTATCACCTTGGGGTCCGTCCTTTCTCCCCGCAAATTCTGGAAAAACTTATATCTATAGTCGCTCCTTTTCAAAATCTTGGCAACTCTCATTCCCTCTTGAACTTCAAATCTTACAATATCCTCCGGGCTTAACTCTGATCCTACGGTATAAGGTTCAAGTCCGGTAAACGGAAGCTTTAATCCTTCGTTATAAACTTTTCCGACTATAAAACCGGCCCTGGATCCTTTTCTTACTGATTCATACGCAAGATATTTATCTTCGAGCGTTCTGCTCCCGGCCACAATTTCATCTATTTGTGCCAATTCTCCTAAGGATGTATTCCAGAGCAATCGTCCTAACTGGGGAGACCTTTCTTCTATTATTAATGGGGGTTGCTCGCTAGTTTTTTTTAATGTTTCTACTTTACCCACGTTTTTACTTCAATTTGAATTAGATTTTAATTTAATATCGCGGTTTTCTGTCTTTATTAAAATTCGGCCTTTGTCCCCGCTGGCCTCTCCAGCTAGGACCCTGACTTCTTCTTTCCCTTTTGAATTGAAGGGACAACGGGTGCTCGCGGGCGGCCTCGCGGGGCTCGCCTTGCGGCCTTCTTTGAAAATCCCTGTCGTTTCCGCCGCGTCTGTCGTTTCCGCGCCTTTCCTCCTGGCGCCTTTCGGATTTTTCCGCATCGGCCCCGAAAAGCATCGAAAGGTTTATCCTTCCCTGTTCGTCTATCTCGATTACCCTTACTTTTACGACCTGCCCTATCTGGACTACGTCCGACGGGTCGTTTACAAATTCCGTTGACATTTTTGAAACGTGTACCATTCCCTCTTTACCGGGTGTTAATTCTACGAATGCTCCAAACGGCAAAATCCTTTTTACCTCGCCTTCGAATACCTCTCCGACGGTCACTTCCCTCGTTAAACCCTTAACCCAGTCTACGGCCTTTTGAACGGACTCTTCGCTCGTTCCCGAAATTGCAACCGACCCATCATCCTCAACGTCAACTGTTGCGCCGGTTGTCGAAATAATATTCTTGATTATTTTTCCGCCCGGTCCGATTACCTCACCGATTTTTTCCGTCGGGATGTGCAAGACCTCAATTTTTGGAGCGTATGTTGAAACTTCGGCCCTTGACTTTGGAAGAACCGAAAGCATTTTATCGAGTATAAAAAGCCTTGCTTTCTTGGCCCTTTCGAAAGTTTGACTTATTTGTTCTATCGTAAGCCCGGGGATTTTTACGTCCAGTTGGATAGCTGTTATTCCGTTTTCTGTCCCCGCGACCTTAAAGTCCATATCGCCCGAGAAATCTTCAAGCCCCAAAATGTCGGTTAAAATAACATATTCCTTGCTCTGGTCCTCGCCGGTCATAAGGCCCATCGCTATTCCCGCAACAGGCGTTGCAATAGGTACACCGGCATCCATTAAAGCAAGCGTTGATCCGCAGGTCGATGCCATCGAGGTCGAACCGTTTGAAGAAAGTATTTCCGAAACTACCCTTATGGTGTATGGGAACACGTCCTGCTTGGGGATTACCGCTTCAAGTGCCCTTTCGGCCAGTGCTCCGTGTCCGATTTCCCTTCTCGAGGGGGATCCTATCCTTCCTGTTTCGCCGACCGAATAAGGCGGCATCGAATAATGGTGGATATACCTTTTTACTTCTTCTCCTTCGGCCGATTCGATAAGCTGTTCCATTTTGGGACTTCCCAAAGTTACAACCGTTAAAGCCTGTGTTGATCCTCTTTGGAAAATCGCGCTTCCGTGGGTCCTTGGCAACACTCCGACCTTGACATCCAAGGGTCTAATTTCGTCGATTTTTCTTCCGTCCGGCCTCTTCTGTTTTTTAAGGATGTTGTCCCTGATCCCCTTGTAAAGTACTTTTTCCAAAGCTTTTTCCACAATTTTAGGTTCAAGAGGTTCATCGGGATTTGCCATTTTCTCCTGCTCGATAATTTTTTCGGTAAGCTCTTTTCTTTCTTCACCCATTGCCTCTTTTGTCGCGCTTTGGGCAATTAGTGACATTATTTCTTCTTTATATTTTTTCTCCAGAATTTTCACTGTTTCGTGCAAAGAAACATCCTGAGGAACTTCATCTTTTTTCTGTCCCGCTTTCTTGGCAAAATCCTCGATGAATTTAAGAATTTTCTTGTTTTCTTCGTGGGCCCTTTCTATTGCCGAGAGCATTTTATCTTCGGGGAGCTCCAGAGCGCCCGCTTCAAGCATCATCGTCTTTTCTTTTGTCTGCGTTACTATGAGGTCGAGCTCCGAAAATTCGGTTTCCGCAGAACCGGGGTTTACTATAAATTCAAATTTACCGTTCCCCGCCTCTTTTACGTATCCTATCCTGACCCCCGAAACAGGGCCGTTCCAGGGAATTTTTGATGAATGGATCGCGGCTGAAGTTGCGATTATCGAAAGTATATCGGGATCGTTTTCTCCGTCTACCGAAAGTACCGTTATTACGATTTGAACGTCTTTTTTAAATTCTTTTGGAAAAAGCGGCCTTATGGACCTGTCGATGAGCCTTCCCGTAAGAATCGCATCGTCCGTAGGCCTTCCCTCCCTTTTGACCCAGCGTGAACCTTTTATCCTTCCGCCCGCATAAAGCCTTTCGACATACTCGACCGACAACGGAAAATAGTCAAGGTTTGACTCTCCGCCTTCAACGACGGTAACCAAAACCATTGTATCGCCAAGCCTTGCCAAAACGGAAGAAGTAGCCTGCTGTGCCAAATCCCCGGTTTCCAAGGTCAACTTTTTTCCAGCAATTTCTGTACTTAACGAGGTTTTATTCATGTATAATTAGTCCTTAAGTCCGACCCTTTGCGCTATCTTAGAGGATCTTTCCCTATCGACCTTCTCCAAAAAATTTATAAGCCTTCTTCTTTTTGCAATCATCGACAGTAAGCCTCTTCTTGAATGGTTGTCATGGGCGTGAAGTTTAAGGTGTTCGGTAAGCTTTTCGATCCTGTGCGTTAAAAGCGCGACCTGAACCTCGGGACTTCCCGTATCGCCCGCTTGAGTTTGAAATTCTTTAATAATTGTTTTCTTGTCTGAAGAACTAAGTGGCATAAAACTTATCAATTCTTATTTTTAAACTTTGTGTATTATATCAGCTTTTTTATCCATTTTCAACGGTCTAAAACAAACGGATTAATCTCCCCCTCGACGAGGGGTACCATGGAATATACAGACAAAACTTTCAATGCTCCGTTTGAAGGCAGATTTGCAAGTGGACCTTCATCTTCCTCCATGGGTTTTCCTTCCGCATTAAAATAGCCTTTTCGTTCGGGATCATAATAAAATACTTCATTAGTATCGTTATTAATCATTTTTAATCCCGATAACCTCTCATCTATTGTATGTTCTTTTATTTGCGTCCCTCTATTTTCCCTAAAAATATTAAGGAAATTTTCAAAATGGTTTTTGGTAATGTAATCTATTTGTTTAAGGTCACTTCCCTCATATCCTGTTTCTGTCAAACTGTACTGATAAGACGTGCTTGATAAATCCCAATAATCATAGGGCTCTATCTCTACTCCGCCTATTTCGTCGGCTCGTTGTACATGATTTGAAAGCTGTGCCATCAGGTAATATCCTTCTCCATATGAGAAGGCTATTCCAAATGAAGTCTTTGTATACTTAGCGTAACCTGTCTGTTCTACCTGAAGAGTTACTGCCGTAGGATCTTCACAAGTAAGACCGATCTCTTCAAAATCATACGGTTTATCGGATCCTTCTTTTTGTCTATATCCCTTTAGGTTCTTAAATAAATCGCCAAAAGAAGAAGTTATCACCTCATTATAAAATTTGCTTACTTGGTTTTGCGGTATAGCAAAACTAGACCTTTTCCATGAAGGGGTCATCTGCGTACCTTCTTCAAGAAGTTTTGAGCCAAGTTCGCTAAGTTCTCGTATTACTTCCTGTTTGGATTTTCTTCCCTGTTCGGCGGAAGGGGAACCCCTATTAAGTCTTTCCATCATTTAAGTAATTAGAAGTTTGTTGAGCCTTTGTAGATTTTTGGTTCGAGCCAGTCTTCCGGAGGGGTCTGCAATGTATCATCCTTTCTTTCTTCACGTTTTGCAACTTCGGGCTTTTTCAGCTTTTCGACCTTTTCCTCTAAATCATCCAAATTT
>JAJYEF010000025.1 GCA_021785915.1 bacterium
CAAGAGTCATAAATAACGAACCCGCCCAAAAACTTAAGGCAAGTCCGTCGAATGAAACCAGTTCCTGTAAAGTTCCCATAGAAAGGCCAAATAGCCAGAGCCCTAAGAGGAAATTTACATAAGCCCAGATTACGTTGACGTAAGCGCTTGAGTTTTTTGCAAAAGGTGTCATATGGGTTTTGCCTTTTATTCCCGACACAAAATGGGGTACACCGTTTGTAAGAAACATCCCACCCAGGAAAGCGAAAACTAAATTCATCTAATTATCACCTCCCTTCGCCTCATATAAAAAGAATAGGAAAAATGGAAAGTCTTGTCAAATTTTCGGGATTTATGGTAGGATTGCATTCAAATATATGACACTTGCGGAAAAAAGACAAGCCGGCGAAGTGCCGAAAATTGTTTTTAAAGAATTTGAAGGGGTTAGGATCCAATGGGAAAAAGGTGCCTGGAATTTTGACCATACTCAAAACGGTCCGGTAGTAATAGATACATACTCTATTTGGAATCCCGAACATCATGCTGAAATTGCAGAGCGGCTTTTAAACGGTGAGACTGCGGCATTATATTTGATGGGTAATTTCGGGGTGGCGCAGGTCCGCACCAGAAGAAACTACAACCAAAGCGATGCAATGTTTGACTCGATCAAAAAAAGAGACAGGAGCCAAAGCCTGGCTGCCTTTGTCCACCCTTATGACATAGCTGATATGGTCGATTTTGAAAGGCTTCCCGGCGCGTATAGCGGCTTGAGGGATGCTTCCAAGAGGCTTTCCTTATATGCAGGGCCTATGCATTTAATATTACCGATAAAAGAAGAAAATCTTCCCGATCTGGGTAAAATTAGGGAAGAAAAAACAGCTTCGTTTTTCTGGATCCCCGGCCATACGGGTTATGAGGGACTTTACGAGAAGTTTAGGGGCAGGATTGACGGTGCGGTTTTAGGCGGAGGTTCACTTAATACGCACGGGCAAGAACCATCTTACAATACGCAACAGCTAAAATACGAAATGGGTAGGCATCCCGACTGGCAGGAAAATGTAAATTTTATAATTTTTGACGAGCTAGCGGAAAGTTTTAGAATAGGAAGGTCGCATACCCAGGTTTCGTTTGTCACCAACCCTCCAAAGGTTGTAAGAAGAGGTTCTGTTAGCGAAGAAACTATATCACAAGAAACCGGTTATCCGGTTGTTTCGGATAATCCAAAGCTTGCATCAAGCGCAACTCCGTACGATAGTGTCTCGAATAAGGACACGGACAGAAAAATAAAAGAGGCCCTGCAGATGATGGAAAGGTATCAGGCCGCGATTTCGACCGGTTCCAAGTCTTCGGGCCCGCAGATATAACCTGCTACCGCAGAGGCAGCCGTAACGTAAACCGAGGAAAGATAAGTTTCTCCTTTTCCGGTCCTTCCGTGGAAATTTCTGTTTGTAGAAAATATTCCGGTTTCACCTTCCTCGGTTGAGCCCGGGCCCGCATTCATACAGGCTCCGCATCCGATAGGCAAGAATATGGCGCCGGAATCAACAATATCGTTAATAATCCCAAGTCTTCTTGCCTCCTCAAGATTAGCTCTGGAGCTTGCCTGTACATAAAGTTTTACGCCTTTTGCTACTTTTCTTCCTCTTAAAATTTCAGCCGCTTCTTGCAAATCTTCGGGAGTTCCGTGGGTGCATGAGCCGATATATGCCTTTTGTATTTTTTTGTGAAGCGGGATAATTTCGGATAGAGGCCTTCCGTTTTGAGTATCTCCGGGTTCGGAGACTATATGGTCAATGTCTTTCAAATCAAAATCCAAAACTTGTGCATAACCTGCATTTTTATCGGGGTAGACAAAAGTTTCTGCAATCTGGTCTTTGTTCAAACCGCGCCTTTTCATCATAAACTCCAAAAGCGGGCCGTTTGGAACCGTTACGCCGGTAAAGGCCTGGCCTTCGATTGACATATTGGTCAGTTTATACTGCTGTGCTACCGATAAATTTTTAAGTGCATCACCGGCAAATTCCAGGACCCTTCCGCTTGCAAGTCCCTGTCTGAAATTTTCCCCGGATATTATTTTTAAAATAAGGTCTTTTGTAGATATCCATCGGCTTTTGAATTGACCGTGAAGGTTTATCTTTATGCTTTCCGGAACCGTCAGGACCATTTTGTCGTATGCGATTGCGCCCGCCAAGTCAAGCGCTCCCTTGCCAACCGCCAAATTATTCAAAACCCCTACGGAACACGTATGCGAGTCGTTTCCGAGCACCAATTGCCCGGGCAGGGCGTGGTTTTCAACCATATCCGTATGACAAATCGCGGGCGCTCCTTTTTCTTCGTTAATCCGGTAAACGGTAACACCTAAAGGTTTTGCAAACTCCTCCTGTCCGCGTCTTAAGTTAGCGGTATTTTCATCTTTCATAAGTGCCGTGTGGTCGTTATAAAGAAATATTTTTTCAGGATGTGGGGGAATTAAGGAGTCTTTAAATTCTTGTTGCATTGCGGATATTACAGCGTTACTTTGGAGTTCATATCCGTATGAAATATTTGGTACTGCAACTACTTCGTCCCCCGGTTTGACAGCAGTAAGGCCAATTTTGCCTTCCTGATTTAAAGAAGATCTTGCGATTATTTTTTCGGCAATTGTCATCGGTCTAATTTTTGTTTCGATTTCCGGTACTACAGCTTGACCATTTTCTATACTCTTTAAATATGAAAAAAGGCTTCCGCTTGACATAATTTGACTTGCTTGTTTTGATAAGTGCAACAATAATTCGTCATCTTTTACAGGCTTTCCTGCGAGGAGATCCCGGGCCTGATTGCTGTTAGGGTTGATTAAATGAATTCTTAAATTTACACAATTTTCAGAAAAAATTCTTTCCCCGTTTGCAATTATCAAGTTAATTCCCGCGTCCTGGAACGCAAGGGGGGCGTGGATTCTTGACGAGCCCCTTGCAAATGATTCGCCGGCAACAACGGTATCAAAATTTCCGGCAATCTCCCCCTCTTTAATAACTCCCCTAAAGCCCGTTAAAAGATTTCTTCCAAGATGTCCTCTTGTTTTACCGTCCCACGCAAGGCAGGCTTTGTTTGGGATAATTGCATCCGTTGAAACATTATCCAAAAGTTCTTCCACCGGTACGTTTGAAAGTCTTTCTCCTCCGAGCTGTCTTATTATTAAGTTCGGGTCCTTGGTAAGGTATAAAACTCGGCCGGCTGAAACCAAACGTTCGTTACTAGGAAAGTGCTCTAGAGTTCCCCGTTCGTGCATAGGCTTATATTATAAGTGAGAAAGCTCAAAAATCAACCTTTGCAAAAGGCTTATAAAAATTATAATATTGCATTGTGGGAAAAGAAACATATAACTGGTCAAATCACAGAGGCCCAACCGAACCGGTTCGTCCTCCTAATAAGTCTGTGGAAATAGACAATGAGAGCTTAAGAGACGGTATGCAGGGGACTCAGGTTTCACTCCATCCCGATATAGAAAAGGTTTTCAGATATTTAGATGAATTATCAAGACTTAAATATTCAGAGCATCTTGATTTGGGCTTCCCAGCAAGCGGGCCCGAACACCGTCAAAGAATTACTACGCTCATCGATTATTCAAAAGGTAAAAATCACGGATTTACTTTCAGCGTTGCCGGAAGGGGAGCGGCTGTAGATGATGTGGCTGCTGCTATCGATGTTTCACAAAAAAGCGGGAAACTGGAGGAAACAGATCTATTTTTAGACGCAAGCACTCTTCGTGCTACTGAGGAGGGTTGGAACAAAGACGAAATGCTTGTACGTGTTAAAAAAAATATTGAGTTTGCCAAAGCACACGACCTTTCGGTAATGTTTGTGCCCGAGAGGGCGAGCGAAACATCTCCGGAGGAGCTTTTTGAAGCGTGCACTATTGCTGCAGATGCCGGTGCCGACAGAATTGCTATTGCCGATACAAACGGCGTATTAACACCAATGGGAACATCCAATATTTTTAGGTCGGTGTTTGCAGAAATAGGTACAAAATATCCCAACATTGCATTTGATTTTCATGAACACGATGATTTGACCATGGGAATTGCCAATTGTGTTGTAGCTGCCAACGAGGGCGTTGACAGACTTCACGCAACTTCGAGAGCGATAGGTGAAAGGGCAGGGAATGTTCCCCTGGAACAGCTTCTTGTAGTGCTGAATCTAAACGGTTTCAGGCAGGTAGATACACCCAGAATTCAGGAATTTGCGCAAATGGCGGCTGATATTTTTTCGGTTCCCATTCGTTCCCACGAGCCGATCATAGGGCCTGAGTCAACCGCGACAGCTTCCGGAGTCCATGCGAGCGGATACAGAAAAAGTAGAAACATTTATACCCCTTTTCCGACAGGTCCCGAATATGTCGGGCTTAAACAAAAAGTCAGCATAGGACCTTTGAGCGGACTTTCCAACGTTTATGCATTTTGCGAGCAGCGGGGCATCGAACTTCCAACGGAGGAGAAAGCTAGGGAAATACTCGATTTTGCAAAGGGGAAGTGGGGTCTTTTATCGGAAACCGACGTTAAGAATCTTCTTGGAAGAAACGGCGATTTAGGATTGTAATGCTTTTCCATATCTAAAATTTAGTGTTATACTAAATTTAATGCAACCTACGCCTTTGGATTTTAAAAAAGTCTTTGAGTCAATCTGGAGGATTGAAAAAGCCGTGCTTGAAACGGTAGATTTTAACGAGGCTACAAAACAGGTTGTAAACATAATTCTGACCGAGTTAGGTTATATAAATGCGGGATACGAAATAATTGTCCTGACGCTTCTTGACGAGCAGCAAAAGACTTTAAAAAGGATAGCCATATCAAATACTAAGCCTGCGGAAGAGTTTTTGAGGGCCACACCTATTCCCTTTGCCGATATTATTATCCCGTTATGGGCAACTCAAAATCTTTCCGTAAGAGCGATAAACGAGAAAAAACGATTCGTTTCCGAAAACGTTTCGGAGGTGCTCGTGCCGGCCGTAGACAGAGAATGGGTTGATAACTTCCAGGCGACTCTTGGGATAAAAACGTCAATAGTATATCCGATTATTGCAAAAGAGAGAGCGTTGGGAACTCTAATTTTCAGTTTAAGTAAAGAAGAATACAAAATAACCGAAGAAGAGTGGTCAATATTAGACAGCTTTGTCGGAGCCGTGGGTATTGCCCTTGACAATGCGCTTCTTTTTAAATCCGTTAACGACTCGGCCGAAAAGGTAAAACAGGCAAACCAAAGACTGGAAGAGCTCGATAATTTAAAAGACGAGTTTTTGTCTCTTGCCTCCCACGAATTAAGGACCCCTATGACAATTGTTAAAGACTATGTTTCGGAAATCCTTAACGATAAAGATGCTAACATTACCGAAGATACAAGGCAGAAGCTTGAGAAAGTGTATTCGGCCTCACAGAGGTTAATAGCTTTGGTTAACGACAACCTTGATATTTCAAAGATTGAATCCGGTTCTATGGAGTTTAACGTCTCAGATTTTGATATTTCCCAGCTCGCTGTTGAGGTAAGGGACGAGCTATCGGATAAATACTCAAAAAAGCATCAAACAGTTGAGGTTCAGGTGGGAAATTATAACGTCCATGCGGACAAGGATAAAATAAGGCAGGTATTGTTAAACTTGATGGATAACGCAATCAAATTTACGCCGGATAACGGTACTATAGAAGTAAGTTTTGTATCCAAAGATAAACTATTGGAAACAACAGTATCGGATAGCGGGGTAGGTATTAAGCCCGAGGATATGGGAAAGCTTTTTGTAAAATTTGGCAGAATTCACGGCGAAGAAGGAATGCCTCCGGTGCCCGGGACCGGCCTGGGTCTGTATTTGTCTAAAATGATTATAGAGAAATCGGGCGGATCAGTTAAGGTAGAATCCGAGGCCGGCAAAGGGAGTAAGTTTATTTTTAGCCTTCCTTTTTCGCCGCAATAGATCTAAGGTTCGAGCCCCTTTGGTTTATAAAAGTAGCTGAAAACAAGGACGATATTAAATAGCGTCAGTATGATAAACGGAAGAATTCTCAAAAGCCCGAAGGTAAAAATAAAATAAATTTGGACGATAAGCCCGACTAATATTAGCGTTTCCATCAGAAGGCCGAAAAGGTCTTCCGTGTAGACAAAAACTATTTCAAAAAGAGAATGGACTGGTTCCTCTTTCTTTTGAAGCACCAGTACGGCCGGAATTTGGGTAAGGCTATTTTTATACTCATGCGGGCTTTCAAGCACAAACCCAGGTTTTGACACGGTTATTTGATAGTCTTTCTCGTTTCTGTTTCTGAAGTAAAATTCTCCCAGCTTGTTAGTCTTAAGTTTGGCAATTTGAGTTTTTCCGTCGGGAGTCTTAAGGAAAATCGTGGCTCTAGAAACAGGTAAATTTGTTTTTTCCTCTATGACTTTTCCATAAACAACTTTTGCTTTGTGCCGTCTAAAAAGAATTGCAAGTTTAAATATTAAAAAGAACGGAAGATAGAATAGCGGAACGTGCGTTCTTGCCGAAATTGAAAGCGTTGAAAATATTATAAAAAGAAATACCGCGCCCATCGCCGATAGGTCAAAAAGCCTGTTGGAGTCGGCCTGCAGGCGCATAAAATTCTGGCTCGCGTTTATTTCGTCGGTCAGCGTTCCCCAGTAATATTTCGCAAGGTCAATTATGTTAAACGGTTCGGCTTTTAGATAGACTGTCGGATAATTTTGCGAATAGGGGTTGATTTGGAAATCTATATTTTTGGGTGCGTATCCGAGGGCCAAGATTTCGGCTCTGTATTGTCCCTGGGGCAGGGCAAAACTAAATGTTCCGTCGGGATTTGAGTACGAGGGATTTTGTATAGAAAGAGTATTGGGAGAGATAACACTATAAATTCTGGTCGTAGGGTCATATAGGTATAAAAGCATCCTTGCGTGTTCTATCGGCTCGTTTTTAGTACCTTCTTTATAAATCCTGAATTTGTTTGTTACGGTTAAATCCGAGACCTTTTGTTCGGAAATATTTCCGTTAAAGTCCGCAAGCCTTATATAAATTTCATATTCACCGGGGGAAGGGCTTAAAAGTTTACCCGTATAAATGCCGGGACTAACCTGTGTCAAGTCGGCGTTATTGGAATTTGCGCTTTGCGGGTCGTAAGTATTTATCCCGAGAACGTTTTTGTTCCTTATAATTGCCTGTATATTATTTAAGGCAATTTGTTTGTCAAGTGCAAAATGCAGGTCAAAGACGGTTTGGGTCGGTATTACGATTATGTTTTGCAATGGCTGATTGTTTTGTAAAAGCGCGGGGTTTAATAAGACGTTATCGTTGCTTATAACCAAAAGCGTTCTAAGGTCAACGGAGGGAATAGGGGAGATAACTGCAGTTTTAAAGGTAAAAATGTCCGAAGTTAGCGTATTACCGTTTTTATCGGCTGCCGTAACAGTAAAATAATAATCAGTCGACGGACTAAGGTTCGGAAGGTCTATAAGCGTCTGGCTTTGGAAAGAGGCGGTATTAATTGTAGAATCAAGTGCCGTCGGCGAAGTACCGTATCTAAGGGTTAATCTTGAGGGATTTGAAGTTGACACGGAAATTTGCGTATCCGACATAGATATTGAACGAAGATAAATATCGTTAATAGCTAGGGCGTTTTCCGAAGAAGAGGGTGCTTGAACAGTAGGGCTGGGAGATGGAGTACTCGTTGGAGACGGGGCAATTACATACTGATAACTTTGATTTATTGTACTGTCAGGAGTCGTTGCCGGAGCAGAGGTTGACCTTGCAGAAACCGTAAAATCGACCTTATTTTGACCGGTATAATTGTTATTTGTTTGAAGCCAGAAATCAACCTCTTGATTTAGTGTTTTACCAGGAAAAGAGTTTATAGTCCAGGTAATTGTTCTATTCACAGGATCTATAACCGGAGAGGTATTGCCGTAGGCTTTACTCGCGCTACCGACAACATAGCTTAATAGTTCAACCGAAGGGCTCGGTGAACCTTCAATCGTTCCCTGTGACCACTGCGCTTGAATCGTAACAGGCCAAGCATCTATAGTTTTTAAGCCGTACGTTATTGTGTAATGGATTTGGGTATTTTGAGGTATGGTCCCATTTGTTCGATTGGAAGTAATGCCTATGGGAAGATCGGAAATCTGCGGACCCACATAAGCGTTAACCGATATCTGATTGTTCGTCAAAACCGCAACCCCGTAAGTGGTCGAATCAATCGTACTATTCGATGAATCTTTGGTAGTTATAGTGCCGTATTCGTCGGTCCCGGCGGGACCGTTATTCGAAGCCGACGAGGTCAGATTAAAGCAGTATAAATTGTTGCCTGTTAAATCTGAGCTTGCAAAAGTTACCGACTGTGCGGATACGCTCGTGGCAGTTATCCCAATACCCGGCCAGGCTGTTGCGCCCTGAGGCAGGTTAGCCGTATTTGCTGTCCAGTTGGATGTATTTGAGGATATGCTGAACCCGCTTGGAAAAGTTATTGTAACCTGTGCTTCGGTGCCTGCGGTGGGCGAAGAAGGCTCTGCGCAGACAGTCGCGTCTATGCTTTGGTTTGCGGCATCGTTATTAAGTCTTAAATAGGTGCTTGTAAATTTTGCCGCGTTAGCTCTTGTTTGACCCAAAACAAGAAAAACAAATAACAAGATAAAAGAAAACGGGAATAAACGTTTAACCATCTAAGAATACTTTATCAAAAAATTCAAATTACAAGCAAATTGTTGTAAATGGCAATTGACAAAGATTCAAATAATTAAATATCATATAAACATGGCGCAAAAGAAGAAGACCTTCGTTAAAAAAGAGGACCTGGCCCCTGAGGAGTTGGAAAAAAACGGGAATGGCAAAAGACATTTTTTAAGACTGGGTCGAAACGGACTTTTGGTGCTTATTGCCTTGATACTTATCATCGTGGTTTTGGGCGCATTCCTTTATACGCAGGGGACCAGTGTGAATTCTATTTTGCAAAATACCCAAACTTCCCAACAGCAAACACAAAATCTTATACAAAAAGTTGGAGACTTAATGCTTCTTCCCACAAACGAAACGCCGCAGGTAGCAACGGTTACGGATGTAAGCAAGCTTTCCGGCCAGCCGTTTTTTGCCCGTGCCCAAAACGGCGATAAAGTTTTAATTTATCAAAATGCGGCTGAAGTAATTTTATACAGACCAGGCATTAATAAAATTATTGCCGTAGCGCCTTTAAATGCCCCTACAAGTTCACAGAGTGCCTCACAGACGTTAACTCCAACCCCCACGCAAGTTCAAGACCAGACAGCAACAGCAGTAATACTTAACGGGACTGCTGCTACGGGTCTTGCAAGGACTGCCGAAACGAAAATTAAAGCTTCTCTTTCAAACATTAAGGTCTTGTCCGTAGGCGACTCGTATAACAGCTATCAGCAGACGGAAGTAATAGATGTTTCCGGAAAGAAATCGCAGGCTGCTTCCCAAGTAGCTTCATTTTTAGGTGGGAAAGTGGTATCTGCTATCCCCGCTGGCGAAGACAAGCCAAATGCCGATATCCTCGTAATTTTGGGTTCTGACTACACTGGAAAATAAGCTTTTTAATCTTCTTTGATGCTTAATGAAGGGAGGGAATGAAAGGGGTAGGTTATTCTTCTTTCTGTTGGATTCCCAAAAGCCAGAGGACAGCTTCTTTCTTGTATCTTCTGTCGCCTCTTGAGTTTATCCTAATTGCGGGAAGTTTGCCTCTTTTGCCCCAGCGTTTTATGGTAAGGGGAGAAACCCTCAGGATTTGGGCAACTTCTCTGACGGTTAAAAGATCGGGTAGGTTACTAATTGATACATTTTGGTTGTTCATAATCGTGCTTTAATTATCAATTAACTATTAATAGGAACAATATGAATATTAATTGCTGTTAAAGTAACAAAATATAACAAAATTGTCAAGGGGGAATATCAATTTAAGGCTAAAATCAGAATTGTACAACGGCAACTGATGCAAAAAGACCCGCCCCAAATCCCGCAAGGACAGCTATGTCTCCTTTTCTCAGATCATCGCTTTGCATCATTGTTGCCATTGCTTTTGGTATGGATGCCGAGGAAAAGTTTCCGTCGGTGATATCGAATGCGACCTCAAGTTTTTGATCGGAAAGTTCGTCCTGCAGCCTTTGCAAAACACGTATACTGGGTTGGTGCGGAATTACAAATTTTACGTCTTTTGCTTTAAGGTTTGCTTCTTGTATGGCTTGCAGAATAAGATGTGGTATTTTTCGGCTCACAGCTTTAAACACGGTTTTTCCGTCCTGTTCGATTAATCCGCTTTCCGAAATCGGAATTCCCGCAGCAGGTTTTACGATATAAGGCTGTACGCGGTCTTGGTCTTTTGCGTCAAGTTTAATTGCTTCGGCAAATCCCAGTTCGTCGTCGCGGGCTGCCAGGATACGCAAATCCCTTCCGTATTTAAATTTTATCGCTGTTGCGCCGTCGGAAAAAATAGTCTGAGAAAGTGCGGGGTCTTTTTGGCCTTCGTCTTTTTTAAGGTCAAAGACATTCGCCTGGTGCGTATCGGTTGAAACTATCAGAATATCTTTGTTTTGAAACTTTCCTTCGTTTTGTTTAATATACGAAAGCGTTCCGGCAAAGCCGGCACAGGCTTCATATACATCCAGAGGTTCTGCGTCAAGCCCCAGATCATCGCTAATGTGTTTTGCGATATTTTCGTTAGTTCCGTAAGTCGTTGTTACGAAAATATTGTCGACTTTTTGATGTCCGTTTGCATGAAGTGCGGCAACGCCTCCCATAAAAAAAGCTGTTTCGTGCGGGCCTGCAACGTAACGTCTTAGAATTCCTGTTATTTCTTCAATCTTTTCTGCGGTTAAAGGTTTTCCGCTTGCGGTTGTTGCATTCCATCTTTCAATTTCATCGTTTTCTAAAACTACTTTGGGCCAGTAAAAACCGAATTGGATTCTGTCTGTATCAACCTCGGGAGAAGGCAATCTTTCTGCGTTCATAATTATGCGTTCAGCTAGTATAGCATAAAAAGCAAAACCCCTCACAATAATTGTGAGGGGAGTTATAGCAGTTGGGATGGACAATTTACTTCAGTTTAATTGTCTTACTTCTCAAAGTGCAATCCCTAAGGGATTTCACTGCGCTCGCTTTCCTTGAACTATTTCAGTTCAACGGTGGCGCACCCCAAGGGTACTTTCCTTGAACTATTTCAGTTCAACGGTGGCGCCAGCTGCTGTTAATTTTTCTTTTGCTTCGTCCGCGGTTTGCTTGTTTACCGCTGTCAATACTTCTTTTGGAGCAGTATCAACTAAAGCTTTGGCATCGGAGAGCCCCAAAGTTGGGACTAATTCTCTTACAGCCTTAATAACCGAAATTTTATTTGCTCCCGCGCTTGCAAGAACAACATTAAACACGGTCTGCTCTTCGGCCGGTGCTCCGCCTTCTGCAGGTGTGCCTGCTGCGGCTACGGCACCCGCTGGGGCCGCTGCTACCATTGCGCTAGCGCTTACTCCAAACTTTTCTTCCAAAGCCTTAACAAATTCACTAAGTTCGAGAACTGACATCTCTTCGACTGCTTTAAGCAGTTCTTCCTGTTTTAATTTTGCCATATCAATTCTCACCCCCTTTATTTTCTGGATTTTCTGATTTATTATCATCTGTTGTCTGTCCGTGCTTAGCGCTTTGCGCGGAGGAGGATTCTGCTTCAATAGTAGGATTGTCAATTTCAGGCTCTTCTGCAGCTTTTTCTGCTGGCGTTTCTTCCTGTATGGTTTCGGGTTCCGGAGTGTTTACGGTGTCCACAGGCTCTTCTGAAGCCTTCTCAACTGGTGTTTCAGAGGGAATAGCTTCGGGTTCTATTGCGGCTGGTTGCTCAGCTTCGGAAGCTGTTGAAGAGAGTTCATTTGCCGGAGTAACAGGAGCAGGTTCGCTTGTTGGTGCGTGGGATGCGGCGGCTGTAACTGGTTTTTTGTCGGCAACTGCCTTTAGCGTCATAACAAATTTCTGAAGGTTCCAGTAAAGCGCTCTGTGAAGGCCAAAGATAGGGGATTTTAGTCCTCCTACAAGCTGAGAGAGCAAAACCTCTTTACCGGGAAGTGTGGAAAGTTTTAATACCTGTTCATCCGTTATAAAACCTTCCTCCATAATTCCAAATTTAACGTTTGGAAGGTTTAATTCTTTTATAACTTTAGAAAGCGCCTTAAGAGGGGAGATAATATCGTCGTACAAAAACAAAGTGCCAGTTTGTCCGGTTAAAGATTGTTCTTCGGATAGCTTAATCTTGTTTTCGTTTAAAGCAAGCGTCAATAAACTATTTTTGGCGACGACATATTCCGCCTGCAATGGCTTAATCGCTTTTTTAAACTCCTCGATTTGCTTATGTGTCAATCCCTGGTAGTTTGTAAAAACTACGGCCTTGGCTTTCCCGAATTTTTC
>JAJYEF010000026.1 GCA_021785915.1 bacterium
AACCTACCTAACGAGGGATGACTGCGCAGGAATGGGCAAATATTGCAAATAGGAGCAACAAACAACCTAATAAAAGTGATATATATTTCCCGGGAACGAAAAATAAATTATCTCCAAATGGTTTCTATTATGAAACACCAACACCATCGCCCACACCGATTCAATCCTCAAAACAAACTTTTTTGAATCAATGTTCATATGGGGAAATTTACTGTACTTGCTTATATAGTGTTTTACATCAAGTTGATCCCGGGAATGAGAGTGCAGATTATATAGCTGAGACTAATAAAAACGGAAATAATGCGCCTATGATTAATGCATACTCCGAATGCAACAGTAGATTTGGTTCAAAATAGCATTAAAACCTTCCAAGATAACATAAACCACTGTTTTAGTGGTTATAGTAATGCGTTTGATATATAATCGGCTTAAATGAATAATCCTTTCAAAGATAGGACTGTTGGCGAAGTCGCTAAAAGTTTTGATAGTCAATTGAATATAGTTAGATTATATTTATCTACAAAAGCAAATATTCATTTAGTAAAAAACGGCGAAGATAGTGATTTAGCTCCTATTATAGCTGCGCAGATTTCCAACTATTTGGTCGGTGATGATTTAGATGCAAAACCTAATAAAGAAGTTCCAAAAGAAACGGTGGTAATTATTAAAGAGATTAAACCAAAAGTAGTAGATTATGCGACAGATTTTATGAAGAGCGATAAGGGTATTAGGGAACTCGTTGTCTATACACTTAGAATGATGTTCGCTTTAATTGGAATTGCTGATATGCGCTTAGATGACCACGGAATATGGAGTAAGCCAGAAATAGTAAGAATAAGAGAAATTTTAAATGTTTGGGCTAACGAATTTCCTGATTCTATTTCAGATAAGAAGTATCGTTGGATAATAGCCAAAACCATAGGCAGTTATGAAAAAATCAAGGGCGCTCCGGAATTGCATTTAGGGGAGGTTCAAAAGGGCTTAGGTGATGGAATAATTAGCTTTATTCAAAATAAAGTTAATAAGAAAATATATACTATATCTACTGTACCTGAGGGAAATTCAAAAAATTGGCAAATCAAAGTTTTGGAAGGATACGGTAATAAGAATTTATTTAAAGCTATGGGTTTGGGAGAACTGATTTGTGATTTTTATGACACTTTTGCTTTGTCTAATAATGGGGAGTATGTTGATTACGTTCCATTCTCCGAAGGTCAACTTGCGTGGTTGCAACAATCAGATAAAGAAAAAATTAAAAATTTGTATCAAAAACAGGCAATTTGGTTCTTTAGAGGAGCTCCTTTAGATAGTTGGTTATATTTTCCTGAAGTATTTAACAAAACACATCAGAGGCAAGTTTATACGATTAAAGAATGGAATAGCTTTAATAAAGTAAAGAAAAAATTGTTTTAATGAGCTACTGCTCATTAAAATTTTAAATATGAATGAAGGTAATAATAGTAGCGGAGGGTTTATAGTTGGTCTAATAATAGGCGCCGTGTTTATGCTTATATTCTTTAATCCGTGGTATCAGGGAAAGTCTGCAAAGGAATGGAAAGCTGCATACGAGCCAACAAACCATCCAGAACTGGCAAAATTCCTATAATTCACTGGGCGATTGTTTGAATAATAAAGCAAGTCAATGGGATAGTACTACTGCTCAATATACATATAACAACATTTATACTTATGATTTCCTTTCTTATACCTATCAGGCAGACGCCGGGTGGATTTATTCAGGCTCAGATACCAGCTCATATACTTCCCCAACTGATGAGATGCTAAATTGTTTTAAAGATAACACTACGCCAATTTATCAATAAATATCCCTCAAGGCGTATAATTATATATTATATATGGAGAATGAAAACAAAGAAGATATAACAATTAAACAGAAATTGTGGTTAAGTGCCTATCTAGAAACCGGTAATGCCACTGAAGCTGCAATGAGAGTTTACAACTGTTCAACACGAGAATCTGCAGCTACGATAGGATGGGAGAACTTGAGAAAACTTGATTTTTCAGAAGCGATGGAGGCTAAAGGAATAACAATAGCTCTTCTGCTAGGAAAATTGCTTGAAGGATTAAATTCCGAGAATGAAGCAATAAAGCATAAGACACTAGAATTAGCCATAAAATGTAGGAGAATACTTGATTCGGAAATTCCCTATGAATGTGATCATGGACCAATGATAACTATAGATATGCCTAAAATACTGGGATTAGAACAAGAAAAAGAGGAAGGGCAACCTGATTAAATCCTAAAAATGTATTTGCTGGGCAACGCTACAATTGAAAAATTAAATAATTGGGATAATGAAACCGTTCGCTATTATTTGATAAGTAATTCAGCTGGATTCCAGCAGTCAATTGCGATCTTGCGAGAAAAATATAAGTTAAAAGGAAAATGGAGAAAAACAATTAAAAATAAAATTGTTAATGATGATTTATTTGCCTCAGTATCAGAATCTGTAAGGACTTCGTTAATTAGAGATATAAAGGAAGTTACGGATTTTTTTGGTGTACAACAACACTTTGTTGAGCACGAATTATCAAGTCAAGGAAAAGATGATCTCGCAATTTTACAGCATTATAGTCTTCCTATTTATACCCCACCAATAGTAGATAGCGGCCACTATATAAAAGTTTCCGCGTTTACTTCGGAGGATACCGTGTTGGAAGCATATCGTTATATAAAATCAATCTTTAGAGCTTGGGAAAAGGATGAAGCAATATCTGGTAAACCTAAAATACATGATAGAGATACGAAGCCGCGAATAAACCTTTTAAGAAACATAAAGCTTTTTGTAGCTATTGAGAAAATGTTTACAGATAATTACAGAGCCAAAAAGGAATTTAGAGAGGATAATTCTTCTACTTATAATCAAATTTACGAAGAAGCAGGAAGAGTTTGCGGAATTAAGAGGAATCCGAATGAAGTTGATATGTCATACATTAAGAGAATAAAAGGAATCTATTTGACTGAAATATTGAAATATTATTCGCTATCCAGGTTTAAAGATTGTAAAGAGTTATTCAAAACCCTACAGTTATATCCAACCTCCTAAATCCTCAATGTAATACGATTCCCTTAGTATATTAACGCTGGGCGTTATTAATATACACAAGTGAGCCTTCAATCGCCCAGCATTGAGGGCTTTTTTGTTTATGAATTTATCCATTTTAGAATGCCGAAAAATACTTGGCAAAATAGCCGAAGAAATGACAGACCAGGAAATAGAGGATTTAAAAAATTACTTTGCTGCAATTTCAGATCTCGCAATTGATACATACCTTGATAAAAGGAGTAAAACAAAATGAGTATTACAGCAACGAATACCTATAGCAATCGGGAAGAGGAAGTTCGCTCTACCCTTTCAAAAGAACAAGCAATTTTAAGAATAAAATCTTTCGGAGGCAAATTTAATCCTAATTTCGCGGATTTTGATGTTTACGATCAGCTTTTGGTTTGCGAATCCGTTTCTGAAACAGATAAGTATATTAAAGAAAAAGAAAATGGTAGTAATTATGAGAATGTTATTGGTACCTACAAACGCGGCGTAGACTCAAGCTTAAATGAAAATAAACTTGAAGTTATTGGAGGATTAAGCGTCAGTACTTATAAAACACCGATTTTTATATTGGCCAATTTATTAGAATCATTATTTAAAGACTATAATTCTCGCCCAGGTCATTGGTTTTACATTGCACGAAGCTATTCACCAAGAACTATAAATCGCGTTATTGCTCATATGATCAAAGAATATGGCATTAACTGGCGTGGTATTGAAAATCCGGCTGCATATTTTACCTTCTTAATAAAATATAGAAAAAAACGCAAGCGTAGATAGCTACCAATGATAGCTATAAACTACTTGTAAAGTCAAAATATGGTAGAATAAATATGTGCTCGGTTATCTCTTTCGGTTTTTTAATAGCCGTCTGGACAGAACCGAAAGGAACTGAGCACAACCAGGCGGCTATTTAAGTTATGAAAAGAGCAATAATCTATCTTAGGATTAGTAGCGACAGGCAAATTGACAACACGAGTCTAGATACCCAGGAGAAGATTTGTCGTGCGTATTGTGATAATGAAGGATACGAGGTTGTTGAGCTTATTAAAAACGAGGCTGTTTCGGCAAAAGAAACGAATGTTAAAAGAGTAGCAGAGTTGCTGGAGTTTGCAAAGGCAAAAAAGGATAAATTTGATGTTTTGGTCGTGTTTAAGCTAGACAGATTTGCGAGATCCCAAGAACAACATCATTGGCTACGAGGGCAACTAATGAAGCTTTCGGTTATTCTTCGTTCAGCAACTGAACGAATAGACGAGACCCCGTCCGGAAGGCTTGTTGAAGGCGTTTTAGCGGCCGTCAACGAGTATGATAACGCAGTACGCATAGAAAGAGCAAAAATTGGTACTTGGAGGCGTGTGGACGAAGGATTATGGCCTTGGCAACCTCCTACTGGGTATATGAGGCCAAAAATGCCCGGAGTTAGACTTTCTGTATGCGTTTGGGATGAAACATGTAGCCAATCAATCATTGATATTTTTACATTATTCAGTACAGGTGCTTATACTCAAGGACAACTCGCCTCTATGATGAATAAAAGAAAATTACGCGATTATAGAAATAAAACTCTAAAATTCTCTAAGCAATACATTAATAAAGTCTTAAATAATCGGTTCTATGTTGGACTTCTTTTGACCCAGGATGGGAAAATAATTCAAGGCAAACACCAGCCTTTAATCACTCCCTCACTTTGGGAAAAAAGCCAAAATGTATTGCATGGGAAAAGTAACAACACAATAAATAAAAGACTATATGATAACCCGGATTTTCCTTTGCGAAGATTTACGATCTGCTCTGAGTGTAATAAACCATTCACCGGAAGTTGGGCTAAGGGCAATGGAGGCCGCTATGCTTACTATTACTGTCCTAACCCGAATTGTATAAATTACGCAAAAATGGTTTCAAAAATAGATTTGGAAAACAAATTTTGTGATTATCTTAAGCAAATAAAACCTAAAGAAGAATTTATATTACTTTTTGAAAAGGTTTTTACTAAGAGGTATGAGGAAAGGGCTCAGGAAATTAAAGGAGAATATTTGCGTAAACTTGATGAAGTCAAAAGGCTTGAAAAAGAACTGGAATGGTTGATAGAAAAAGGAAGTAAAGGAATTATTCCCGATAATCTTCTTCAAAGGAAACTTGAAGAAACGGAACAAAAAATTACATTATCCAAAATGGGACTTACAGAAATCCACGCAGAAGAACTTGATATAAAAGCACTTTTGGATTATGCCGCGGGATTTATTAAAACCGTTGATTTGGTTTGGTATGACAGCATTTATGAAGCTAAAACTAAATATCAGAGGCTAGTTTTTCCCGATGGAGTTTTGTTTAACGGAAAGGAGTTTTCAAACCAACGATTAGGGCTTCCTTTCAAGCTAATCAACGATATTGCGACCAAAAAGTCAACAGATGTGCGGATGAGAGGACTCGAACCTCCACGCTTTTTAAGGCACAGCCACCTCAAGGCTGCGTGTATGCCAGTTTCACCACATCCGCGTATTATTTCTTATTAATGAGCCCAAAGATTATATCAAAAAAGTGTGCCCGGGGGGAGATTCGAACTCCCATGCCTTGCGGCACACGCACCTGAAGCGTGCGCGTCTGCCAATTTCGCCATCCGGGCGGCAAATTACATTATAACAAAATTAATTTAATTCTTGACAAGTTTTTTAATATAAACTACTATTTTTTCTATGGACCAAATTCCTCAAGATACAACCCAAGAAGCACAACCAACAGTAAGTCAGGCTGCGGGAACAACTCCCGACCAGACAGTTTCTCCTATGCCTCAACAAACACAGGTTTTATCTGAGCCGCAGACACCAGTTTCAGAGCAGCAGACGGTATCTAATCCCGTACTGCAATCAGATAATTTGCAAGAGGTCAGCCAGCGATCTCAAACATCTAAACCCCAAAGTGAAAAAAAGGGATCAATGGCGAAAACATTGTTCGTGTTGGTTATTTTTCTGGTTGTTATCGTAGGGCTTACTTACGGAGTCTACCTTTATTTTAACTCCAGCAAGGTAACAGTTATTCCGCGTAACAACGCAGTTTTTACCCAGCCCGCAACCGTAGTTACCCCCGCCGCCTCTTCTTCGGGATACGTTGTTAATCCAAGTGATACATCTAACCAGTCTATAAATAACGATACTTCTAATATTAACCAAAGCATGAATAATATTAACTCTGACATGAATACCGTTGACCAGAGTTTTAATGATCAGCAAACCAATTTACAATAATTAATTATGAAAAAAGCAGTTTTGTTATTATTAGTTTTTATGAGCTTAGCTTTCTCAGTTAATGCGTATGCCGCTAATGGCATATTGCAAAATATTAGAAGTACGGATTCCTCTGCTGCGGGTTCACTGAAAACTCAAGTCCAGACAACCCAAATGGATAATTTAAGACAAAGGGCCCAAACAGAGATAAATAGGAGATTAGGTTTCCTTAATTCATTGCTTACAAAAATTGCAGATATTAAAAAGCTTTCGTCTTCTGATAAAACCGATCTTCAGGCACAAATCCAGGACCAGATTACGAGCCTGACAAACCTTCAGACTAAAATTAATGCCGATACAGACTTAACAACACTTCGAGCGGACGTTAAGTCAATAGTAAACGGCTACTTTATTTTCGCATTCTTTAGGGTAAAAGTAAGCTTGCTTTATGCGGCGGACAGGATGTCCAATGTTTCGAATAACCTAACGCTTCTCCATGAAAAACTGCAGACAAGAATAAATGATTTAACCTCTCAAGGTCAAAATGAAACAACATTGAATAGTGACTTATCGGACATGGCATCTAAAATTGATGCAGCCAATACCCAGCTTCAAAATGTAGAAACACAGCTTGCAACGCTCACCGCCCAAGGCTTTCCCGGGAATAAGCAGAACCTTTATAACGCAAGGACGGAGCTAAAAACCGCATTTTCTGATTTGATGTCCGCTTATCAGGATGCTGTGCGAATAAAAGCAAGCTTGGAGGCGAATAATTCAACTCCGGCAGCACATATTTCTCCATCTCAGGTTTCTACGTCAAGCGGAAAATAGATTTATTTTTCTTCGAGGAATTTTTTAAGAGGGCCCAAGTAGTTTTGTTTCCAGTCTTTTTTTAAGCCTTTTTCTTCATAATTGGGTATATCTTCGTGTACAAGATTTATTATTGTTACCCCGTTTTTTTCTTTGAGTGTAAAATTTACTATAGATGCCTTGTCCCACTTTCCGCCAAACCATTCCTGGACTAGAAGTTTATTTTTTTCCACACTTATATTTTTGCCGAAAATTTTTCCACCCCAAAGCGAAAATCTAAATCCTACGTCGTCAGTCATTTTTGCGGGTCCACCGCCCCATTTTGCGATAATTTTTGGGTTTACGAGTGCGTTCCAAACTCTCCTTGCTGAAGCATTTATTTTGTATCTTTGTTTTATAGTTTTCATTTCTAAGGGTGGATTATACTACATTTTAGGCAAAAATGCTCGTTTTTAATATGGAAATGAGGTTGTTGATTATAAGTTTGAAATTTTTTAATAGCCTAAATTCTGCAATTCGTTAAACTGCGACATGGATTTGTTATATGAACTCATGATTTTTATAAATAGTACATAAGAAATATAGGTCATAATAATTGTTAATGCAAGGGTAATGATCCCTACTGTTTTTGCGTGTTTTTCTTTGGAAACGAGGTATCTTACCGCAGGTATTATCCCAAGCGGAGGAAGAAGCACTGCGAATGTGTAAACTTTAATCTGCGCGGAAATTGAAGTTGATAAAGGCGGGTTTTTAAGTTTTTTCCCGCAGTTTGGACAATAGTAGACATTGGGAAATATTGTAGCGCCGCAATATCTACAAAATTGCATGGGCTGAACCTGTTCCGGACCCTGAGGGTGGTTTTGTGAAATATTCTGTTCGGTTGAAGAACTTATTGGATTAGCTATCGTCGGGGTATTCAGGGGTTCAACCAAAGTTTGTTTTGCGCCTAAAGTTTGTTCCGGCGGTTGCGGCTGATTTTTGGTTTTGGGGTCCATTTATTTAGCATCTCATAGAATTATATATATATCAAGGCATGAGAGAATTTAATTTTGTTATAATTTACTGACTTATGTATGAGGTTAAAAGTTACATTAAAGAGAAAAATAATAAGCCTTCAATGGTTGTCAAAATTTTTCGCTATTTTTTTGCATGCATTCTGTTATTGTTCGTATTAAATTTTTTCGTAAACATTTATTTCTTCAAGGATCAGGCATCAAATGCTCTGATGATTAACCCTCTTGCGGGAGAAGCCATCCATACAGCCACAACATACATAAATTCAAGACAGGATAGTACAAAGCTTGAACGACTGGTTCAGAATGTTCTGGGACAGGACAAAGACGATTACGGTATCGTAATCGAAAATCTAAATACCGGTGAAAGATATTACTTCAATCAGAATAAACAGTTCGAAACAGCGAGTCTATATAAATTATGGGTAATGGCTGTAGTTTTTAAAGACATCCAAGATGGTATTTTTAACAAAAACGATGTATTAAGTAAAAACGTATCTGCGCTTAACTCAGACTTCGGAATATCCTCGGAATCAGCGGAACTTACCGAGGGAACAGTTAGTCATACAGTGGAAGATGCACTAACCCAAATGATAACCGTATCGGATAACTATTCGGCATATCTTTTAACAGAAAAAATAGGGGTAAAAAGTATGGCTTCGTTTTTAACCGAAAATGGATTTTCAAATTCGAAAACTGGTACTCTTACAACTGAGCCGGTCTCTACCCCATCTGATATGGCGTTATTTTTTAAAAAGCTTTATCAAGGAGAACTAGCCAATAAGGAATATACGGATGAAATGCTTAATTTATTAAAACAGCAGGAAGTAAATAATAAACTCCCCAAAGATCTCCCGCAGGGCGTAGTAATGGCTCATAAAACAGGTGATCTAAACGGATACAGTCACGATGTGGGAATTGTCTACACACCTAAGGGAAATTATATTATTGTAATAATGTCAAACACGGATTCTCCTTTAGATGCTGACGACAATATTGCTCTTATATCAAAATCGATCTACAAATATTTTACGGATTAGTTATTTATTGAGATATTTTTTGAAGAATTGAACTGTCCTTTGCATAGCAAGATCAAAGCTTGGACCCGAAATATTATGTCCTCCGGTAGGGTAAGTATAAAACTCATGAGGGACGTCAGTTTTATTTAAGAGAGCATTTAATTCCTCGCTATACTTAATGCTTACCACATTATCGTCAAGAGCGTGGTCTATTTGTATAGCGCCTTTTAAATCGTTTAGATACGTTGTGGGCGCAACCTCATGCCAGAATTTACTTTGGGCACTGGGGGTACCTACAATCTGGAATATGGACTCGCGGTTTATTCTCTGTGTTCCGGTGACTCTGGGTGTTTGATAACTCGGGTCGTGGATTCCGAACTCCCGTTGGTCTATATAAGTATATACTGCGCCTGCCCATATAACTGTAGCGGGAATTGTAGGTTCTACTGTCATTGCCCTTAAGACAACGTTTCCGGCCATGCTGTGTCCCCAAAGCCCGATCTCTTTAGAGTTAACAAAACTTGCGTTTTGCAAAGCTGCATAGGCATTCAGGGTGTCTATTACGTATCCTGAACTAAAATAGGCTCCGCTTGCCTGACCTTGCGAATTTCCGTTTCCCCTAAGGTCTATCTTAAATACAACGAATCCATTTCTCGCCAGATAATCTACGTAATCAACGTATCTTTGCATGGTATTGTATTCTTGCGGAGGGATGTATCCGTGTACAAATACAATTGCGGGAAATCCTCCTTTTGGTACTGTGCCAGTTGGTATCGTTAAAAGACCGTTTATCTTTAGCCCGTCCGAGATATAGTTCGTAAGATAAGAAGTATAACTTGCATTTTCGTCAATTTTGTCGAGGCTCCCCAAAGAGCTTTTGTAGGTTCTGTTTCTTAAGTATGGAATTGTTAAGTCCTCAAACTGAGCTGGAATTTCGGTATTTGTAAGTTTGGATGATGTTTTGTTAACAATGTCCGTAACATCATTATGGTTACCGTTTTTTATTAAATAAAATACAACCCCTAATATTATAACTAAAAGTAAACTGAGTGTAATTTTATAAGGTTTGGGCGGGTCTTTTGTAGATTTCATCGGTTATCTAGTAAGAGCAACTAAAAGTAAAATGGATGCTATGGTTATGATAAAGAATATTACAAGGGTATTTGTAAGAAGAGATAGCGCTTCTTTTTTCTTTCCATCAACATACATTTGTGCAGGTTTTCCAAATATCAAAAACCCCGTTAAAGCGGCTGAAAAAACGAATAACATCAAAAGCGCAACTGGTGCAAGAAAAGCGTTGGCTCTTCCGATTTTTACAAGCGACCCGTAATACATGAATAAGCCTACAGCCACAATATAGGCGGCGGTTAAAATTGCGTTTTTTAGCGCTTCTTTTCTTGTTATCTTCATGTCCATATTATACCAGAGCTTTGCTATTTGTTACGGGTGTTGAAGCGGTGGCCTTTGTCCTGAGGGAGGAAGCTGTCCTGAATTTTGTAAATCAGAATTATTTTGAGCATTTGGCCGGTTTACCCGTACTGGCGTTCCCATAAAACAGCCTACCGTGTAAGGATATTCCCTTGTTAACACATAATGGTACATTTTTACCATTTTTCCGTTCCATGGGATTACACTGGTTGTCCCGTGGCAGGCATCCAAATCAGCGTTTGTAATTTCTTTTCCACTGGCATCGTACATGCTGTAGATCCCAAACCCGTCCAAGGCATATCCTATCAGCTTATTATTCTGCGTTTCCTGCGGGATGCAAGAGCTCGGACCGTGGTAGTGGTACTCCCCTGTTGATTCTGGATGTCCGTCGCAACTGTCCTGTGCCTCATGTGCAACGGCATCTCTTCCTGATGCGTCCAAGGCGTTATATATGGCTACTCCGTTTACCGCAACTCCTATCATTCCCATGGGGACACAAGAAGGGTTTTGGGCAATCGTAGGGTTAAGCGGAAGCATAAGGGATATATTTTGTGCGGTAATGCTGTTAGGATTTCTGTCAATTTGGTAGGCGGGATCAAAAGGCTGTATCGGAAAAATTCCGGTCGTTGCATTAACCGGAAGGCCATTTCCGGTTATAACCCTTTCGGAGCCCTCTGCTAAGACTAAAAACTGTGCTGACGGCCAGCTTACTTTTCCCTCAACAGAAATTTTTTGCGTAGAGTCCCATGTAGTACCGTGAATCCAATTCCCTATATGCTGAGCACCTCCCTGCTTAAAATTTTGTATGCAGGAATAAACATAACCTACCTTAGGTGAACTACTTACCTTACCGTCCCCAAGCGGCAAAGCCTTGGGATTTAAAACATTTATTTGTGCGCTTGGTGAAGAATTTAGACTTGTAGCCTGCGTTTGGGTTTGGCCACTTGCTGTATTTGCAGCGCCTTGATTTTGCGAACTAGCGGATTTACTTAGATTAAGAAATAAATATGATCCGGCAAGTAGTCCTAATATTAGTACGGATAAAATAACAACTAATGCTAAATATTTGGGGATTCGGGCGGTTTTAGGAGGAGTAGTATGTAAGTTTTCTTGCTGTTGCTGGTTTTCTTGGGCTTTTTCTTCCATTTTTTAAGTATTGCAAAGTGCTTAATGGATGTCAATTTAGCAAAGACTAATATTTAAACTTGTCAAAAAATTTCTTGGTGGTGGGCCATAATGTAATATTAGACATTGTATTTGTATGCTGGCGAAGTTGCCCGTAGGTGGAACCAGATTTTACCTAGCTTTTTAGCTACCTTCGAGAAACTCAAGAATCTCGGCTTCACCTACTACAATGGCAACGTCTCTGTTATTTTACCAAAAAAGGAGGAAAAATGAACTCCCTTCTCTCTTCCGGACTTTTTGACGAAAAGACCTTTTATCAAGTCTTTATTCAAGACTTAGAAAACTGTGAGAAGGAAGTATTTATTGAAAGCCCGTTTATAACATCTGAGCGAACACAACCTCTTATTCCTCTATTTAATAAACTTCTTGAAAAAGGAGTGAGAATATACGTAATGACAAGAGATCCAAAAGAACACGAGAAAAAAATGGAATATCAATCAGAAGAAATAATATCTACTTTTGAGAGAATGGGGGTACAGGTTTTACTTTGCA